>CBDEVQ010000093.1:0-57913 GCA_965243605.1 Flavobacteriales bacterium
GTTTCCATCAAAAAATACTAAAATATGATTGGCAGAATAATCTCCACCATTAAATATATTTCTTGGGTTAGAATTACAGACAAACCCTCTTCAGAACCAATCCAAACTTTCCCATTGTGGTCTATTGTTGCACAGTTTACTTTGAGAGATGGAAGATTACCAGAATTACTGGATGTGTTTAGTTGTTTGACTTTAGAACTTGTTTGAGACTCATCAAAAACCAATATTCCATCTCCTTCTGGAATAATCCATTTTTGATTTAATTGATTAAAAATTTCTAATCGTTTCGTATGTGTAATTGTTGGAAGCAATGATCCAAAATTATAGTATTCCCAATTGTCATCTTTGTCTTTTGATATTAATGCACGTGGACTTTGTGAAGACAATACCCAAAGTGTTCCTTTATTATCAAATTTAAGATCAGATAATAAATACTGTTCCTCTCCAAAATCTCGTGGAGCCAAAGTCGAATTATTTTGAGTATACACTTCAGGAGATGAATAATCGGTATATTTCAGTAATCCTAATCCCCATGTTGTAGACCATTGGTTTTCTGGATTTAGTGGATCTTGTGCAAATGCAGTTACATCCCTTTCATCAATAATAGGGTCAGTAGGATAGTATGTCCAAATATTATCTTTATAGATTGAAAAATTATCTCTACTATATTTTGGAGCATAACTGTCATGTTTACCACCATGGGTAATTATTATTTCATTTTGGTCGCTAATTATTTTAGAAATATTTGTTGATTTAGGACCGTGAGGAAAATACGATTGAAATCCTGCAGGGTCAGCTTTTATTAATCCTCTTGAAACATCTGTGAACCAATAGCTACCATCAATTCCTACAATTGAATTTGTGAAATTTAAGTCTCCATGAATAATTAGGTTTTCAAAATTTGTTGAACTATTGTATAATCTAGAATTATAAAGTCCTGAAAGTAATATTTTATTATTTTCAGATTTTAATGAATTGACTTTGAAGTTATTATTAGACGGTGAGATTATTAATTGGTTATTCTCATAGACATATTGTTTATCTTCTATAGAGTTTACGCTTGTCCAATTAAACATCAAATAATCCGATGTAGAAGCTATTGTATTAATATCTGAAGAATCTGGTAATACACCTTTAAAATGCATTTTTGACCAATTATCAGAAAAGCTTAATAGTGGATGATCAGCATAGGCTTTAAATATTCCATGATCAGTTGCAGCATATATGGTATCTTTAAAAACCGTAGCTTGTTGAACGGCTTTATTGGTGTTGTTAACACCTAGTTTATAAGTATCAGAAATCTCTACTTTTTCTAAATCAAATTTTATGATTCCAAAATTACAGCTTAGTAGGGCGTAATTATCTTCAATTTGAATATGATTTATTTGTTTACTTCCTGTAATGTTGGTTGTATTTAATATTTCTGGAATATTTTTTATTTCACCGTCAATAATAACATCTAGATTTCCACTCTTATATCCTATTAAGATAATGTTTCTAGTCTTATCGTATGCAAGACTCGTGATTTCAATTTCACTTAGTCCGTCTAAAGTTGAAAAATGATTAATTTCTTTAGTGGTTTTATCCATATAGAATAAAGCCGTTGTTGAAGCGGCAATAATTCTATTGTCTTTTTCAATGAGGTCAATTAGTGTATTGTAATTTAAATGATCTCTCCATTCTTCAACTTTAATTTGAGCTGTTAAAGAATTTGCTAACAATAGAATGAAAGGTAAAATGCGATATTTCATGATTACGTATAGACTAAGATAAATAATAGATATAACGAAAGAACGAAAAAATATTATATTAGCAAACAAAATTGGCCTTGTAGTTCAACTGGATAGAATATCAGATTTCGGCTCTGAGGGTTGAGGGTTCGAGTCCTTCCAAGGTCGCATATTTATATTTTTTCTACAGATATTTTTTACAGCCACAATTTTTAAGCCAATCTTATTCCTTTTATTGTAACTTTATTATAATGTAGTAATAAATAACATTTTTTAATTCAAATTGCAAGAATTACGATTATTAATATGTTAAAATTATATAAAAAGTAGTAAGTTTGGAGAATGGATGATTTTTCCATTTGGTCTATACTTAAAAAAACAAATACTATGAATAGAAGTTTATTCCTTCTTCTTGGCTTATCGATGGGGCTTGCTGGTCAGGCTCAAGAGCATGAGTGTGGAAGTACCCTTCAGTCGGCTTATGAGAGATATGAAGATCAACCTGAGGTATTAAAAGCTTTTAAAGCGGATAACGAAGCTTTTAATCAACATTTAAGAAATAAGCGAACTGCTAGTTTCTCAAATGCAAGGTTAGCTGCTGACTCTTTAGATAAGATTGTACGTTACATTCCTGTTGTTTTTCATATTTTACATGACGAAAGAAACTACAATTTATCTGTAGCTCAAATTGAAAGTCAAATAGAAGTATTAAATGAGGATTTCAGAAGACAAAATGCAACAGCTGCAAATACTCCTGAACCATTTAAATATACTGCAGATTCTACATCTTTAACATTTGCTTTTGATGATGTTAATGATTTAGCTGGTGTAGAAAAATATATTCTTCTTCAAGCTGGTCCTACAGATGCTGAAGATTTTGAGTTTAATATTCCAAGTGGAGATAAATTTGTTATCTATTTCACAAATGATGATTTCGGAACTGTTCCTTTAGTAGAGCCTACTAATGGAGAATCGATCTCTTTTGCTGAAGTTGAAATAGATGGTTTAACAACTCAAGAAGAAGTAAGAGATGCTGTTAAAACAGCAATTGATAATAATTTTGGAGGAAATGTAACGACTAGTATTGATACAAGTACAACTGATCCTTCATTAGTGGTTGTAAATAGTAATAACGGACATGCTGTTTCTGAAATGTCAAACATTCCTGCTGTTAACATAGCAATGTTTGAAAGAGAACCAGGACGTTATGTTGCTGCAGATGCTAGAATTGAATTTCGTTTAGCGAGATTAGATCCTAACGGTAATCCAACTACAGGTATTAATAGAGTGTATTCTGACCGTTCAACAATGAGGTCTGCTAGTGAAGAACCAGGAGCAGTATCTTATAATACTTGGCGTAATAACATGAAATCTGTTAAACAATGGGATCCTTCTAAGTATTTTAATATTTGGAGTGTAGATGTAATTCCTGCTACAGGAGGAAGTACTATTTTAGGATTTGCACAGTTTCCAGGTCAATTAGCAATGTCTCCAGAAACGGATGGTGTTGTATTAGGAGATGAATATCTTGGTAATCAAGGTAGTGCAATAACATTAGGTAGAACTTTAACACATGAAGCTGGTCACTGGTTAAACCTAAGACACATTTGGGGAGATGATGATACAAGAGCTGATGGAACACAAATTTTTGATGCTGACTACGATGAAGATACAGAGTATTCAATCATTAGTGCAGGTTCAGATGATGTATTTGATACACCTAACCAAGGAAATAGAACAAATAATAACTGCCCTACTTTTGTTGAAGAGGGAGAACTAGGAACTTTACATGGAGACATGTTTATGAACTATATGGATTACGCAACAGATGCTTGTATGAGTTTATTCACTTTTGGACAAGTTGAAAGAATGCGTGCTGCAATGGACATTTATAGAGCTAACATCTGGTCTGAAGAAAACCTGGTTGCTACAGGAGTTTCTGAAAGTTTTGATGCTGGATCTTTAAAGCCTGCTGTTGATTATATGGTTGACAGAAGATTTATTTGTGCTGGTGGTGATATTGAGTTTACAAATGTTTCTACAAATACAACGAGCAGTTCAACGTATACTTGGTCATTCCCAGGATCTAATGTTGCTAGTGTATCTACAAAAAGTCCTACTGTAGAATTTACAGAGCCAGGAACATATACTGTACAATTAGACGTTACTAATGCAAACGGTACAACAACGAAAGTATCTGAAGATTTAATTCATGTTTTCTCAAGTGATGCAGAATTAGTAGCACCATTATATGCTAATTTTACACACTATGCTTCTATTGCAGGACCAAACAATATTGTTTCAGCATTATCAGAAGATGGTGTAGATGGATGGAGTTATACTCAAATTGGAAGTCCAGCTGATGGTGAAATTGGAGGTTTACGTGTTGCATCTTACTTAAATGATGAAGCTGATGTTCAGTCATTAGTGTTTAAAACTTTAAATACGGAAGCTTTAACAAGTGGAGCAACGTTCTCTTTTGATTATGCATATGTGAAAAAACAACCGGATACGGATGATAGATTTATTCTTTCATACAGAACGACTTGTACTGGTGCATGGAAAGTATTATATCAAAACTCAACAAATCCTTGTATTGGGAATGAAGTTGAAGCTGAAGGAATGACAACCAACGGTGGTCAAATTCAGTATGTAGACTTTTACCCAGAAGATAATGAATGGAAAACAGTAGGTGTAGATTTACCACCTTCATTTAGAGATAAAGAAGAGGTTTATATTCGTATTGAATATTTTGGACGTCACGGTAACTATTTCTACTTTGATAATGTTAATATTTCAAACGCTCCACTTGGACAAGAGGAGATTGTATTTGAAAACTCTATAGGTGTTTATCCTAACCCTAACAATGGTAATGCTGTTGTTCAGTTTAACTTAGACAATGCATCTAATGTATCTGTTGAAATAGTTGATATTATCGGAAAAACATATGGAAGTCTTTCTAATGGATTTGGAGAAGGTGAAAATAAAGTTCAAATTGAAGCAATTGCTGGTCAATTATCTAATGGAGTTTATTTCGCGAAAATAACAAAGAACAATAGAGTTTACACTCAAAAATTCTTAGTTTCTAAATAAGAAATACAACATAATATTTAAAAGCGCTTTTGAGGATTCTCAAAAGCGCTTTTTTTTTGTCTTTGTATTCTCTAGTGTTGATAAAACTACTGAGCTTAAAATGATTATAAATAAGAAAAAACGTCTAACTTTGCCGAAAAATCAACCAGTATGACTATTGTAGAGTTACAAGATGAAATCATTGAGGAATTTGAATTTTTTGATGATTGGATGGAAAAATACGAATACATCATAGATCTTGGTAAAGAGCTTACTCAGTTAGAATCAGATTATAAAACTGAAGAAAACAGAATTAAAGGATGTCAATCTCAATTATGGATTCATATAGAGAACAATAATGGGGTCTTAAATTTTTCTGCAGATTCAGATGCGATAATAACCAAAGGAATAGCAGCATTAATATTGCGCCCAGTTCAAGGACAAAATATTAAGGATGTAGCAAATTATGATTTCAACTTTGTTGATAAAATCGGATTAAAAGAGCATTTATCTATGACTAGATCTAATGGACTTGCATCGATGATTCAAAGAGTATCAAGTTTTGCTAATCAAAATATCTAAAACTTACAGCCATGACAGAAGAAGAAATGAATAAAATTGGAGAGGACGTAATAGACGTTCTTCATACCATATATGACCCAGAGATCCCTGTAGATATTTATGAATTAGGTTTAATTTATGATGTTAAAGTATCGGATGAAGGAGATGTTGAAATAGAAATGACTTTAACTTCACCAAATTGTCCTGTTGCTGAAACTTTACCTGTAGAGGTTCAAGATAAAGTTAAAACCTTACCAGAGGTAGAACATTGTAGAGTTGAAATCGTATTCGACCCACCTTGGGATAAGTCTATGATGAGCGAAGAAGCCCAACTGGAATTAGGATTTATGTAATGGAAGAGATACGTATAAAAGAACATAAGATTTTAGAATTTGATGTTGCTGATTACTATCCAACTCAAATTGAATCTTTTGATTTAGCACCATATTTATTCCATGGTATTGCCCTTAAAGAAAAAGAGTTTAGGAAAGAAATTAAATCTGTTGATTGGAATTCTTTCTCTGGTAATATATTAAAGATACATTGCTCAGCGGATGCCATTTTACCTGCATGGGTTTTCCCTTTTATTGCAAATAAGGCGAATAAATTTAAATTTGTATACGAAGAAAGTAATCAGAATCAGTTTTTAGCGTCTTACTATTCAACGGTTTTCTCTAAAATGGATTGGACTACATTCAATAATCAGCGTGTGTTACTTCGTGGATGTTCTTCGTTGAAGATTCCTGCATCGGTATATACAGAAGCTGCTTTTTACCTTGGGAAGGTTGCCAAAAAACTAAGTTATGGTGAGGCATGTTCTCAAGTTCCTTTGTAATTAACTTTTTATTAAAATTATGCATTTAGAAACTTTAAAAGAGGCCGTTAAGCCATATAGAGAATCCGTAATATCTCATCCTTTATATAAAAAATTTAAAAACAGTTCGTGACGTTAAGTCTTTAATGGAATTGCATGTATATGCAGTTTGGGATTTTATGTCTTTGTTAAAAGCATTACAACGAGAATTTACCTCAGTAGATATACCTTGGGTACCGTCTAATAATCCTGATTTAAGACGTTTTATTAATGAAATCGTTCTAGAAGAGGAAAGTGATGTTGATTTACAAGGTAATTATAAAAGCCATCTTGAAATGTATATTGACGCTATGAATGATTTAGAGGCAGATATACGTCCTTTTAATTCATTTATGAGTTCTTTATCATCATTAAGTTTAGATGACGCTATCAATAGCCTAGAATCAGAAGAAGCAAAGTCTTTCCTTAAGCATACATTCGAGGTTATTGGAAGCAATAAACCACATTGTATTGCAGCTGCATTTACATTTGGTAGAGAAGATTTAATTCCAGATATGTTTCATGTTTTGGTTAATGAACTACATGATATTAATCCAGAACAGTTAAAAAACCTTAAATATTATTTGGATCGTCACATCGAATTGGATGGTGATAACCATGGTCCATTGGCAGAGAAAATGATGATTATCCTCTGTGGTAATGATGATTTGAAGTGGAAAGAAGCAACTGAAACAGCCATAGAATGTTTAAAACACAGAAGAAGTTTATGGACAGGGGTTGATCAAAAAATTAATATATTAGCGTATTCAAATTAGGTTTTAGAATAGGCCTAGAATATCGCGAGAATTTATAATTCATAATACCGATAACATTATGTTAAAAAAGTGGTTTGCTGCTACGTTAATTGCATTTACATCTTTGTCTCAAGTGGCAAAAGCAGATGAAGGAATGTGGCTTCCAATGTTTTTAAATAAAAACATTGAAGAAATGCAAAAAATGGGTCTACAATTAACCCCAGAACAATTGTATGATATCAATAACTCAAGCTTAAAAGATGCTATTGTAAGCTTCGGAGGATTTTGTACTGGAGAGATAATATCTAGCCAAGGATTAATTTTAACGAACCACCATTGTGGTTACGAAGCTATCCAATCTCATTCTTCTGTTGGAAATAATATCCTAGATGATGGTTTTTGGGCTGCTAATAATGGAGAGGAAAAACCAAATGAAGGATTATTCGTTGACTTTTTAGTAAGAATGGATGATGTAACATCTGACGTTTTAAAAGGAGTGACTAATGATATGAGCGAAATGGATCGTGAAAAGCACATTTATGAAGCCATAACAGAATTAAAAACGAAAGCTGGAGAAGGTAATAGCTATAGAATAGAAATTAAACCATTTTTTGATGGGAATGAATTTTACCAGTTTACTTATGAACGATATGATGATGTACGTTTAGTAGGTACACCTCCATCTTCTGTAGGTAAATATGGTGGAGATACTGATAACTGGATGTGGCCAAGACATACAGGAGATTTCTCTATGTTTAGAGTATATACAGCACCAGATGGAAGTCCAGCGCAATATTCTGAAGATAATGTACCAATGGCTCCAAAACATCATTTACCAGTTTCTATGAAAGGTGTTAAACCTAACGATTATACTATGATTTGGGGATACCCAGGATCTACAGATCGTTATTTAACTTCATGGGGAATAGAGCAAGCGGTTGAAAAAGAATACCCTAGTTTTATAGATATCAGAAGAACTAAGTTAGATATTTTTGATGATCATATGAAAGATGACGAGAAAGTTAGAATTCAATATTCATCTAAATATGCTAATGTTTCTAATTATTGGAAAAATAGAATAGGTATGTCTAAAGCACTTAAAGCTTTAGATATTCAAGGGAAAAAAGAAGATATTGAGGCTGAATTCACAAAATGGGTTAATTCTAATCCTGAATTAAAGCCATTATATGGTGAAGCGTTATCATTAATTTCGGATTCATATAAAGAGTCTGATGCTCTTGTAAAAGGTAATGTATATGCACTGGAGGCTGCTTTAACTGGATCTGATATTACTTTGTTTGCTTTAAGAGCAAGTCGTATCATTGAACGTATGTTAGGAGAAGATACTCCAGAAGCTCAGAAAGAAGCATTAAAAGCTGCTATTGATGCACAGATTGAAGATCATTTTAAAAATTACGATTTAGCAACAGATAAAGAGGTTTTCATTACATTGATGTCTAAGTACAATAAAGACATTACTAATGATGAATTTAAGCCAAGTTTCTTTAAAGATGTGAAAAAAGGGAACTTTAAAAAGTTTGCTAAAAAAGCATATAAGAAATCGATCTTTGTTAATAAAAAGAAATTAGAAGCTTTTCTTAAAGAGCCTAATTTAGAAGTATTAAAAGAAGATCCATTTTATGCTGTTCAAGCATCTGTATACGATACGTATAGAATGTTTGCTCAAAAAATGCAAGGTGCTGAAGAAAAAGGAGCAAAAGGAAACCGTTTATTTGTTGATGGATTACGTAAAATGAATCCAACTAAAAATTACTATCCAAATGCAAACTTTACAATGCGTTGTACTTATGGTAAAGTTGGGCGTTATAGCGCACCAAAAGATGGGTATTTTTACGACTATTACACAACATTAGAAGGAGCTATTGCTAAAATGGATAATACAAATCCTGAATTTGTAATTCCTTCAAAGTTACATGAGCTGTATAAAACTAAAGATTATGGACGTTATGCAGATGCAGACGGTAAATTGAGAGTATGTTTTATATCAGATAACGATATTACAGGTGGAAACTCAGGTTCACCAGTAATTAATGGTAACGGAGAATTAGTAGGTTGTGCTTTTGATGGTAACTGGGAAGCAATGAGTGGTGATATTGCTTTTGAAGATGAAATGCAAAGAACAATCTCTGTAGATATTAGATACGTATTGTTTATTATTGATAAATATGCTGGAGCAAAGCATATTGTAGATGAAATGACTTTAGCTTACTAAGGTTTAAAATTTATTGTGTTTAGAATAACACGTAAACGCTGTATCACATTGTGGTACAGCGTTTTTTTTATGGTATACTTATTGTTATGTGTTGTTAATATTTTGAAACATTTATAAAAATGAAATACTTACTTATTCTATTTGTAACCATTTGTACTTTTAATTCTAAAGGACAAAATACTGTTTTTATAGAATTGAAAAATGAAACAATAGATGGATTTAATTTTCCGATTAAAATAGGAGGCGTATATTCCGATATAGATTCTAAAGACTTAGGAACTGTTTTTATTCCAGAATTTAATGCGAATTATCCATTAAGATTAAAAAATTCTGTAGAGTCTACATTTTCGGCTTATCTATCATATATCCAAACAGGAGAAACGTTTTTAGATACTGTATATCTCGATATTAAAACACTTCAAATTTCAGAAGAACGAAAGCTAGATTTAGAAGAATCACATTTAACAATAGTTATAGATTTTATTCGTTTACGCAAAGGACAAAAAGAAGTTGTATCAACATATTCGGATGTCGTTATAGTTTCTGATCCAAACGTTACATTATTTCATGAATACAATATCAGGTTAGCTATAAGTAAAAGTTTAAAATGGTTTACCACACAGGATTCCTTTGCAGCGTTTAAGACCAATATGAAGGATGGTTTAAACGTAGACAACTCTAACTTTATTAAGACTACAACAAACTCCGATGTATTTGTATTTAATGATTCATTTATTTATGACTTTAATCAAATTGAGGAAATATCAGCGCGTACAAATAATAAGGCTATTAATAACCTAATACGAAAACATAAAGTAAAGCAATCCATAGGGACTATATTTGCTGGATTAGGAGTTACCGGAGGGTTAGTAGGATACGGAATTTGTAAATATGGAGACGAGACACAAGGAAGTAAAATATTAGTAGGTAGTGTATTAAGTTTTTTACTTGGAACTGCTATTTGGAATACAGGAGAGGCGCATTACAAATCTCAACTGATACAAGAATACAATAAATCTATAATAGAAAATAATAGTACTGTATTTACCCCGAATAACCCTATAAAATTAAGTTTAAGTGTTCCATTAAGATAACTAGATTCATTGAATTTTAAGGCTCAGTTTTAACACATTGTATGATCAATATATTAGAATATTAATATTCTGGTATATGAAAAAAATGAATTTTAAATTCCAGTTTGTCAGGATTACATATGCAATTTTTTTAGTAATTTCATGCCAATTTTATGAAAGCTAAGGAAACACAATATATGAAACTTAAAAATTACGCTTTAGGACAATGGGTAGAAGGTACAGGTACTGGAACCCCTTTATTTAATGCAATTAATGGAGAACAAGTTGCTATTGCTGATAGTACAGGGTTAGATTTTGCTGAAATGATGAATTATGCCCGTACCATTGGTGGTAAGGTTTTGCGTAATATGACGTTTCAAGAGAGAGGTTTAATGCTTAAAAAGCTTGCCTTACATTTAATCGCCCGTAAAGGAGCATTTTATGAAATGTCTGCAAAAACAGGAGCTACTAAAGTAGATTCTTGGATTGATATTGAAGGGGGAATAGGAAATCTATTTGCTTACGCGAGCTTAAGAAAACAATTTCCGAACCAACCATTTTATGTGGATGGAGATGCCGCTCCATTATCTAAAGAAGGAAGTTTTATTGGACATCATATTTGCGTGCCTAAACAAGGTGTTGCGATACATATAAATGCATTTAACTTTCCTATATGGGGAATGTTAGAGAAAATAGCTGTTAACCTTTTAGCGGGTGTACCTGGTATTGTTAAGCCTGCAACGGTTGGTTGTTATTTAACCGAAATGATGGTTAGAGAAATTATTGACTCTAAAATATTACCAGAAGGAGCATTACAACTAATTTCAGGATCTGCAAGAGGAATTTTGGATCATGTAACTTTACAGGATGTTGTAACATTCACAGGTTCAGCTGAAACTGGACGTATGTTAAAATCTCATCCTAGAATTTCTGAGGAATCGGTACCATTTAATATGGAAGCAGATTCTTTAAACTCATCTATTTTAGGTGAAGACGCTGTATCTGGAACAGCTGAATTTGATTTATTTATTAAAGAAGTTGCTCGTGAAATGACCGTAAAGTGTGGTCAGAAATGTACAGCAATTCGTCGTATTATTGTTCCAGAAAAATTAGTAGAAGATGTTCAGTTAGCATTATCTTCACGTTTAGCGAAAACGATTATTGGAGATCCATCCGTTGAGGGTGTACGAATGGGAGCACTTGCTGGAATGGATCAAAGAGCTGAAGTTTTAGAGAAAGCAAAACTTTTAGCTCAGACACAAACGATGGTTTACGGAACGTTTGATTCTATTGAAGTAAAAGGTTCTACATATGATAAAGGTGCATTTATTTCTCCAATATTATTTGTAAACGAAAATCCATTTGTAAATACAGACGTACATAGTACAGAGGCATTTGGTCCTGTAAGTACTATAATGCCATATAAAAATCTAGATGAAGCTATTCAATTGGCACAAATGGGTAAAGGTTCATTAGTTTGTTCAATTGTAACAGCAGATGATAATGTGGCACGAGAATTTGTCATGGGTGCAGCAGCATTCCATGGTCGTATACTTATATTAAATGCCGATTGTGCTAAAGAAAGTACAGGACATGGATCACCAATGCCTTTATTAACACACGGTGGACCTGGTCGTGCTGGTGGAGGTGAAGAAATGGGTGGTAAGCGTGGAGTATTACACTATATGCAAAGAACATCTATTCAAGGAAGTCCAACAACTATTACAGAAGTTACAGGTACATTTCAAGCTGGATCTAAATATAAAGAAACAGAAGTTCATCCATTTAGAAAGCACTTTGAAGAATTGGTTGTTGGTGAAACGGTGTTTACGCATAAACATACGGTTACAACTACAGACATCACTAATTTTGCAAATGTAAGTGGTGATAATTTCTATGCGCATATGGATGCTACTTCTTTAGAGGGAACAATTTTTGAAGAGCGTGTGGCTCATGGTTATTTCATATTATCTAAGGCCGCTGGTTTATTTGTAGACCCTAAAAAAGGACCTGTTCTATTAAATTACGGACTAGAAGATGCACGATTTACAAAACCTGTTTATCCAGGGGCTACTATTGGTGTTAAGTTTACTGTAAAAGAAAAAATAGATCAAGAAAAACGTTCTGAGGACGATATTGCAAAAGGAATTGTAAAGTTCTTTGTTGATGTATATGACGAAACTGGTGAGACTGTAGCAGTAGCTACTATTCTTACCATGGTAAAAAAGCTAGATCAGAATTAATTAAGATTTAGTTTAATAAATAGTTTAAAGGATAGGTTTTACCTATCCTTTTTTTGTTGAAATATCTCCAGTGTTTATTTTAAGTTTATCTCAAGTTAATTAACCCTTAAAATATGCGATTAATGCTTCGTTTTTAATTGTTTCTTAAATTCTATTTAATTCAGTTTTTGTGATTGTTTTGTTCATTTGGATAAAATAAAAAACAAATTATGAAAACATCTTTATTGGTTTTAGCTGGAGTTTTTAGTGCATCTTTATTTGCTCAAAATCTAACAGTTACTGAGTTTGGTAGATATACAGACGGAAGAGAAGGAGCCTGTGAAATTACAGCATATGATAAAGCAAGTAAGCGTTTATTTACAACAAATGCAGCTTCAGATTCTATAGATATTATTGATGTAGCAGATTTTCAAAATCCAGTTCATTTTGGAGGTGTAAATGTGTTAACATACGGAGGTGGAGTTAACTCTGTTGTAAATTTAGGAAATGGGCATTTTGCTGCAGCTATACAAGCTCCAGTAAAGCAAGATAATGGTAAAGTTGTTATTTTTGATACCGATGGAAACATGGTAAAGGAATTAACGGTAGGAGCTCTTCCAGATATGATAACAGTTACTAAGGATGGAAATAAACTATTAGTAGCTAACGAAGGAGAACCAAATGATGATTATACGAATGATCCAGAAGGTTCGATATCTATTATTGATATAAGTGGTGGTATAGCAGGACTTACACAAGCAAATGTTGTTACATTATCCTTAACAGGGGCACCTGCAACAATAGAAGGTGGATTATTTAAGCCAGGAGCAACAAAGGCTGAAGATTTAGAACCAGAATACATTGCTGTTAATGAAAACTCAACAATTGCAACTGTTGTTTGTCAAGAGAATAATGTATTCATATTTGTTGATTTAACAACGAATACAATCTCTGGATATAAAGGACTTGGTTTTAAAGATCATAGTGAGTTAGACCAAGGAATGGACGTGTCAAATGAAGATGACATGATTAACATCCAAAATTGGGATGTTAAAGGTGTGTATCAGCCAGATGCAATTTCATCGTTAACAGTTGGAGGTAATACATATTGGTTATCTGCGAACGAAGGAGATGGTAGAGAATATGATGGGTACGAATCAGAAACAAGAATAGGTGATCTTACACTAGACGCTACGGCCTTTCCAAATGCGGAAACATTACAGCAAGATTCTGTATTAGGAAGATTAAAATCATTTACAATTGATATGATTGGTGATACCGATGGTGATGGTGATATTGATGAGTTATATAGCTATGGTGCACGATCGTTTACAATTTGGAATGAAGCAGGTGAATTAGTATGGGATTCAGGAGACCAAATTGAACAATATATATCAGATAATCATCCAAATTTCTTTAATTGTAATAGTGGTAAAGCATCTAAATCAGATTCAAGATCAGATGATAAAGGGCCAGAACCAGAATCTATTACGGTTGGTAAAGTAGGGGAAAGTTATTATGCATTTGTTGGATTAGAAAGACAAGGTGGAATAATGATTTATAACATTACAAACCCTGAATCTCCAGTGTTTGATTCTTATGTTCATTCTATGGATGAGTCTACAGGGTTAATGGCAGATATTGCACCAGAAGGAATATTATTTTTATCTGCAGATGATAATCATTCAGCATTTGATGTATTAATTTCAAGTCATGAAGTTTCAGGTACAACTACAATATTTAAAATTGAAGACAATACGGTAGGATTAGAAGAAAACGAAAATTTGAATATTACAGTATTTCCAAATCCAGTAGTTAATACAATATACGTTAATGGAGATTTATCTTTAAATACAACTTATGTTTTAACGGATGTTAATGGGAAAACAGTACAATCTAATATTTTAGAATCAAATGCAATTCATGTAAGTCAATTAAATAAAGGTGTTTACATACTATCTATTTTAGAAAACAATAAATTAATCTATTCAAAAGAAATTATTAAATAGTATATTTTATTTAGTTTATTTGGATGGCTCTTTATGAAAATAAAGGGCCATTTTTAATTTAATTAAACAATATGAACTAAGCTCTGTTTTTATTCGATAATTTAATTCATGTAATGTATATTTGTTTGATTAAAAAAATAGAGATTCATGAGTTTCCCTTATCAAAGACCTCGTCGTTTACGTGCATCAAGTGCAATTCGAGAGTTAGTTCAAGAAAATCATATAAAAGCATCTGATTTTATTCTTCCTGTGTTTATTGTGGAAGGAAATGGAATAAAAGAAGAAATTTCTTCAATGCCTAATTATTTTCGTTACTCTTTAGATTCGTTATTGCCTCATCTTAAAGAAGCATATAACTATGGGATAAGATCGGTTTTACTATTTGCCAAAGCTAAAGACGAAACAAAAGATAATGAGGGTACCGAAGCATTAAATCCAGAAGGATTAATGCAAAGATCTATTCGTGCAATAAAATCTGAGCTTCCTGAAATATACATCATGACAGATGTGGCTTTAGATCCATATTCAAGCTATGGCCATGATGGAATAGTTGAAGACGGTGAAATTGTAAATGATAAAACCGTTGAGGTTCTTGGGAAAATGGCTGTGTCTCACGCTAAGGCTGGGGCCGATATGGTGGCACCTTCAGATATGATGGATGGTCGTATAGCCGGAATAAGGGAACACCTTGAAGAATCTGGTTTTCCAAACGTTGGTATTATGTCATATACCACAAAATACGCGTCTTGTTTTTATGGCCCTTTTAGAGATGCATTAGATTCAGCACCAGGATTTGGAGATAAAAAAACATATCAAATGAACCCTGCAAACGGAGATGCTGGTTTAAGAGAAACAATGTTAGATCTAGAAGAAGGTGCTGATATAGTAATGGTTAAACCTGGAATGCCATATTTAGATATGGTATATAGAGTTAAGGAATGGTCAGACGTTCCAGTATCTGTTTATCAAGTATCTGGAGAATACGCCATGATAAAGGCTGCTTCTGAGAAAGGTTGGTTAAACTATGAGGAAAGTGTAATGGAAAGTCTTATTGCATTTAAAAGAGCTGGGGCCGATTTAATTGCAACATATTTTGCATTTGAAGTGGCTAAAAAATTAGCGAAAGCCTAGTAAAAGTATTGATGATTTCACTTAATTTTTATGATTAAAAATTAAGATTAAAATAAATAAAGATGAATAAGAGTCAGGAAATGTTTCAAAGAGCACAAATGTTTATTCCAGGTGGTGTAAATTCACCTGTACGTGCTTTTAAATCGGTAGGAGGAACACCTGTGTTTTTTAAGAAAGCAAAAGGGTCTATACTTACGGATGTGGATGATAAAGAATATGTTGATTTTATTGGATCTTGGGGTCCAATGATTTTAGGTCATGCTCATCAGCCAGTAACAGATGCCTTATACAAGGCAACGGCTAATAGTACTTCATTTGGAGCACCAACAGAAATAGAAACTGATATTGCCGAATTAATTTGCTCTATGATGCCTTCTGTGGATAAGGTTAGAATGGTTAATTCTGGTACCGAGGCTTGTATGAGTGCTATTCGTTTAGCTCGTGCGTATACAAACCGAGACAAATTCATAAAATTTGAAGGGTGTTATCATGGTCATGCAGATCCGTTTTTAATTAAAGCGGGTAGTGGAGCAGTTACTTTAGGAGTACCTAATTCTCCTGGTGTAACAAAAGGAACTGCTAAAGATACCCTCTTGGCGGTTTATAATGATTTAGATTCTGTTCAAAAGTTATTTGCAGAAAATAAAAATGAAATAGCAGCAATTATTATAGAACCTGTTGCTGGTAATATGGGGTGTATTCCACCTAATGAAGGGTTTTTAGAAGGCTTACGTCAAATTTGCGATCAAGAAGGAGCAACTCTAATTTTTGATGAAGTAATGACCGGATTTAGATTATCTGCTGGAGGTGCGCATAAGAAATTTAATATTCAACCAGATCTTATTTGTATGGGTAAGGTTATTGGTGGAGGTATGCCTGTAGGTGCTTTCGGAGGAAAGAAGGAAATAATGTCTATGATTGCGCCTGAAGGACCCGTTTATCAAGCTGGAACATTATCAGGAAACCCGATGGCAATGTCTGCGGGCTTAACTCTATTAAAAGAGTTAAATGACAATCAGAATATTTTCAATGAAATTGATGAGAAAACAGAATATTTGCATCATCAATTAGATCGTGTTTTCAAAAAGCATAATTTACAATATTGCATAAACCGTAATGGGTCTATGTTAAGTTTCCATTTTGGAGTAGATAAAGTAGAGAATTTTGATGATGCTTGTGCGGCAGATGCAGATATGTTTAAGAAATTATTTCATGGTGTATTAAAGCGTGGAATTTATTTTGCACCATCTGCTTTTGAAACGTTGTTTATTGCACAAACACATACAAGTGAGCTATTGGATAAAACTGTGCAAGCAGTTGACGAGGCTTTAACAGAGATATTATAATGGGAAAGGAAAATCATTTTAGTATTATCCTTGATAATTTTAAGGATTATTTAAAAAAGGCACATACCGGGGAAGAAGCAATGCTTTACGTTTCTAATTTAATTCACGATTCCTTGTCAGATTATGATTGGGTTGGGTTTTATTTGGTTTCTAAAACAGAAGAGCGTATGCTAGAACTTGGACCCTATGTTGGGGAACATACAGATCACTTTAAGATTCCTTTTGGTAAAGGAATTTGTGGTCAAACAGCAGAATCTCAGGAAACTTTTTTGATAGATGATGTGTCAAAAGAAGAAAATTATATTGCATGTAGTATTCATGTAAAATCAGAAATTGTAGTCCCAATGTTTAAAAATGGAATTATGATTGGGCAAATAGATATAGACTCAAGTAAGATAAATGCATTCAATGATGGCGATGAAATTTTTTTAAAAGAAATATGTTCATTAATTTCACCATCAATACATTAAATTTTAAAGATGAAAAAGCAAATAAGTTCTCTAATCGTACTATTAAGTACATTCTTTATTTTAATAGGTTGTAAAACTCTTCAACCTCAGGATATTGTTCATGTTACAGATGAAACGAGTTATCATTATTGGCATAATGAACGTATGCATGAAAGAGGTATTAAATTCAATATTATCATTACAGGTGAACGTTTAAATGTAATTAAAGTTGAGAATTTAATTATTCAGAATCAAACGTTACCTGTTGAAGTTAAGCTTATAGAGCCATTAGATAGAGATAAGAAATCTACGTTAATAATTTCTGGGACTTACAAAGAAAAGAAAGCTAAGACAGATCCTGAGTTTAAAGTATTACCAAATACTTTATTTGGTAAAGATCCTTTTAAAAACGGAGTTTTAAATTATTCTGTAAAAGGGAAAAAAGCACAAATGGATATCCAAGAATTTGTATTTAAACCAAAAGGATAGTAAATGTCTAAAAGAGAAATCTTACTCCAAAATGCCGAAGAATTAATTCTTGAATTTGGTTACCACCAAACAGGAGTTAATGAATTAATTCAAAAAACAGGTATTTCTAAAGGATCGTTGTATTATTATTTTCCGAAGGGAAAAGAGCAATTATTTTCTTTAGCAATGTCTAATATTATTGAGCAAGAATTAAATGCAGTTTCTGAACTTTGCGATGGTAAGGTTCAAAAAACGATTAGACGAATAAGTGATTACTATATCCAGCAATTGAAAGCTGGGAAACGTGTTTTTGTTTTCAATTTTATTTCCAATGAATTGAAATACGAAAAAGATAATGTTTTAGTTTCGCAAATAGTAGGATATCAAAACGATTGGTTAAATGTAGTTTCTGATTATTTAAAAAAGAAGAAAATATCAAATCCAAAACGTAAGGCCAAGCAGTTTTATATGTTACTTTTGGGGTTAATTCAAATGAATGAAATTGATCTAGGAAATAAAAGTGAAATAGCTTTTGATGAATTGTTAGATCGTTTATTTTAAACAGTAAAAAATATCATGAAAAAGATAGGTTTATTTTTCGGTTCTGATACCGGAAATACAGAAGAGGTAGCGAACAAAATCCAAGCATTAATTGGAGAAGATAAAGTTGATATTTATGATATGTATGATGTTGAAACATCTACATTTGATGAGTATGATCAAATTATTCTCGGATTATCTACTTGGCATGATGGGCAATTACAGAGTGATTGGGATAGCTTTTTTGAAGATTTTAAAACTGTTGACTTTACTGGTAAAACAATTGCATTATTTGGTCTTGGAGATCAATATGTTTATAGTGAATATTTCGTTGATGGAATTGGTATTATTGCCACAGAAGTTCTTGCTAACGGAGGAAGTATTGTTGGAAAATGGAGTACTGAAGGGTATGAACATACGGAATCTAAAGGGGAGATGGAAAAAGGTTTCTTTGTTGGCTTAGCCATTGATGAGGATAATCAATTCGATGAAACAGATGAGCGTATTGAAAGATGGGTTACTCAAATTACTGAAGAATTTCCATTAGAAGCGTAAGAAATTACTTACCATAAAATATTAAAGGCATCTATATTTGTAGATGCCTTTTTTTTGTACCCAGATTTAAAATGTATACCCAATATGTAATGTCGCAAAATATGTTAAAGGTGCTATATCATATGACTCTGTGTTAATTTTATTATCTCCAGATACTTTTTGTGTATAGCCAAATCCTAACCAGGGCTTAAAATATATTTTGGATTTAAATGGGGTAAATGTATAGCCAACGTATCCCATGCTTAATACGTTCGTATATTCTTCTTTTTTGTTGACATTATTCTTTTCAAGTTCAAAAGTCTGTAGCCCCAATTGTATTCCAGTAAACCATTTTTCATTGACCTCCTTGAAGTGATGTTCGGCAAAAAGACTTACGCCTTGTTTAATCCTTAGATTCCAGTTTTTATCTTTATTTTTTGCATTTAAATCTATAAGTTGTTTGGGTAAATCTAAAGCATATACACCAATACCAAATAGTGCATGTGTGCAATGTTTTGGTTTAAGCCTTAAATGAATTCCATACCCATTCATAAAGAATGTAGCAGGATCTATTTCTACACTTAATTGTGTTGGACTTGAGTTTTCTTTTTGTGCCTTAGAAAATTGTATTCCTAGGAATACAAATAGTAAGATGAATAGTTTTGTTTTCATTTTAAATGTTTAAACTATATATTTCGTATATATAGTATTGGTTAAAAAAATATATGGATTAATTCTTATTAATCCATATCGGTTAAAATTTGTGCAATGGTTTTTTTGGATAGTGAATGGTGCATTTTAGTTTCAGCATCAAGCAATACATTTTCTATTGATTTTTGTGCATTATCTGGTCTTTTACCTTCTGCCAAAATGTTGAAATTGGTTTGAAATAGGGGTTTACCACCTTCTGTAGCGTTTAGGATATCTAAAATTGAAATCTCTGAAGGTTGTTTACGTAAACGTATTCCTCCAGATTTACCTTCTTTTGTTTCTATTATTCCAGCCGCAGTTAGATTTTGCATTATTTTTACCAATGTTGGTTTTGGAATATTTAGAATTTCCGAAATAGTTTTAGTTGAAAGAAATTCAAATTGGCCCTGTCTAATTTTATCTGAAATAAAAATGACAACTAGAATAGCCTTAGAGAAAGATAAAGAGTAACTCATACTATATATTCGTTATATTTAGTATGCAAATATTATTATAACTTTCGAATTATCCAAATTCTTAATGAATATATTGCGGAATTGTATTCAAATCAATGTTTATTTGACTTGTTTTAAGCTTGTATTTGCAGCTTTATTACTTTTTTTGATACATATATATGTTAAGTAGGTTTATATAGGCTTATTTGCTTCTTTATTTCATTTTTATTAGAGTTAATCGTTTTTCTGTTTATAAACGTGAATGTTTAATAGAAATTATCTATTTGATTTGCATTTTGCATTACTTTTATTTATATTACATGGTTTGTGAGCTATATTTTGAAATTATTTAAGTCTTTATTTTTTTGAGTAACATTAATTTATATTTATGTAATTTTGCAAAGAATTAGAAATGGTTATGATGGGGGAGATAGGTTTTCATTACGAACTCGATTTTGAAATTGAGAATGAACAAAGAATAGAGACTTGGATTAGAAATTTAATCCAAGAGGAAAACTGTATTTTA
Source organism: Flavobacteriales bacterium (assembly GCA_965243605.1). Classification (GTDB taxonomy): domain Bacteria; phylum Bacteroidota; class Bacteroidia; order Flavobacteriales; family CAJXXR01; genus JBMYYR01. The sequence goes on from CBDEVQ010000093.1 coordinate 20,648, forward strand.
AAAGAACTTACTTACATTTTTTGTGATGATGAGTATCTGCTGAAAATTAACCAAGAGCATTTGAATCATGATTATTATACGGATATAATCACTTTTGATTATGATGAAAATGAATTGCATTCAGATTTATTCATAAGTGTAGATCGTGTTCGCGATAATGCTAGAACGTATAATAAGTCTTTCGAAAATGAATTTTGTAGAGTTGTAGCACATGGTGTATTACATTTATGTGGTTATAAAGACAAGTCTAAAGAGGATGAGAAAGAAATGCGTGCAAAGGAGGATTATTACCTTTCTAAATTACAATTCGATTAAACGTGTTCCACGTGGAACATTTCATATAAAACCATAAGAAAATGTTTAATACAAATTATGATGTTCTTATTGTAGGTGGTGGTCATGCCGGTTGTGAAGCTGCTCATGCTGCGGCTAAAATGGGGCAAAAAACATTGTTGGTAACCATGAATATGCAAAACATTGCTCAAATGTCTTGTAATCCTGCAATGGGTGGTGTAGCAAAAGGACAAATTGTTCGTGAGATTGATGCATTAGGTGGGCTTTCAGGAATAGTAACTGATGAGACAATGATTCAATTTAAAATATTGAACTTGTCGAAAGGACCTGCAATGTGGAGTCCACGTGCCCAGAGTGACCGAATGAGATTTGCTGAACGTTGGAGATTAGAGTTGGAAAAACAACCTAATTTGGATTTTTGGCAAGATATGGTTACTGGACTAAATGTAGAGAATGGAGTGGTTACTGGTGTAACGACGCAACTAGGAATGTCCATTAATGCGAAGTCTGTTGTCCTAACAAATGGAACATTTTTGAATGGAATTATCCATATAGGAGAGAAGCAATTTGGTGGAGGTAGATCTGGAGAACATGCCGCGAAAGGATTAACCGAAGCGTTAGTTGAATTGGGTTTTGAAAGTGGAAGAATGAAAACTGGTACACCACCTAGAGTGGATGCTAGAAGTTTGGATTTTTCTAAAATGGAAGAGCAGCCAGGTGATGAAACACCGTTGAAATTTTCTTACACAGACACAAAGCGTTTAGAGGAGCAACGTTCATGTTATATTACATATACGAATCCTGAGGTACATTCAATTTTAGAAACAGGTTTTGAGAAATCACCAATGTTTCAAGGTAGAATACAAGGATTAGGACCGAGGTATTGCCCTTCTATTGAAGATAAAATTACAAGGTTTAAAGAACGTACACGTCATCAAATATTTGTTGAGCCTGAAGGAGCACATACATGCGAAATTTATGTAAATGGATTTAGTACTTCCCTTCCTGAAAAGGTCCAATATGAAGCGTTAAAACTGGTTCCTGGGTTTGAAAACGTTAAGATGTTTAAACCCGGATATGCGATAGAATATGATTTCTTTCAACCTACGCAATTGAAACGTACTTTAGAAACTAAGCGTGTGGGAAACTTGTACTTTGCAGGTCAAATAAACGGAACTACAGGGTATGAGGAAGCAGGTTGCCAAGGGTTAATGGCTGGAATTAATGCAGCTTTAAAGAATGAGAATAAAGATCCATTTATTTTAAATCGTAATGAAGCTTATATTGGGGTTTTGATTGATGATTTAGTTAATAAAGGTACCAATGAGCCTTATAGAATGTTTACCTCCAGAGCAGAGTATCGATTGTTGCTTAGGCAAGATAATGCAGATGTGAGGCTAACAGAGAAAGGATACGCTCTTGGATTGGCAGACGAATCGAGAGTAATTCGTTTAAAGGAAAAGTTAAATTATTGCGAAGATTTAATTGGATTTATGGGTGCTAAATCGGCATCACCAGAATTAATGAATCCGATTTTAGAGGCTAAAGGATCACAAGTTCTAAGGCAAAAAAATAAGATGAAAGCAGTTCTAAGTAGACCACATGTGTCTATCGAAGATCTTAGAGTAATGCCTGCTTTACAAGAATATTTCGAAAAGAAAGGTTTTGATAGAGAAGGTGTAGAGTTGGCAGAAATAAGGATTAAATACGATGGGTATTTGAAGCGAGAAAGAGAGAATGCTCAGAAGTTAATTAAGCTTGAGCGTATCCGTATTCCAGTACATTATGATTATAATGAAATTAATTCCTTGTCAAATGAAGCTAAGATAAAGTTGTCCGAAATTAAACCCGATACCATAGGTCAGGCGTCTAGAATTAGTGGAGTTTCTCCAGCTGATATTAGTGTTTTATTAGTTTATATGGGTCGATAGAATATATTGGTTCCACGTGGAACATTAACATAAAAAAGGCATCTGATATAACATCAAATGCCTTTTTTATGTTAATCCATTCAAATCTGAATGGATCGTTTTATCTATAAATATTAATTGCTATTTATTCTATGGCATAAAAAAAACGAAGTTAAAATGACTTCGTTTTTTTTTTATTTCAATACATGTGTTCCACGTGGAACAAACGTCTATTCTTCATCAAAATCTATAGCGATTTTATTAACTCTATTTTGGTGTCGTCCACCTTCAAATTCGGCATCTAAAAAGGCATCAATTATTTTTAAAGCTTTTTTCTCAGATATAAATCGAGCAGGTAAAGCAATAACATTAGCATCATTGTGCTGTCTAGATAATGAAGCTATCTCAGGTTCCCAACATAAGGCTGAACGTATTTCTTGATGTTTGTTTGCAGACATGTTAATTCCATTTCCACTTCCGCAAATCAAGATTCCAAAGCTGTTTTTAGGGGCAGATAACACCTCTAAGCATACTGTGTGAGCATAATCAGGATAGTCTACGCTATTTGCAGAAAAAGGGCCTAAATCTTCAGCTTTCATTTCTGCTTTAGCTAAATGCTTAATTATCGCTGCTTTTAATTCTACACCAGCGTGGTCAGATCCAATAAATATTTTCATGCTGTTTTTTTTACAAAAATAATAGATAATATGATATGAGGTGTCGATTTTTGAATTTCATTTATGTTAATTAACAACTCGGACACCAAGGTCCATCATATTGTGATACTGCAATAATCAAAAGGATTAATAAAAGAAAAGGGATAGAAGATAAAATGAAATATAAACGGAGCCTTTTGTTCTTGCTATTTCTCCATTTTAAGAAGAAAATTATCATAAGTATGAAATCGAAGACTAAAAATGTGATGAATGACATAGTAATTATAATATTGATTATTGATTATTCATTTTTTTCATTTCGATAGTTAAAGCTATTCGGATTTCTTCATAGGGTATTAATTCTTTTCCGTAGTCATAAATGCCTTTGAGCTTACCGTCAAAATCAGGATGCTTTTTTAGATAAGAGATAACAAGTTTTGTCGCTTTCGAAGAACCGAATTTATCAATGTTATCAATTTTATCATCGAGGTACAATTTGCAAATATGAGAGAAAATAGTGACAGATTTTAATCCTCTAATTTTACAAATTTCATCAATAGAAAGTCCTTTGTTATATAGTTCAAGGGTTTGATCTTGTGTTGACTTTTTCTTACCTGTATGTGCTTTTATTAATTCCATGAAATCAAATCCATATCGAGCGAGTTTGGTATCTCCAACACCAGAAATTGCTATGAAATCAGATTCTTTAGTAGGGGCTATGTTTGCCATCTCCTTAAGAGAGGCATCAGAGAAAATAAGGTAAGCAGGAACGTTTTGTTCTGTTGCTAAATCCAGTCTTAATTTTCGTAACTTTTCATATAAGCCTTCAAATGATTTCTGTGCATCAGATTTAACTTTTGTATCTCTTCGGATGGCTTTTTCTTTGGTAAGTGATGTGAGGGCAACTTGCTTTTTCTCAAATAAAATTTGATCGCCCAAAGGTGTTACTTTTAAAGCGTGATCATTTTTGTATTGAACATCTACATAACCAAGTTGAAGAAGTAAAAGGGCCAATTGCCATTGTTGATATGTTAACTCGTTTCCACAACCAAACGTTTTTAATGTATTGTAATTTTTGTCTAGGTTGTACCCGTTTTGTGTTCCTTTAAGAATGTCAATAATGACACCCATGGCTTCAGATTCATGTGTTCGTTTTACTGCAGATAATGCTTTTTGAGCAATTAATGTTCCGTCAAATACTTTAGGAGGGTTTAAGCAAATATCACAGTTTTTACAATCTTGTTCAGAGTATTCTCCAAAATAATTTAAAAGTACACGTCTTCTGCAAATTCTAGATTCAGCGTAATCCATCATTCTTTGTAATTTAGAAAGAAGGATTTCGGCATTGGCGCTTTCTTCCGCAAATTTTCTTAGTTGAAGCAAATCTCCATAAGAATAAAATAGGAGTGTGTCTGCAGCTAATCCATCTCGTCCAGATCGTCCAATTTCTTGATAATAGTTTTCCATGCTTTTTGGAAGGTTATAATGAATAACCCAGCGGACATTCGATTTGTCTATACCCATTCCAAAAGCGATTGTTGCACACACAATCGGAAGTTCATCCGTAATAAACTTTCGTTGAATATCTCCTCTAAGTTCAGAAGTCATTCCTGCGTGATACGGCATGGCTTTATATCCAGCGTTACGTAATTTTTGAGCTGTTTTTTCACATTGTTTCCTGCTCAAGCAATAAATTATACCACTGGTGTCACTTCTGTCGTTTAAGAAGCGTAAGATTTGCTTATCTCTGTCTTTACCAGGTCTTACTTCCAGAAATAAATTTGGGCGATCAAATGACCGCTCAAAAACGCTTGGATTTTTTAATTTTAAAAAATCAAGGATATCAGATTTAATAGTTGCATCTGCTGTTGCAGTAAGTGCTACTATTGGAATATTAGCGAAATGTTTTTTAACATGATGCAATTGTTTATACTCTGGTCTAAAATCATGTCCCCAATCCGAAACACAATGCGCTTCATCAATTGCGAAAAGAGAAAGTTTAATATGCTTTAGAAGCGTGAATATTTCTGAGTTAAGTAGTTTCTCTGGAGAAATATATAATAGATCTAATTTCTCGTTGCTAATTTTATCTAAAACATCAACACGTTCTGCTTCTGTTAAACTTGAGTTTAAATAGGCAGCAGAAATCCCATTTTGAACTAATCCATCTACCTGATCTTTCATTAATGCAATAAGTGGAGAAATGACAATTGCTAATCCAGGAAGAGTGATGGCGGGCAGTTGATAACAAATTGATTTACCTCCTCCAGTTGGCATTAGCACTAAGGTGTCTTTCCCTTCAGATATGTTTTTTACAATATCTTCTTGAAGCGGACGGTAAGTGTCATATCCAAAATATTTTTTTAAATTCTGCTTTAAAAGGGTTGTCGTCATTGAAGGTGTGTCTTTAATCAAAAGGAGAAATAATTAATGTTTTATTAATCAGGAAGGGTAGGTCACAAAGGTATGTTTTAAATATTAAATTTTGGATATTGATTTATAGTCATAAAATCTAATGAAATATAGAAGATTCCGCATAAAAAATGTTTAACTTTGTAGATTGTAATTTAGACATCAATGGAACAAAAAAACATAAGAAACTTCTGTATTATCGCACATATTGATCATGGTAAATCTACGTTAGCAGATCGATTAATTGGAATTACACAAACTGTATCTGAAAGAGAACAACAGAATCAGTTGTTGGATGATATGGATTTAGAAAGAGAACGTGGAATTACGATTAAATCTCATGCGATTCAAATGGATTATATAAGAGATGGTGTAGAATACCGTCTTAATCTTATTGATACTCCTGGTCACGTAGATTTCTCTTATGAGGTATCAAGATCAATTGCGGCATGTGAAGGTGCCTTGTTAATTGTAGATGCTGCTCAAGGAATACAAGCACAAACTATTTCTAATTTATATTTAGCATTAGAGAATGATTTAGAAATTATTCCAGTATTAAATAAGGTAGATTTACCGAGTGCAAATCCTGAAGAAATTGGTGATCAAATTATTGATTTAATTGGTGGTGAATTTGAAGATATTTTACAATGTTCTGCTAAAACAGGACTTGGAGTTCCTGAAATATTAGATGCTATTGTAGATCGTATACCTTCTCCAAAAGGAGATGAAAGTGGACCATTGCAAGCTTTAATTTTTGATTCGGTATATAATCCGTTTAGAGGAATTGAAGCCTATTACAAAGTTGTTAGTGGGACAATGAAAAAGGGTGAGAAAGTAAAATTTGTTGCCACTGGTAAAGAATATTTTGCGGATGATATTGGGGCATTAAAACTGACTCAGTTACCACGTAAAGAGGTAAAAGCTGGAGATGTAGGATATATAATTTCTGGTATTAAAAATGCTGCTGAAGTTAAAGTTGGTGATACAATTACATCTGTAGAAAACCCTTGTAATGAGGCTATTGATGGTTTTGAAGATGTAAAGCCAATGGTTTTTGCTGGAATATATCCTGTAGATACTGAAGATTACGAAGAGTTAAGAGCGTCTATGGAGAAGCTCCAGTTAAATGATGCTTCATTAACATTTGAGCCAGAATCGTCAGCTGCATTAGGGTTTGGGTTCCGTTGTGGATTCTTAGGAATGTTACACATGGAAATTATCCAAGAGCGATTAGAGCGTGAGTTTGATATGACTGTTATTACAACAGTTCCTAACGTATACTATGATGCTTATACGAAAAAAGGCGAAAAAATATTAGTACATAATCCTTCTGAGTTACCAGAGCCTAATTATTTAGATTATGCTCAAGAACCATATATTGCTGCTCAAATTATTACAAAGTCTGATTTCGTTGGACCTGTAATGAGTTTGTGTATACAAAAAAGAGGAATATTAAAGAATCAAGTTTACCTATCTACTGATCGTGTAGAGCTTGCTTTTGAAATGTCACTTGCAGAAATTGTATTTGATTTCTACGATAAATTAAAGACTATCTCTAAAGGATATGCATCATTCGATTATCAACCAATAGGAATGAAAGATACAAACTTATCTAAGTTAGATATCTTATTGAATGGTGAACAAGTAGATGCATTGTCAGCCTTAATTCATAGAGATGGAGCGTACAATATTGGAAAGAAAATTTGTGCCAAATTAAGAGAGCTTATTCCAAGGCAGCAGTTTGATATTGCTATTCAAGCTGCTATTGGAGCAAAAATTATTTCTCGTGAAACGGTAAAAGCCGTAAGGAAAGATGTTACTGCAAAATGTTATGGTGGAGATATTTCACGTAAACGTAAGCTTCTTGAAAAGCAAAAGAAAGGAAAGAAGCGTATGCGTCAAGTTGGTAATGTAGAAATACCACAGAAAGCCTTTATGGCCGTTCTAAAGCTCGATGATTAATTAAGGCTTTATTCCTATCTAATCAGATCGAAGTTTGATGTCAATTATTTAGAGGAAACATATTATAGAATTTGTAAAAGGAAGTGGAAACACTTCCTTTTTATGTTTACTCAAAAACAATCCTTAACTTCGTGTTCCAAATCTTTTAAAGACCTCTTTTTATGGGAATGATTCCTAAAAGTACGATAGATGAAATTTACGATGCTGCTCGAATTGAGGAAGTTGTTGGTGATTATGTGCATTTAAAAAAGCGAGGAGCAAACTATCTTGGATTGTGCCCGTTTCATAATGAAAAGACGCCTTCGTTTATTGTATCTCCTGCAAAAGGAATTTACAAATGCTTTGGATGTAGTGCTGGAGGAAATGCTGTAAGTTTTATAATGGACTTAGAGCATATATCATATCCTGAGGCTTTAAAACAGCTAGCAAAAAAGTATCAAATCCAAATTGAGGAGGAAGAGGTTAGTCCAGAGCAAAAACAACGCTTAAATAAGCGTGAAAACCTTTACTTATTAAATGAGTTTGCAGAAAAATATTTTAGAAGTCAACTTAAGACTGAACAAGGACAATTAATTGCACAACCATATATTAAAGATCGAAAGATTTCTACCCAAAGTGTAGAGACTTTTAAAATCGGGTTTTTAGCTAATATTAAAGATGGATTTACAAAATATGCACTTAGTAATGGATATTCTAAAGCGTTATTAGAAGAAACAGGATTAAGTATTTTTAGAGATGGAAAAGGGTTTGATCGATATAGGGATCGACTAATTTTTCCTATTCATTCACTTTCTGGACGTACAATAGGCTTTGGGGCCAGAATACTTAAGAATGATAAAAAGTTAGCCAAGTATGTTAATTCACCAGAAAGTGAAGTTTATCATAAATCCAAAATACTATATGGAATACTCCAGGCCAAGAAGAGTATTGTAAAGCAAGATTATTGTATTCTAGTTGAAGGATATACAGATGTGGTTGCATTGCATCAGTCTGGTATTGAAAATGTTGTAGCTTCTTCAGGGACAGCGTTAACAAAAGATCAAGTCCGTTTAATTAAACGTTTTACAGATAATTTAACCGTTATATTTGATGGTGATAATGCCGGAATAAAAGCATCTTTACGAGGAATAGATATTATTCTAGAATTCGGATTAAATGTTAATGTTCTATTGTTGCCAGATGGTGAAGATCCTGATTCATTTTCGAAAGGAAAAACAGAAGATGAAATCAAAGAATATATTACTAAACAATCTCAGAATTTTATTGATTTTAAAATTGATCTTTTTAGAAGAGATGGAGATCAATCTATTGTTGAAAAAACAAAATGGTTAAGAAGTATAATTAGAAGTATATCTAAAGTTCCTGATCCTTTAAAAAGAACTGTATTTATACAAGATGCCGCACCTAAATTAGAATTTGATGAAAAGGTGTTGTTTACGGAATTAGACAATCAAATTAAACATAAGTTTGACGAAGAAAGAAAAGAAGAAGAGCGTGAAATAAAGCGAAAGGCAAGGGAGCAAGGCATAATGTTAGAAAGTGGTATTCAGCCCCAAGACTTAGCGCCAGAAACCGTTCCTTTAGATGTTGATATTGATCGTAAAAAAACATCTAACCTATTGTTTTCTATAGAGTTTCAGCTGCTTAGGATTCTATTGCATTATCATATAGAAGCTATTCAAATAGAAATAGAATCGGAAGATGAAAAAGCAGATCCAACCTATGTGTCTACTACCGTTTTAGAATTTATTCATCACGAATTAGAGGCTGGAGAATTTAATTTTACAGAGAGAATACATCAGGATATTTATGAGGAGATAACTCGTTTATGGGCCGAATTTCCAAATACAGATTTATTACCAAAATTACTCCGATCAGAAAATATAGATCACGTAAAGTACATTACCCATGTTATTCATGAAAAATATCAGTTAGCAAATTGGGAGAAAAAAGAAATCTACGTGGTTGATGAACGCGTTAAGTTAGAGCGCATTATTAACCAGTTATTATGGAGATTCCAATTAGAACTAGCACGACTAAAAATAAAAGAAATCGAGACTCAATTAAAACAAAATGATTTGCCTAATGAATCTCGATTAATCTTGTTAGAAAAATATACCCAATATTTATCTTTAACTCAAGAACTTCAATTTAATCTTGGAAGAGAAGTCTAATGGGTAGATTTAAATACAACACCTATTCCTTTTAATAGCTCTACTTTTTCGTCGTCTAGCCTTAAATTGTTGTATTTAATTTTTTGCTGATTCATCCAGTTATAAAGTTTTAAATTCTCTTTATAGCTTGGCATGCGCTTATTGTCTTGAATAAATGAATGTAAGGTTTCGTAATTATTATACCATACGTATTCATTTCCATCCCAAATAAAGCCAAGGCTATTTAACATTTGTAGCTTTTGATCGGATAAAGAATTTTTTATACGACGTTGTTTTTGAACCCATCGTCCAAAAATTAAATCATCATCAAAATTAACAGGAACATTTGTATGTCCATGTTGGTCTTTATAAGCTTGGAGTTTCGTAAAATTTTTGTCCCAAGAAGTCTCTCTCGGATTCCATACAAAATTAATGGAATTAAGAGCATCTACTTGTTCTTGTGATAAACTGTTCTTGATTACTCGTTGTCTTACAACCCAAGTACCAAGAGATTTATTCTTTTTATAACGAGCTGAAATATTTGTATGATTGTTTTTCTCATAAAATTTTTTCAATTGTTTAAATCTCGTGTTCCATTTTTTCTCAAGTTTTGATACCATAGTAAATTGTTTTAAAAGGTTATCAGGGAATTTTTTCTTTATAATGCAAGTATAAGTAAAACAAGTGGTTACTATAATTGTTTTTTTTTCAATGTCACGTTTCGACCGATTAATGGTCGTTTTTTTAGGTTTATCGAGTATTTTAATATCATTCGTCGAAATAACGAAGGTATTTCAGCCCTATAAACCTTAATTTGCTACAAACAACGAAAAAATATAGATAAGAAATTTATATTTATACCTTTGTTTTGTTGTAAAAAGACGTTAATCCAAAATGCAAAGTAAATGAAAAAAATTTATACTTTATTATTAGCCAGTATTATAAGTGCAAATGTATTTTCTCAAGAAGTAGAGCCAAGTGATAGTTCTTGGACCTATAATGCGATCGGAACATTGAATTTTACTCAGCTTGGTTTAAGCAACTGGGCAGCCGGGGGTGAAAATAGTTTATCGTTAGTCGGATTTGTGAAAGCGAATGCCAACTACGAAAAAAACGGTAATGTTTGGGAGAATAGCCTTGAGTTGGGATATGGAATGCTAAAACAAGGTACACGAGATTTCGTGAAATCGGATGACAGAATAAAATTGAATTCTATTTACAAGAATAAAGCTAAAGGGAATTGGAGTTACGCAACTGCTTTAGGATTTGAAACAACTTTTGATTTGGGATTTAAAGATCCATTTGAAAGAGATAGTGTGGTTTCTCAATTTATGGCACCTGGTGTTATTAATCTATCAGTCGGTATGGATTATAAACCGAACGACAAATTTTCGGTATATATGTCGCCTATTGCACTTAAAGCAATTTATGTGTTAGCAGAACAAGTAGATGAAACACAGTATGGATTAGACAAAGGAGATAAAGCTCGTTATGAGCTAGGGGCAAGTTTAATTATGAATTACAAAACTCCACTAATGGAGAATGTAACTTATGAAACTAAACTTGAGCTATATTCAAATTATATTGATAATCCTCAAAATATTGATGTTAAATGGTATAATACAATAGTGATGCAGGTTAATAAATACATTAGCATGAACCTACAAACAGAATTATTATATGATGACAATACTGTATTCCTAAGAGATAATGGAACAACAGGTAAAGCCGTTCAATTTAAAGAAGTATTAGGATTGGGGTTAACGTATAAACTCTTATAGGTTTTAATATTAAACTCATAAAAAGAGCTATTGTGTTTATCAATAGCTCTTTTTTTATGTGATAAAAGATTGTACTTTTGCCAAAATATCTGAGTTATTTATCATTAACGATAATAACTTGATTTTAAAAAGAACAGTTTTGATAAAAATAGGAAAGATAGAACTACCAAAGAACCCTCTTTTATTAGCGCCTATGGAAGATGTGAGCGATCCACCTTTTAGAGCACTATGTAAAGAGTTTGGAGCTGATTTAATGTTTACTGAGTTTATTTCTAGTGAAGGTTTAATTCGTGATGCTGATAAAAGTACCATGAAATTAGATATTTATGATAATGAACGCCCAATCGGAATACAAATTTTTGGTGGTAATATTGATTCTATGATTAGAGCTACCGAAATTGCTACTGAGGCGAAACCTGAACTAATAGATATTAATTTTGGATGTCCAGTAAAAAAAGTAGTCGGTAAAGGAGCAGGAGCTGGTATATTGCAAGATATTCCTAAAATGGTTGAAATGACCAAAGCTGTTGTAGAGGCTACCGATTTACCTGTGACTGTAAAAACTCGATTAGGGTGGAATGAAGATACAATCTATATTGAGGAAGTTGCTGAGAGATTACAAGAAGTTGGAATTAAAGCATTGTCTATACATGGTAGAACACGAAAACAAATGTATAAAGGGCAGGCGGATTGGACTAAAATAGCGAATGTTAGACGTAATCCAAATATCGTAATCCCAATTTTTGGTAACGGTGATGTAGATTCTCCAGAAAAAGCAAAACAAATGCTTGAAGAATTTCCTGTAGATGGTATCATGATTGGGCGAGCTGCTATTGGATATCCATGGATTTTTAGAGAAGTTAAACACTATTTAGAAACAGGTGAGCATTTGGCTCCACCGTCAATAGAAGAGCGTGTAGAAGTTGCTAAAAAGCATCTTAAAACATCTTTAGAATGGAAAGGTCCAATCTTAGGAATTGTTGAAACAAGAAGGCATTATACAAATTATTTTAAAGCTTTAAGAGGAATTAAAGCCTATAGATTAAAGCTTGTTACTGCAAATACAGAACAAGAAGTATTAGATGTCCTCGATGAAATCAAAGCGGAGTTTTCCTAGTAACAAATACAAATAGTACCTTTATAATACAACAAGAGGAATAGATGAAATAGCATCTATTCCTCTTGTTTTTTTTAGGACTAGTCCATAGAAAATGAACTTTTAACGTTTATGTTATTTTAAATTTAATCTTTTATCTATTTTTAAGTCAGTTTATTATAAGGAGTTAATACATAACTTCTTTCTAATTATTAAAAATAGAAGTATATGGAAACTATTCATGAAGCCTTAGGGCAATTTGTTCAATCTGGAGTTGATGGTGTAGGAAGTTGGGCACCTCGTTTATTAGGGGCTTTTATTTCACTAATAATAGGTTTTTTAATTATTAGGATTTTAATGAAAGCAGTTTCAAAAGGGTTCGAAAAAGTGAGCTTAGATGATACATTAAGACCATTTCTTTTAACCTTGATTGGATTTTCACTAAAAGCCCTATTGTTTATTAGTGTAGCCTCAGTAATTGGTATCGAAATGACATCATTTGCTGCATTAATTGCATCTGTTGGGTTGGCTGTAGGTATGGCATTTCAAGGATCTCTTGGGAATTTGGCTTCGGGAATAATGATTTTAATATTTAAACCATTTAAGGTTGGAGATCTTATTGAGGTAGATGGGAAATTAGGATTTGTAAAAGAAGTTTCTGTTTTTGTTACTTTCTTAAATACATTCCAAAATAAGGTGGTTATTATTCCTAATGGAAAAATAACATCAGATACCGTAACCAATTTTTCAGCCAATGGAAATGTTAGAGCAGATATTCCATTTGCAATTCGATATGATGCTGATGAAAATAATGCTAAGGCTATAGTTCAAAAAATATTAAACGAAAGTCCACTTGTATTGCAAGATCCAAAACCATCGGTTTATATTACAAATCTAGGGGAAAGTAGTGTAGAGTTCTTAGCATTACCTTATTGTACTGTAGAAAATTATTGGGATGTTTATTGGGGACTAAGAGGCGAAATAAAAAAGAAACTTGGCGAAGCAGGTTATGCTGCACCATTTAAACAAGTTGTTTACAACGGAGATAAATAAAGACAAAAAACGAGATGGATTCCATCTCGTTTTTCATTGAATTAAGTTTTCACTCAATTCCGAATAGTTAATAATTCCCCAATTAATAAACTATGAAGTTCAAGGTGCAAGCACCAAATGAATTACGTAATTTAGTGTAAAATATGAGAATATGTAAACATATTTGATGAAATATTTTAATGGCTATATTATAACGCTCACATTTACAGTGTTTTAATGAAATAAATTTTTTCATTCCAAATGAAAAACAGAACTTTGGAATCCTAAAAGAAAACTTATGAAAGATTTTGAGCTATACGTAGACTCAATAAATGAGTTCAACCGTTATAAAAGTAGAGAAGTTAAGGTTGGAAATATTGGTGTTGGAGGTAATAATCCAATCCGAGTCCAATCAATGACTACTACAGATACAATGGATACAGAAGCCACAGTTGCAGAATGTCTAGAACTTATTAATGCAGGTTGTGAAATAATTCGAATAACTGCACCTGGAAAACGTGAAGCTGAGAATCTACAAAATATAAAGAATGAACTTGAAAAGCAAGGTCATAATGTTCCTCTGGTAGCGGATATACATTTTACCCCAATAGCGGCGGAAGTATCAGCTAAAATTGTTGATAAGGTTAGAGTAAATCCTGGGAATTATATCGATAAGAAAAAGTTTAAAATCATAGAATATGATGATGTGACTTACCAAAAAGATGTCGATAAAATAAAGAAAAGGTTTGCTCCGTTAATTGAAATATGTAAAGCGCATGGAACAGCTATGCGTATAGGAACTAATCATGGCTCTTTATCCGATCGAATATTAAGTCGATATGGAGATACGCCCCAAGGAATGGTTGAAAGTGCAATGGAATTTTTAAGAATCTGTAAAGCCCTAGAATACCATGATGTCATCTTGTCAATGAAAGCTAGTAATACAATTATCATGGTTCAAGCCTATAGATTGTTAATTGTAGCCATGCAAAATGAAGGAATGAATTATCCTTTACATCTTGGAGTAACCGAAGCAGGAGATGGTGATGATGGAAGAGTGAAATCGGCCGTAGGAATGGGTACTTTATTGCTAGATGGAATTGGAGATACCATTCGAGTATCGTTAACTGAATCGCCCGTTTTTGAAATCCCTGTGGCTAAAGCCATGCTAAATAACCTTGAAGGTCAGGTTCCGTCAAATATTATTCAAAAATTTGAACATAAATTACCTTATTCTCCTTATCAATTCTCAAGACGTAAAAGTCTTAATATAGGTAATATAGGTCATGGATATGTGCCTGTAGTGGTTGCTGATGTATCTAGATTACAAAAGGTTGATGTTTCAGACTTAACAGAGTTAGATTTACGTTATCAAGAGAAATTAGATAAGTGGAAAATTGGAGATTTAGCACCTGATTATTTATTTAATACGAAGAAATTTGAATTTGAACTTACTGGAATGACCCAGGTTATTCCATCTTCAAGCCATTTAGATCGAAATACGGAAAACTCTAATAAATTCGGAAATTGGACAGTAGAAGAGTACGAGAATGCAAAAAATAAATCTGAGAAAGCTAATTTCATACATGTAGATGCTTCAAATTTAGTAATTTGTAACAAATTTCAAGACGATTCTACAGTAATATGGGTACTTTCAAGTACTAACAATAATCCACTGTTGGAATTAAGAAGATGGATTTTGGAATTGGAAACTGTCAACAAATTAAAACATCCTATTTTAATCAAATTTGAATCTGAAAAGACCTTAAAATTGGATGTTCAAATGATTGCTTCTTCTCACATAGGAGCATTATTGTTAGACGGATTAGTCGACGGAATTTGGATGATTCCGAACAGTAAGAAACAACTTAAAGTATTTAATGAATTAGCCTTTGGAATTTTACAATCCGCACGAGCTAGGTCGTCTAAAACAGAATACATTTCATGTCCGTCATGTGGTCGTACATTGTTTGATTTACAGGAGACTACGGCTAAAGTAAGACAAGCTACTGAGCACTTGAAAGGCTTGAAAATTGGAGTAATGGGATGTATTGTAAATGGTCCTGGTGAAATGGCAGATGCAGATTACGGTTATGTAGGGACTGGTGTTGGTAAAATAACATTGTATAAAGGTCAAGAAGTAATGAAACGCAACTTAGATTCTGAAGTAGCTGTAAATGAGTTAATTTCCTTAATTAAGGAATACGGAGACTGGAAAGAGCGCATTTAGAATCCATAAAACATAAAAATTAAAAGAGGTATTTCTAATATAGGGGAAATACCTCTTTTGCTTTTCAGGTATAAACCCCTGCTTGATCACGGTTCAATACGTATATTAATTGATTTAAAGTTAACTGTTTATTATAAGTTTTGTTTTTTGGTTCTTTTTATGCCAATCTTTTTTTGTACTAATATAAAAGAATTATATTTGTGACGTTTGTCCCTATCTGATAATGACATTATTAGATAGTATTGTTTATTTATAATTAATATTTCTATGAGGAATTTTGTACAAAGTAGAAGACTAAAGGCATTGTTTGCTTTGGTTTTTCTTTCCTTTGTAGGTGTAGAAGTAAATGCTCAAGATACTGTTACAGTGTCTTATACGCATACTTTTACACGTAACCAAACGTACTGTTCTATTGATGCACAGTTTAGCGATTGGGTTACCTTTTTGGATAGCATTGAAACTCTTCAAGCTACCGGTGACTATCGTTTTATTGAAGCAAAGTACAACAGTAATGATGGTTCTAGTACAAAGGAACATGTTTATGGTGGAGTGGATATTGATCCATTTATCACCGACCTTGTAAGCCTAGATACTACTGCGGTAGGTGGTGTAGGTTCTGCAAGCTACCTGTCAGGAGGTGGAGACCAATGGTGGATTACTTCTGGTTGTGAGGTATCAGGAGCAGCGTTAGCATCTTGTGCCGCTGGAACGTACCCACGTATTGCAGTTGAAATTAACCCTGACGTACCTTTTGGGTGTAACCCAAATGTTGAATCAGCACTAAGACCTGCTATTGGAAACAGTAGTTGGGGAGGTTCATTTGGAGCTACAGTGCCACAATCGGTTGCAGTTGCAGGACCAGCAGAGACAATTACTTTCTCTGTTCGTTACGTAGATGCTGCTGCACCAATCCCAGTTTGTTTTACAGATACAGTAGATGTATATGTTGATGACTTAGGAGGGTACACTGTATTACTAGAGCACATTGATAGCGCAAGTTATGATGAATTCTTAAATCCAACTTTACCAGGTTCGCCTACAGTAGGATGGGGAATTGAAACATATACTTTATCAACTGGATTAATGACTTGTGATTCTATTGGACCAAGAGATGTTCTTTTGACAATAGTTGATTCAGCAGGAAATGATAGTACTTGTGTTACTGTAATAAATGTTTTAGATACAATTAATCCTCATGCTTTAGCAGCGGATACAACTGTATATTTAGACGGTTCAGGATCAATCTCAATTGATGCGACTTACTTAAACGCGGGTAGTTATGATAACTGTAACGCAGGTGGTACAATTGAAATTTCAGATACTGTATTTACTTGTACCGGAGTATTCTCGGATACATTAATTATGATTGATGGATCTGGAAATACAGATACAGCATATGCAATGGTAACTGTATTAGATACAGTAGCACCAACAGCTAACTGTATTGCTTCTCCATTTGAATTATATTTAGATTCAACCGGAGTTGCCGTTTTAGTTGCTGATAGTTTAGATGATGGAAGTGTTGATAATGTTGGGTGTTCAAGCTTAACTTTTTCAGCTGATATAGATACATTCAGATGTGCAGATGCACTTACAACGGAAGATATTGGATCAATTAGTGTTATTTTAACCGTAACAGATTCTTCAGGTAATTCATCAACTTGTAGTGCTGAGGTAGCTGTATATGATACAATTGCTCCTACTTCAAATCTTTTCGATTCGCTTACAGTGTATGTAGACCAATCTGGAGTTGCTTATATTGATAGTGCATTAGTGGATAGTGCTACATTTGATGCTTGTGCATTAGATTTTATTGATGTTGAAATTCTTACTGTAACTTGTGATTCAGTAGATTCTACATTCTATAACTATGTAAGAGTAGTTGATTACTATGGAAATGAAGCTGAAGAAGATTCAGTATTTATTACTGTATTAGATACAATTGCTCCAGTATTAGATCTTAATGATACTATTTTCGCATATTTAGATGCTAGTGGAAACTATACATTAGATTCTGCAACTGTAGATAATGCTACAGCTGATAACTGTACAGGATTTACTTTAGCATTAAACCAAACTACATTTGATTGTTCAGAAGCTGGTGATACAGTAGCGGTACTTATTACTGCAACAGATTTAGATAATACACCTTCTTCTTCTTCTCAAAATATATATGTAGTACTTCAAGACACAGTTGCTCCTGTAATTACAGCAGTAGCTGCTGATACACTTTATTTAGGTGCTTCTGGAGATTTAGCAGTTGATAGTAATGCATTCGCAACAGCAACAGATGCTTGTGGTGTATTATCAATTTCTGCTGATATTGATTCAGTAGATTGTTCAGATATCGTAGGATCTCCTTTAACTGTTACAACTACTGCAACAGATTCAAACGGAAATACTTCTTCTGGTGTTACGGCTCTTACTGTTTTAGATACTTTAAATCCTACTGTAACAACAGTACCTAATTTAAATGTTTATTTAGATGCTTCAGGTAATGCAGTTCTAGATTCAAATGCTTTTGATTCTGGATCTACAGACAACTGTGCTATAGACTCATTCGCTTTATCAATTAGCTCATTCGATTGTTCATATATCAATGCTACTAATGATAGTGTTGTAACTGTAACAACTTATGCTTGGGATGAAAGTGATAACTTAGATTCTAATACATCTACAGCGACTATTATCGATACAATTGCTCCTATTGTAACTTGTAACGATACTGTAGTTTATTTAAATGCTAGTGGATATGCTTTAATTGATACATCATTCGTATTAGATAATGTAATCGATAACTGTCCATCTACTTTAACTTACTCATTAAGTCAGGATACTATTTTCTGTGCAGATTTCGATACAGTAATGATTACTTTATCAATCACTGATGCTCAAGGAAATGTTGGTACTTGTGTTTCTACTGTTGCTGTAATGGATACTTTAGCACCAGTTGCTATTGCAAACAATGTTACTATCTATAGTGATTCTATGGGGATTGCTAAATTAGATTCTCAATTTGTAAGAGATGTTGTTGATAATGGTTCTTTCGATAACTGTTCATTTGAATTAACTGTAAGTGATTCAATTTTCGACTGTTCTCAAGAAGGGTTAAACCTAATAACATTAATTGCTACTGATATTGCTGGAAATGTAGGAACTGTAGACTTCTTCGTAACTGTTGATGATACAATTAAGCCTCAAGCTGTAGGTAAAGACGTTACTGTTGCATTAAATGATAATGGAACGGTAAGTATTGACCCTAGTTTAGTGGATTCTGCTTCTTGGGATAACTGTATGGATAATATGACTTTTGACTTATCACAAGCAAATTTCGATTGTTCAAACTTAGGAGCTAACACAATTACATTTAGTGTTCAAGATGGTAACGGTCAAGCAGATTCTATGGATGTTGTAATAACAATTATAGATCAAACTTTACCAAATGCTATTGCACAAAACATTGTAGTGTATTTAGATGGTGCTGGACAAGCAGTAATTACTGCTAATGATGTAGATAATGGATCAGTTGATAACTGTGGATTAGATTCAATGTGGTTATCTAAAGATACATTAACATGTGACGATCTTGGAGTAACTCCAATTTCATTATTTGTAACGGATAACAATGGTAACCAAAATTCAGCTGCTGCATTAGTAACTGTAATGGATACAATTGCTCCAGTTGTAGTTACTCAAAATGTAACATTATACCTAGACTCTGTTGGTAATGTTCCAACGGTAGATGCTGCTTTATTTGAAAACGGTTCATCTGATAACTGTGGATTTACAGCAGAATTATTAACTAAGATTGATTACGATTGTACTCATGCTGGAGATAATAATGTAGACATTAAGTATTCTGACCTTGCAGGTAATGAGGTTATAACTACTGCAATTTTAACAATTGTTGATAGTATTGCTCCAGTTGCAATTGCTCAAGATATTGTTGTTGAATTAGATGCTAACGGAACTGTATCTATTACTCCAGCTATGATTAATAATAATTCATACGATGACTGTACTGCATTAACTTATACATTAGATATTACTTCATTCGATTGTACGAATATTGGAACTAACCCTATTGTATTAACAGTAACAGATGCATCAGGAAACGCTGCAACAGCTTCAGCTGTAGTAACAGTTTCAGATGTAACTGGACCTTTAGTTAACTTAAATGCGTTAACAAGATCGTTAGATGCTTCAGGAAACGTAACAGTAATTGCTGCAGAATTTGATAATGGAACATCTGATTCTTGTGGAATTGCTTCTACAACAATTGATGTAACAACATTTAACTGTGCTAACATCGGATTAAATACAATTACGTTTACAGCTACTGATGTTAATGGAAATGTTTCTATTGAAACAACAACATTAACTATTGTAGATGATTTAAACCCAACTGTAATTGGTCAAGATGTAACAGCTTACTTAAATGCAGATGGAAATACTTCAGTTAGCGTTTCAGATATTGATAACGGATCAACTGATAACTGTGATATTACATTATCACTTGATGTAATGAACTTCGACTGTACAATGACTGGTGTAAACCAAGTTATTTTAACCGGAGTTGATGGAAGCGGAAATGCTTCATCTGATACAGTAACAGTAACAGTAATGGATACAATTTCACCAATGGCAATGGCTCAAGATATTTCAGTTGAGTTAGATGTTAATGGAGATGCTACTATTACAACAGCGATGATTAATAATAATTCATCAGATAACTGTGCTGGATTAACATATGCATTAGATGTAACTTCATTCGATTGTACGAATATTGGAACTAACCCTATTGTATTAACAGTAACAGATGCATCAGGAAACACTGCAACAGCTTCAGCTGTAGTAACAGTTTCAGATGTAACTGGACCTTTAGTTAACTTAAATGCATTAACAAGATCACTAGATGGATTAGGTAATGTAGTCGTAACTGCTGCAGAATTTGATAACGGAACTTCAGATGCTTGTGGAATTGTTTCTACAACAATTGATGTATCTGCATTCGATTGTTCAAACATCGGATTAAATACAGTAACATTTACAGCAACTGATATTAATGGAAATGTATCTACAGGTACAACAACATTAACTATCTTAGATGATGAATCTCCAATTGTAAAAGGTCAAGACGTAACAGCTTACCTAAATGCAGATGGAAATACTTCAGTTAGCGTTTCAGATATTGATAATGGATCAACTGATAACTGTGATTTAACATTATCACTTGATTTAATGAACTTCGACTGTACAATGACTGGTGCAAACCAAGTTATTTTAACTGGAGTTGATGGAAGTGGAAATGCTTCTTCTGATACAGTAACAGTAACAGTAATGGATACAATTTCACCAATGGCAATGGCTCAAGATATTTCAGTTGAGTTAGATGTTAATGGAGATGCTTCTATTACAACAGCGATGATTAATAATAATTCATCAGATAACTGTGCTGGATTAACATATGCATTAGATGTAACTTCATTTAACTGTACTAACATTGGATTAAACGATGTTGTATTAACAGTAACTGATGCTTCAGGAAATGCTTCAACAGATTCAGCTGTAGTAACAGTATTAGATGTTACAGCACCTGTAATTAGCTTAAATGCATTAACAAGATCATTAGATGCTTCAGGTGATGTTGTAGTAACTGCTGCAGAATTTGATAACGGAACTTCAGATGCTTGTGGAATTGCTTCTACAACAATTGATGTATCTGCTTTCGATTGTTCAAACATCGGATTAAATACAGTAACATTTACAGCAACTGATGTTAACGGAAATGTATCTACAGGTACAACAACATTAACAATTGTTGATGATATGTTACCAAATGTAGTTGGGCAAGATATTACTGTAAGCTTAAATGCTGATGGTAACGCAACAATTGTAGTTGCTGATGTTGATGATAATTCTTCTGACAACTGTGGTCTTACTTTATCTTTAGATGTTACTAATTTCGATTGTACTATGACTGGTGCAAATGAAGTAATCTTAACTGGAGTTGATCCAAGTGGAAATACTTCTTCTGATACAGTAACTGTAACAATTGTAGATGATGTATTCCCAACAGCTATAGCTCAAAACGTAATTGCTGAATTAGATGCTAGTGGAGTAGCGACTATTACACCAGAAATGGTTGATAATGGTTCTTATGATAACTGTGCAGGTATTACTTTATCTTTATCTAATACAACATATGCTTGTTTCTTAGCTGGAACAGTTCAAAATGTTGCATTAGAAGTAACAGATGCTTCTGGTAATTCATCATTTGCTTCTGCTACAGTAACAATTGTAGATTATATTGCACCAACAGTAAATATTCAATCTATTGTTCGTTCATTAGATGCTAATGGAGAAGTTGCAGTTACTGCTGCTGATTTCAACAACGGTACGAATGATAACTGTGGAGTTAACAATAT
Source organism: Flavobacteriales bacterium (assembly GCA_965243605.1). Classification (GTDB taxonomy): domain Bacteria; phylum Bacteroidota; class Bacteroidia; order Flavobacteriales; family CAJXXR01; genus JBMYYR01. The sequence goes on from CBDEVQ010000093.1 coordinate 42,602, forward strand.
CTCTATTGATTTAACATCATTTGATTGTTCTCACGTAGGTAATAATACAATTGTATTTACAGCTACTGATAATAGTGGAAATGAATCTACAGGAACAACAACATTAACAATTGTTGATGATTCATTACCAATGGCTGTAACTCAGGATATCACTGTTCAGTTAAACGCTGAAGGTCATGCTGAAATTACTGCTGATGATATTGACAATGGATCTTCTGATAACTGTGACTTTACAACTTCAATTGATGTTTCATCATTTGATTGTACAGAAATAGGAGCAAACAATGTTGTATTAACTGTAACAGATGCTAACGGAAATGTAAGTACATCTACTGCTGTAGTAACTATTGAAGATAATATTACACCTATAGTAAGTACAGTTGCAACTAAGAACGTTTATTTAGATGCTAATGGTAATGCTTCAATTATTGCTGAAGACTTAAATTTATCATCTTCTGATAACTGTCCTTCTGGAGGGTTAACTTATCACTTCTCGAACGGATTTAACGGACAGTTAGATTGTTCAGATATCGATGATAATGGTAAGAATGTTTATGTATTTGTTAAAGATGCAGCTGGAAACATCAGTAGTACTCAATTAACTGTTCTTACAATTATTGACGAAACTGCTCCAGTAGTAGTAACAAATAACATTACAAGATCATTAGATGCAGCTGGAAATGTTTCAGTAACACCTGCTGATTTTGATAATGGTACTGCTGATGCTTGTGGTATAGATGTAATGACAGTAACTCCAAATACATTTGATTGTTCAAATACTGGAGTGAATACATTAACATTTACTGCAACTGATGTAAATGGTAACACTACTGATAAAACAGTATACTTAACTATTGAAGATAATTCTGCTCCTACAATCGTAGGTCAAGATATTACAGTTTCTTTAGACGGAAGTGGTAATGCAATTATTGATGCTGATATGGTAGATAATGGAACGTCTGATAACTGTGACTTCGATATCTCTATTAATGCAACTGATTTTGATTGTTCTGATTTAGGAGCTAATACAGTTACTTTAACTGCAACAGATGTAAACGGAAACGTTTCTACTGTAGATGTAACAGTAACCGTTGAGGATAATACAAACCCAACAGCTATTGCTCAAGATATCACTGTACAATTAGATGCTTCAGGAGCTGCAACAATTACTACTGGTCAAATTAATAACGGATCATTAGATAACTGTTCATCTCAAGCATTAACATACGTATTAGATATTACATCATTTGATTGTTCAAATGTTGGAGCTAATACTGTAACATTAACAGCAACAGATGCTTCAGGAAATGCATCAACAGCAACAGCTGTAGTAACTGTTGAAGATAATATGTTACCAGTAGTTGCTTCTCAAAATGTTGCATTAGTATTAGATGGAAATGGAGACGCAAGTATCGATGTTGCTGGATTTGCACATGGTGCAACAGATAACTGTGGTATTGCATCATTTACATTAAGTAATACTGATTTTGACTGTTCAAACATTGGTTTAAATACTATTGAACTTGAGGTAACAGATAACAATGGAAATGTTTCTACAGCAGATGTATTCGTTACAATTACTGATGAAACAGCACCAACAACTGTTACATTACCATTCGGACCATTCACTGAGATGATTATTGGAGAATGTCAAGCTAGTGGATTCGAGTATGATTTACCAACATTTGATGATAACTGTGAAGTTGTATCTGTAGCATTAGTTGAAGGATTACCTTCTGGAGCTATTTTCCCTATTGATACTACGACTATTACTTACTTAGCTACGGATGCATCTGGTAATTCTACTAGTGTAACTGTATCTGTAATTGTAAAAGCACAAGGTATGCCAACGGATTTACCAGTTTCATCGCAAATGTGTCCTGATGGAGATAATATCTCTTTAGGTTCAGAAGCTCAGTTTACAGGTAATGGAGTTGTAGGAACTGAATTTAACCCATCTGTAGCAGGTGAAGGAGTACATGAGTTATCATGGACTTACACTGATACTTACGGTTGTGTTACTACAGGTTCTGTTACAATGACAGTTTATCCAACGGCAACTATTCCTGTTGTTTCTCAAACTGGATCTACTGTGTTAACTGCTTCTAACAATGGATATGATACATACCAATGGTATATGAATGGAGATATGCTTCCAGGGCAAACGTCTCAAACATTATCAATCAATTCAACAGGTAGTTATCAAGTAAGAGGATATACAATCAACGGATGTTCTAGTTTATCAATAGCATTAACTATTGGTAATGGAGAATATGATGTAGAAGGTAAAGGATTCGATATTGCTGAAACTACTTTATATCCTAACCCAACAACTGGTAAGGTTTATGTAGATCTTGGTGAAACTTTAGAAAAAGTTTCTATTGAGGTGTTTGATGCAAGAGGTGCTAAGGTTAAAACATTTAATTTCGAAAATATGACGTCAACAACAGTGGAAATCGAATTAAGCGAGCTTCCATCTGCTATGTACCATGTTATAATTTCTAGTGATGTTCAAGTAACAACTAAGAAAATCGTAATTAATAAATAATTGTTTCTAGTATCCAATGTGAGATATATCTCACATTGGATACCATTAGAACTTTAAATCGAATGATTATTATGAAAAAGACTTTAGCCTTACTTATATTAACAAGTTCGTTATTTAGCGGACTTCAAGCTCAGGAACCAGTTATGGGAGACGCTACAAGCGGAAAACTTAACACATGGTCTATAGGGCTTCACATTGGTCATGTATATGACTTACCTTCTGCTATCTTTGCTTCATCTTCTTATGGAAGTGATATGTGGGGATTAAATGGAGATGATACTAAATTTGATATCGGATACGGTGGATATATTGAAAAGCAAATATCACCAATCATTGGTATTCAGCTTGGTTATGATATGGCCGAAATTACTGGTCAGAATAATGAAGGTGAATATTATGAAGGTGAATTTTCAAATATTTCATTAACTGGTACAATTAACTTTTCAAACTTTACGATGAAAAGAGAACGTAGTAGGTTCGGATTTTATGGTAAAGCAGGAGGGGCTCTTAATAGTTTCGAATCTCAACGTTATTTTACTAAACGATCACTTGATAAATTTGGAAATGTAGATAATATCAATGGAGCTCAAAATGCAGATAAGACTCGTTTAAACCTTATGGGTGGATTAGGTCTTAGATACCATGTATCGTCTAACTTTAGAGTAGAAATGGAATCAATTGGTAATTGGATACTTTCAGAAGACTTCGATGGAGATGCATTAGCATCTGCTAGAGGTAATGGATTTGGAGATATGTATCTTTATACAACAATTGGTGCTGCATATACGTTCGGAAAAGGACGTTCTATGCATGAAGTATCTAAAAACTCTAAAGATTACTTCTGGGATAGCGAATTATCTAAAGAGAATAATACAATAGACTCAAACTACATTAAGTCAATCGTAGATGCAGAAGTTGCAGATACTAAAGCTGATGTTGTTGCTACAAAAGAGAAGCTTGCTAAATTAGAAGCTGATCTTAAGAAGCAACGTCAAATGTTAGAGGACTATAAAAAGGAAAACATGAAGAAACCGGTAGTTAGCGCTATCCAATCTCAAGCTTTCCAAGTATATTTCGCTACTGGATCAGATTATATTAATGAAGAGTACCAAAAGGTGTTAACACAATTAGGTGCTATTCTTAAAGAAAATAAAGATCTTAATGCTACTTTAACTGGATTTACAGATAAACGTGGTGCAGAGAAGTTAAATTCTAAGTTAAGAGAGCGTAGAGCTAAAGCTGTTAAAAAATTCCTAATGAAAAATGTTGGAATTGAAAAAGACAGAATCTCTACATCTACAAGTACTCAGAATATTGTAGGTGGTGATGTTTACCACTTAAACAGAAAAGTAGAAGTTATTATTAAATAATTCTTACTTCATTGAAATGAAAAGGAGTTACTCATTGAGTAACTCCTTTTTTATTTTATGATTAACTGTATTGCAAAAAGTGCATGGCTTTCTCCCAAAAATAGTCTGGGTTTTCAGCGTGAACCCAATGACCTGCGTTTGGTATAGATTCAATTTCGTAATCGGGAAAATGATGTTCAATCGTACTCAAATCACTATCTAATATATAATCTGATTTTTCTCCATCAATAAATAGTGTAGGTTGATCATAAACTAAATGGTCTTCTAAAGCTGAACCAATTTGATCAATTTGAGAAACAATCCCATCTAGGTTAAATCTAAAATCTAAAGATTCTTTAGTTTTCCAATACAAGTTTTTTAATAAAAACATTCTAATTCCAATATTGTCAAAATGTTTAGATAGTATTAAATCAGCTTCCTTTCTAGAGCTAATATTAGCTTCTTTTACGGCATATAACCCTTTAATGATAGATTGATGATGTGGTGCGTAAAACTTAGGCGCAATATCCACTACAATAAGTTTATGAATTAAATCTGATCGTAAACAAGATGCTAACATGGCTGTTTTACCTCCCATTGAATGTCCAAGTAAATAAACTGAAGTTAAATTCTTAGCTTCAATATATTTAATTAAATCCTCAGCCATGGACGGATAATCATGAATGTCATTGTGAAAAGAATGTCCGTGATTCCTTTGGTCGATAAGATGTACTTCATAAAATTCACCAAAGCGTTTAGCTAAAGACATCCAATTGTCTAACATACCAAAGAGTCCATGTAAAATTAACAGAGGCTCACCTTTCCCAATAATTTTATGATGTAGGATGTCCATGTTTTAATTGATTTAAATACATACCGATTGTGTTTTGAATCCCGAAATACAAAGCATCACAAATTAATGCATGTCCTATGGAAACTTCTTTTAAATTTGGAATGTTTTGTTGGAAATATTCAAGGTTATTTAAGTCAAGATCATGCCCTGCATTAATACCTAACTCTAAATGATGAGCGTGGTTAGCTGCATCTATATAAGTACTAATTTTATTTTTATCACCATTCGCATAAGCATTCGCATAATCTTCAGTATAAAGCTCAATACGGTCTGTCCCCGTTTTTTTAGCCCAATCTAATTGCTCAGTATCACATTCCATAAATAAAGACGTTCGTATTCCTTTTGCTTTACATTGGTCAATAATATCTTTAAGAAATTCAAAATTATCTTTACAATTCCATCCTGCGTTAGATGTTAATACATCTGGAGAGTCTGGGACGAAAGTAACTTGATCTGGACATGTCTCAAAAATAAGATCCATAAATTTTGGATTCGGATACCCTTCGATATTTAATTCAGTAGTAACGTGTTTTTTTAAGTCCCTTGCATCTTGATACCGAATATGTCTTTCATCTGGTCTAGGATGTATGGTGATACCTTCTGCACCAAATTTTTCGCAATCCAAAGCAAATTGTAGTACATTTGGATTATTACCACCTCTCGCATTACGAATTGTGGCAACTTTGTTAATATTTACACTTAATTTTGTCATCTTTTTAAAAGTAAGGTACAAAAGTAAAGACAAGTTTGTAATTTTATAAGCTTTATAACACAAATCTAAATTTATAGGGTCTTGATAGTTAAGAAAAAATACATTAGACAAGATGATTTAGTTATCCGATTAACAGATACACTATATCATGTATATGAGATTTTTGATGAATTTAGAGTGTCTCATTTACCAATCGTTTCTGATAAAGGAAAGTTTTTAGGTCTCCTATCAGAAAAAGAAGCTTTTGATATGTATGACACTCAAAAGAATATAAAAGAGAATAATATTCCTTTTCAAAAAGACTTTTTAGATAAAGATGCATCTTTATTCCAGGCTATTAAATTAATGAGTGATCATCAATTATCATTAATTCCTGTAATCTGTAATAAAGAAATGTATCAAGGGTATTTATTACCTATAGATATTATTTCTCAACTCGGATTAAATACAAGTATTTCAAGTCAAGGAGGGTTAATCACTTTAAAAATATTAAATCATGATTATTCACTTAATGAAATTACAAGAATAATAGAATCTGACAATGCCGTTATTACAACGCTCTATATCGAAGATGTTATCGATGAGCAATCTATGTTGGTGCATTTAAAAATAAATACAGAAGATTTAGCAAGAATTATTAGATCGTTGGAGCGTTTTAAATATAATGTATTCTATACATACCAAGCAACAAGCTTAGATGATGATACAGAGTTTCGCTTTAATTCATTTATGAAATTCTTAAATCCTTAACCTTTTCATATGAAAATAGCTATATACAGTAAAGTATTTAAGGAAGAAGCAAAAGATTATATTCAACTTTTGTTTAATGAATTCAGAAAATATGAATTTGATATTTCTATTTATTCAGAATATGTACCAGATTTAGAAAGTAAAATTGAGATCAATAATTCTTACTCCACATTTACATCCTACGAGGATTTAACAAGTGGATATGATTTTATGTTCTGTATAGGAGGAGATGGAACTATATTATCTGCTGCAACACTAGTTAGGGATTTAAATATTCCTATTCTTGGAATTAATACTGGTAGATTAGGTTTTTTAGCGAATGTTTCTAAAAAGGATATTCAAAAAACCATATTACAACTTCTTGCTGGTCGATACGTTATTGAAGACCGTGCAATGATTTCAATTAGTAACATGGGGCATGTTTTTGGAGAGTTAAACTTTGCTGTTAATGAAGTAACTATTAACAGAAAAGACACTACATCTATGATCAGTGTTAAAGTTTGCTTAGACAACAATTTTCTGAATACGTATTGGGCGGATGGTTTAATTGTTTCAACACCTACAGGTTCAACAGGTTATTCATTAAGTTGTGGAGGACCAATCATTATGCCAGGATCTCAGAATTTTGTAATAACCCCCATTGCACCACATAATTTAAATGTAAGACCATTAGTCGTAGATGATAATCATGAGTTAACGATTCATGTTCAAGGTAGAGAAGATGAATATTTAATTGGTTTAGACTCTAGGATTTATACCGTAAAAGTTGGCGCTGAATTGCATATTAAAAAGGCCGATTTTACAATAAGTATGGTTACGCCTGAAAATCACGATTATCCATCAACTTTACGTAATAAGTTACTTTGGGGGTTAGATAGGAGGAATTAACCTTTATTTACAACTTTAAAGATTATATTTGCACAACTTAATACGACTTTTGTCGTTCTTTGTATTTAGAAATGATATTCTTTTACAGCCTATGACGTTAGCTTTTAATACACAATATCGAATTCAGGTTATAAGCATAATGCTTTTAACCTTATTGTTTTTTGGTCAATCTCAGAAGAGTTTTGCTCAGTTTCATGAGGCAGGAGTCTTTTCTGGTGGAATGGGATTTGTTGGTGATGTTGGAGAAACCAAAGGTCTAAACAGTTTATCGAATCTTAAATTTGCGAATGGTATTGTATATAAGTACAATATTGATGCATATATCGCTTTAAGAGCCTCTTTTACAAAAGGTGAGATACTTGCAGATGATGTAGATGCAGAAGAAGAATTTAAACAAAATAGAGGTTTAAATTTTCATTCTGAAATAACTGAATTTGCTGCAATTATTGAATATAATTTTTTTAAAGCAAAAAGAGGTAAAGAAGATTACCACCATACTCCATTTGTATTTGCTGGGCTATCTTATTTTTCATTTAATCCACAATCTGAATATCAGGGAGTAACATATGATTTACAAGAACTAGGTACCGAAGGACAACTAATAAATGGAGACGATCGCTATAAACTTAACCAATTAGCAATACCGTTTGGTATGGGTTATAAAGTAAATATGGGTAAAAAGTGGAGATTAACAATGGAGCTTAATCTTAGAAAAACATTTACAGATTATATTGACGATGCAAGTGAGGATTATGCATTTAACAACTCTATTGCATCAAGCCCAACAATACATTTTTCAGATCCAACATCAAACGGTTCTATAGGAAGACAAAGAGCTAGTTCTAACAACACGGATTGGTTTTATACAACGAGCTTTGCTATAACATATGTTATCCAAAGACCAAAAGTACGTTGTACAACATCACAAATAAGATAATGAATTTTAAAGACAGTATAGATAAAAATAATATTCCTAAGCATATTGCAATTATCATGGATGGTAACGGACGATGGGCTAAAAAACAAGGTATGAAACGTGTTTTTGGTCATAAAAATGGAGTTCGTTCTGTTAGTGAAGCATTAGAAGCAGCCGGTGAAATAGGTGTGGAATATTTAACATTATATGCATTTTCTACTGAAAATTGGAATAGACCAAAACTAGAAATTATTGCATTGATGGATTTATTGGTTGGAAGTTTAGAAAAAGAACTTCCTAAAATGCAAAAGAATAATATCAGACTTCAAACAATTGGAGATACGGATAGTTTACCATCAAATTGCAAGAGGAAACTCCTAGACGTAATAGAAAAGACAAAAGATAATACTGGTTTAACGTTAGTATTAGCACTTAGCTATAGTTCTAGATGGGAAATCTCTGCAGCACTAAAGAATTTTGCTTTAGATGTACAATCAAACAACGTTGATGTTGATAAAATAGACGAAGAAACATTAAGGAATTATTTAGAAACTAAGCATATTCCAGATCCTGAATTAATGCTTAGAACTAGTGGTGAAAGCCGTATAAGTAACTTCCTTCTTTGGCAAATGGCGTATACAGAATTTATGTTTATAGATAAGTACTGGCCAGAGTTTAGGCAAGATGACTTTTTTGAAGCAGTTTACAGGTTTCAAAATAGAGAAAGAAGATTTGGTAAAACAAGCGATCAGTTAAAATAACACAGATGGTAAATAGATTGTTTTTGAGTTTAATGTTGGTTTTCACAGCCATTCAAACTCAAACATATGCTCAGTTTAATTTAGGGCAGACTCAAGAAAAAATAGATTACACAAAACCGAAAGAGTATACCGTAGGTGGGATTACAATAGCTGGAAATAATGGATTGGATGAAAATTCAATATTATTACTTTTAGGGGTTGAGATAGGAGATAAAATTAAAGTACCAGGAGAAGAGACAAGGAAAATTGTTAAAAAATTCTGGGAACAAGATTTGTTTTCAGATGTACAGTTATATGCAACAAAAATTGAAGGTGACTTAATCTTTTTAGAATTATACTTAGATGAATTACCTAAGTTGTCTAAATTTTCTTTTGTTGGATTGTCTAGAGGTGAAGTTGAAAATTTAAAAGAAAAATTAAATTTTTATAGAGGAAAAATCATTAATAGAAATTTATACAACGAAGCAAAAAGAAAAGTTGCTAAGTACTATATTGATAAAGGTTTTCTAAATACAACTGTTGATATTCAGGAACGTGTAGATTCTACCATGAGGAATGGTCGTGTATTGGATGTTATTGTAAATAAAGAAAAGCGTGTTAAAATAGCTTCAATAAACTTTACAGGTAACTCTAAATTTAAAACTGGAAAGTTAAGGCGACAAATGAAAGATACGAAACAGAAGAAATGGTATCGTATTTTTAAAGCGTCTAAATATTTAGAAGATAAATATATTGCTGACAAGGATAACGTAATTGCATTATATAATTCATTGGGTTACCGTGATGCACGTGTAACAATGGATACTGTAGGACTCAATAAAAAAGGGTTACTAGAGATAGACATGCAAATAGAAGAAGGGCACCAATATTTCTTTAGAGATATTAATTGGGTAGGTAACACTAAATATTCTTCAGAAGCATTAGCAAAAAAATTGGGAATCCAAAGTGGAGATGTTTATGATGAGAAATTACTAAATGAACGGTTAGAATTTAGTTTTTCAGGAACAGATATTAAATCATTGTATATGGATGATGGATACCTTTTCTTTCAATTAAACCCAGTTGAAGTACTTGTAGAAGGAGATTCTATTGATTTTGAAATGAGAATGACAGAAGGTAATCAAGCTGTTATTAGAAGTATTATTGTTAATGGTAATGATAAGACAAGAGATCATGTAATTTATCGTGAAATTAGAACCGTTCCAGGAGAGCTTTTTAGACGTTCTAACGTGATAAGAACACAAGAAGTATTAACGGGATTAGGATACTTTAATCCACAAACAATGGGTATTCAACCTAAACCAGATCCTCAATCTGGAATGGTAGATATAGAATATACAGTAGAAGAACAATCTACAGATCAAATTCAACTTCAGGGTGCATTTGGAGCAAACCGTTTTACAGGAACTTTGGGGCTAACATTAAATAATTTCTCTTTAAGAAATATGTTTAAGAAAGGAGCTTGGGAGCCTGTTCCTGCTGGAGATGGTCAAAAATTATCACTACAAATATCTTCTAATGGTACATTCTATCAATCGTATTCATTATCATTTGTAGAGCCATGGTTAGGAGGTAAAAAACCGACTTCGTTATCTGTTGGAATTAATCATTTTGTATATGATTTATCTAATAATGGTAAAATTTCAAGTATTGGTTTAAATGTTGGATTAGGAAAACGTTTAAGATGGCCAGATGATTATTTTACATTACAACAGGGTATAGGTGTACTTCAATATAATGTAAGAAACTATGCCATTACAGATGGATTTGATAATGGTAAGTCTAATAACTTAAATTATAAGATTGCATTGTCTCGTAATTCAGTTTTTGAGCAGTTTTTCCCAACTAAAGGATCAACGTTTAGCTTATCTGGAGAATTTACACCACCATATTCATTGTTTAATGACAAAGACTATGAAAACTTACCAGCAGATGAAAAGTATAAATGGTTAGAGTATTATAAAATTAAATTCTCTGCAGATTGGTATACTAATTTTATTGGAAAATTTGTTTTAAGAACACACTTTGAAACGGCATCACTAGCGGCATATGATGATAAAGTTGGTATTCCTCCATTTGAGAGATACCATATTGGTGGAGATGGATTGAGCCAAGGATCTCAATTTAACGGTTCAGAAATTGTTGCATTAAGAGGGTATGGTAACCGTGAATTAAATCCATTAAGTGACTCAAGAACGGCTGCTTCTACCTACATTAAGTATTATTTAGAAACACGTTATCCTTTAATGAAATCACCACAGTCTACAATTTATGGTCTGGCTTTTGCAGAAGCAGGTAATGGATTTGCAAACTTTGATGAATTTAACCTTTATGACGTAAAGCGATCTGCGGGTGTTGGGTTTAGAGTTATTATGCCAATGCTTGGAATACTAGGAGTAGATTTTGCTTATGGTTTCGATAAAATATACGGAAGTGTAGAACCTAGTGGATGGCAAACTCACTTCATCTTAGGACAGCAATTTTAGTTTAATTAAAATTAAAAGAATGATGAAAAGGCTTATTTACATATTTATTATTGTATTTGGAATGCAAAGTTTTGCACAAAAATTTTGCTACGTAGATTCAAAATATATTATGGAAGAAATTCCAGAATACGGAGTTGCTATGGAACAGATTGATGAATTATCTGTTAAATGGCAAAAAGAAATAGAAGAATCTAAAAAACAATTAGATGAATTATTTCAATATTATCAGGCTGAACAAGCATTACTTTCACCAGACATGAAAAAATCTAGGGAAGAAGAGATTATTAGAAAAGAAAAAGATTTAAAGAAATTAAAAGCGCATTATTTTGGATCTGAAGGGTTATTGTATAAAAAACAACAATCGATGTTAAAACCTATTCAAGATCAAGTTTATAATGCAATAGAAGAATATGCTAATCAGTATAAATATGCCATTGTTTTTGATAAGGCTGGTGAGCTTGTAATGCTATATACAGAGCCTAGATACAATAAAAGTGATGAGATATTAAGAAAATTAGGATATTAATAGGTTTTAGTTAAATTTGTGAACTCAAAAAAAAGAAAATAAAAGAATGAAAAAGTTTATAACAGTACTATTAGTTTTTGCAGCAGTAATCAGTGTTCAAGCTCAAGATAAGATAGGATACATTAGTTCATCAGCAATTTTAGAATTAATGCCTGCAACTAAAACGGCTCAAGCATCAATTCAAAGTTTTGGAAAACAAAAAGAAACTCTTTTAGAGGATCTTCAAAACCAATACAAAAACAAAGTTGAAAACTATCAAGCTAATGCTGCTACTATGACAGCAATTGTTAGACAAACACATGAGCAAGAAATAGCTCAGTGGGAATTAAAAATCCAAGAGGTTTATAAAAAGTCTCAACAAGAATTAGCAGAAAAAGAAAGAGAATTATTAAATCCAGTAATTAAAGTAGTTCAGGATGCAGTTAACGAAGTTGCCGCAGCAGAAGGATATACTTATGTTATTGATACAGATGCAGGAGTAGGATTTGTAATCTACAAAGATGAATCTAGAGATTTAATGAGTAAAGTTAAAACGAAATTAGGGCTATAATAATACCCCCTTATTGTTTCATAAAACCGTTCAAGAAATTGAACGGTTTTTTTGTATATTGACATGATGAAAAAGCAAGCAATTGGTATTTTTGATTCGGGTATTGGTGGCTTAACCATAGCGAAAGCAATTAAAGAAGTATTGCCCAAGGAAGACTTTATCTACTTTGGAGATACAGCCCATATGCCTTATGGTGATAAATCGGAAGAAGCAATTGTGGCTTACTCAAAGAAAATTACAGATTTTTTAGTGAATTTTAATTGTAAGATGATTGTAATTGCGTGTAATACGGCTTCCTCTTTTGCATATGAAATTTTAAAAGAAATATTACCAAAACATATCTTATTGGTTAATGTAATAGATCCTGTAATAGACTCAATTCATACAAATAGTATTAATTCAGTTGGTGTTTTAGGAACAAAAGCAATGGTGTCTTCTAATATTTACACTCGAAAAATATACAATAAATATCCTCATGTTAATACGGTAGAAGTGGCAACGCCATTATTTGCCAGTATGATAGAAGAAGGCTTTTTCAGAAATGCTATATCAAATAGTGTAATTGAAGCTTATTTATCAAATAAAGAATTATCAAATAAAGAAGCTTTAATTTTAGGGTGCACGCATTATCCTTTGATTCATCAAGAAATTAGTGAATTTTTTGATAATGAAAAGATAATTATAGACTCCCCAAAATTGGTTGCTAAATATGTAAAAGAGACATTAGAGAAAACAACTCAATTATATTTAGGAGAAACAAAAGGACGTTATCAATTTTTTATGTCTTTATATACAGAAAGCTTTGAGGAAACAGCAAAGCTATTTTTTGATGAGTTCATACATTTTGAACAATTTGATCTTTGGAAAGAAATACGATGAAAAAAATTATTAGTTACAATGTTAATGGAATTAGAGCTGCAGTTAAAAAGGGCTTTTTAGATTGGATGAAAGATGAAAATGTAGATATCATCGGAATTCAAGAAACAAAAGCTCAACCTGATCAGTTGCCTATTCAAGAATTAGAAGAAATGGGCTATCATGTTTATACCCATTCTGCAGTTAAAAAAGGATATAGTGGTGTGGCTATTTTTTCTAAAGATAAAGCAGAACATATAGAATATGGATGTGGAATAGAAGAAATAGATCATGAAGGCCGAGTAATTAGAGCCGATTTTGAAAGCTTTTCAGTATTAAGTGTGTATTTACCTTCTGGAACTAGTGGAGATGAACGACAAGCCTTTAAAATGGCTACTTTGGATAAATTCCAGGCATATATTACGCAATTAAAAAAAGAAATTCCAAATTTAATTATTGGAGGAGATTATAATATTTGTCATACGGAGATTGATATACATAATCCTAAAACAAATAAGAATTCTTCAGGATTTAAACCAGAAGAACGTCAATGGATTGGTAATTTTATGACCGAAGTCGGATTTATTGATAGCTTTAGATATTTCCATATTGATGAAGTAGATCATTATACTTGGTGGACCTATAGAGCAGGAGCAAGAGGGAAAAATAAAGGATGGAGAATAGATTACTTTATGGTATCTGATACCCTCGAAAAGCGCATGTCTAGCGCAAGAATTTTAAGTAATGTAGTGCATTCGGACCATTGTCCAATAGAAATAGTTTTAGATTAAAAAAAAGGCAGCGTTTACGCTGCCTTTTTTTTGATTTATATCTGTGTTAATTTAATCATATTGGTTTTACCTTTCTCTTTAACAGGCATACTTGCAACGTTAATAATAAGGTTCCCTTTTTTAACAACGCTTTGTTTTTTCAGAATCTTATGAACATCATTAATGGTAGAATCGGTGTCCTTATTTTCGTTGTAATAATACCCTCTGGTACCCCATAATAAACTTAAAGTATTTAAGATATTCTTATTATGTGTAAATACGGCTATCTCAGATACAGGTCTGTGGCTTGAGATTTTAAAAGCGTTAAATCCAGAATGTGTCATACATACAATAGCTTTAGCTTCTACTTGATCTGCTAATTTACATGCTTGGTAACAGATAGAGTTCGAAATAAAACGATCGTTGTTTTCTACTGGAGGAAATTCATGCTTTGTAATTTCTCCACTATTTTCGACTTCGTTAATAATTTTTACCATTGTTTTAATAACTTCCAATGGGAATCTTCCAACAGAAGTTTCACCAGAAAGCATAACAGCATCTGTACCATCATAAACTGCACTTGCAACATCTGTAACTTCGGCACGAGTTGGAGAAGCATTTTCAATCATACTTTCCATCATTTGAGTTGCTACAATAACAGGTGTAGAATATCGCATACCCATACGTATTATCTTCTTTTGTAGAGCTGGAACTTGTTCCATTGGAACTTCCACACCTAAATCACCTCTGGCAATCATTACTCCGCCTGTAATCTTAACAATATTTTCGAGATCACTAATGGCTTCTGGTTTCTCAATTTTTGCAATAACTCTTGCACTCGAATCTCTACTTCTAATAATACTTTGTAAAGATCTAATATCATCTGAATGGCGAACAAAAGATAGTCCTATCCACTCAATGTCTTCTTGCAATGCAACAAATAAATCTTTTAAATCTTTACGCGTTAAACTTGGAGTTGATAGATTCGTATTTGGAAGGTTGACTCCCTTACGTGATTTTACGACACCACCATGAATAACTTTGGTCTTAACTTCATCAATTCCGTTAGATTTAACAACTTCTAAAGCAAGCTTACCATCATCAATAAGTATTCTATCTCCCTTTTTAACATCTTTAGCAAAATCTTTATAACTAATACTTAATGTCGATTTATTACCTATTATTTTTCTGTTTGTATAAGGACGCGATCTCCTTTTTTAATAACAGTACCTTCTTCAACTTCGTTTAAGCGTATTTTAGGTCCTTGTAAATCGGCTAAAATGGCAACATTCGTATTTAGATCTTCATTAATTTCACGAACCGTTTGAATAATTTCTCTAGCTTGTTG
>CBDEVQ010000094.1:0-9866 GCA_965243605.1 Flavobacteriales bacterium
TTTTTGTATTACTTTCTAAGCAAATTGAGAAAATAGAGAACTACATTAACCACCATAATCTACATAATTACTTAATAGAGTTTAGTAAAGGAGATAGCCACAAAAAGATATTTGACGAAACCACCAGTGACAAGTTCAACTATTATAATTATGGTGCTTTTAGTCCTAGTTCAGAATGGGTGCAAACTAACTTTAAAAAAGGTAAAAGTTTCTTTGAGTTCTTTAACTATAAGAAAACAGGAAATAAAGTACACAACCCCTTTGTATTTGAATGGAAAGTAAATCGAAAAGAAACAACTTTAAATTTAACGGCTTGATTATGGAAAACAAAAAACGTCCTATATGGCTCTACATAGTAATAGGAATAGTCCTGTTATTATTTATAGGAGGTGCTTTTACTGGAGGTCACTTTTGGACAAAAAAAGTTTGGACAGATATTGTCCAAAAAAAAGACAGCTTAATCTTAGATAGCCAAAACAAACAAAAAGAGTTACAATCTACTATTAAAGAAAACGAAACTAGAGCAATGCAGTTAGAAGCTGCTATAAATAAATTAAGCAATGAAAACAGTTACCTATATTCAGAATTGCGTAAAAAAGAACGTGCATTACGCAATAGTATTGATACTTCTTTTCGCAACAATGCAAGGCGTATCTCAGATAGTGCAAATAGATACTACCAAAAGCTTAGTTTCCCTTGATAAAAAAGCAACCATTGCAATTGGAAACCAATTAAAACAAGGTGCTGGTTATAGAGGTTTGTTTTTTAGAGCAATCTATTTTGGTAGATAGCTTATATGCTGAAATAGCAAAAAGAGAGCAGTTAACTGCCAATTATAGAGATGTCATTGTGCCTGCTTTAAAGGAATTAAACAAAGAGCAAAAAAACGAGATAACACTCTTTAGAGAAAAAACTACACTACAGCAAAAGGTATTTGAAGCAGAATTAAAAACCCAGAAAGCTAAAAAATGGACTTGGTTAGGCGGAGGAGCTTTATTAGGAATATTAAGTATGTTATTTTTTGGAAGTTAAGAGCTTTCTTTTCTCCATCTAGAAACAATCTGTTCCGGTGTTCTAGACTTGGTTAAATCCTTTAGTTGCTTTCTAGCAGTATAAATCTTTATATCATATCCTTTTATGACATTATCGTTCTCTAAAAGTCCTGTAAGATAGCTTTCTGCTTGTATAATCTCAATAAGGTTTACAGCCTGTCTATTATCTAAGTCTGGAATACCTTGATTTTTGAATTGCTCTCTGAAGTAGGTGGTGTATTTCATAAGTTAAAAGTAATAAACCCTTGTATTTTTTTAAACTTAAGCCTAAAATATTGTTTAAATGTACTTAATATGTACATTAGGTATTATGAATTTTATTAAATGTCTAATAATTAAATACTTATAATTGTTATTAAATTGGTTTACACCCAAGGGGTCAGGGGTTCGAATCCCTTCGCGCCCACAAAAAGACTTCCATTATGGAGGTCTTTTTTTGTTTATGGGTTACCTTTCTTTAATTGTATTTGGGTAAATAATAGTATAAGAAGCGTTGCTTTTTAAGTTTTTTATGGTAACTACTTCTCCGTTACTCCATTTAATAGTAGCATCTGTTTTCTGGTCTTGCCCTAAACCAAAATGTTGTTCTTTAGGATGGACAGATAGATATCCAGTTGTGCTATGTATTTCCCTCCATAAATTTTTGTGAGTGTCACTATTGAGTATTATGGAGCTTCCAATGGCATCTCTGTTTATTTTTTGTCTTGGATCTCCAATTAATTTTATTTTAATCCAGTTATTGTTGGATTTATTTATGTTTTCAAGAAAAACCGCTTTTTCGTGATAGTTATTTATTAAAATATCTAAGTCTCCATCACTATCAAAATCAAAATAACTAGCGCTTCTAGCATTACTATTTAAATCTAGATTATATTCTTTTGCTTTATTTAATAATTTCCCGTTTTCATTTACAAAGAATACATTTTTTTCACGATTACTCTCTGCATATATAATAGCATTTGATGCTGTGCTTCTCTCAAAATAGAATGGATTTTCAGTAGAATAAACACTAAAATCATTCATTCCATTTAAGCAATATAGGTCTTCATCTCCATCATTATCAAAATCAAAAAAATCTGCATCCCAAGACCAACCAGTAGCAGAGTATCCATCACCTATATTGGTAGAAAGTTCGTAGTTTTTAAGTAAATCATTCTCGGCATTAGAAATAAATAAATCGTTTGCCTCAACAGTCCTTATGTTTGCCATTTTCTTAGGGTCAAATTTCATAGTAGTTTCTGCATTTGGGCTCACATATTTTTCGTCTTTTTGCATTACCACAATGTTAGAGATATAAAAATCTGGGTATAAATCTTTATTAAGGTCTGCAATACCAACATTCATTGTGTAGGATGGTTTATCTGTTCCTAATTCGCTTGAAACTTCTTTAAAAACACCTTCCTTAGAATTTAGATAATATTTATTTACACCAAAGTCGTTGCCAACAATTATATCTTGTAATCCATCTTGATTAATATCTGAATGTCCTAACGCTTGTGTCCAGCCAGAATTTGTTGCAATAGTTCCCGAGAGTTGTACTTCTTCAAAGATAAAATCACCTTTGTTTTTAAAAAGTCTATTAATAGAACCATTTTGACTGTCCCTACTTAAATTGGGTAAATCTCCTTTAATATAGTTTCCGAAATATCCTATGTATATATCTAAAAGCCCATCGTTATTATAATCAAAAGCAGTAGCAGGCCCTCCCACATATCCTTTACCACCAAGATTTGCTTGAATAGTAACATCCTTGAAATTATCCCCATCAATATTTTGAAGTATTTTATGAGAATCGTTTACGTAGCTTATAAATATATCTTGAAGACCATCATTATTAAAGTCTGCTATGATAGGTTGTCTAGGTTCGCCGTAAGATTGTAAAGTATCA
The DNA here is from genome assembly GCA_965243605.1 of Flavobacteriales bacterium. Classification (GTDB taxonomy): domain Bacteria; phylum Bacteroidota; class Bacteroidia; order Flavobacteriales; family CAJXXR01; genus JBMYYR01. The sequence goes on from CBDEVQ010000094.1 coordinate 2,941, forward strand.
TTCCAAATGTTTAGTATTTCATTATTAGGACTAAGGGTAAAACTTCGTTTTTTACTTCCATAGAATAATTTGTTGCCAAATCCACTTAATAATAAAATATCAATTATGCCGTCGTTGTTTATATCTTCACAAGCTACTCCAGACCCTCCAAATGCTGGAGGAATAGCTAATTTTATTTTCCCTTCTTTTGTAGCTATAGTATAACTTCTTATGTGCCTGTTTAGCCAGTCTGATGACTTATGCTCAAAAAGGACATTTGTATTTTTAGTAATATCTCTAAATGAGTTTTTTGTTGTTTTTAATGAAATTGCTGAAGATATTTCTGTAGTTGAGGTTTTTGCTGAAAAGCTTCCATAACTATCAATAAGGCTTTGTATTTCTTTAAACCCTGCAGTTATATCTTCTTTATCTAATTTGCTTTTTTCTAAATGATGTGAATTTTTCCCAGCTAAACGTAAAACTAAGACTCCCATCTGGGCTATACCTTCTACAAGTAGTTCGGCTGCGTTTGGGTCTATACTATTAATGCTCTTTTTTGATAAGTCGTCTAATGAGTATCCTAAAATACGCCAATGAAAACCACTATCTCTAAAGGCATCTAGATCATAAGATTCTATTGTTATTTTTTTTGAAGCGTTATTTGGAAAAAAAGTTACATCTTCAAAATTATTTGTAGTGGCAGGTAAAAGTTTATCTAGACTTTTTTCTACATCAGGATTTCTAATAATTAATTGGTTTCTTTTTTTTGCTTCTTTATTAGATTCTTCAATTAATGTTGAAGTAAAGCTTATTAAAGACTCAAGGTAGTAACTTCTTAGTTCATTAGATACTGTATGGTCTGTAGGCCATTTTTGCCTTGCAAAATACACCTGTAGATTCCTAAGAAATACACTTTCAGTAAGTTTATTGTACTTTTTGTATGAAGCTATTTTTTGGTTTATAATATCTTTAAGCACTTTGTTTTTTTCTGAAACTATTAGCGCTTTTTTAGGTTCTAAAACATACTTTTTGTTTTTAATAGTTTCAATATTTTCCGACTCAGATAATATAAGTACCCAGCTATCTCTTAGTAGGTCTTTTGTGATTTTTGATTGATTTGTTTTTCTGGCTTTTAGGTCAGAAACCTTTAAAACAACCAGCGTAAGAAGGTTTGTAAACTCATTAGCTTTTTTAAGAGCGTCTTTATTAAAGTCTAAGAGGTTATTTTCAGGAATATAAAGCAAATCTTGCTCAACAGATAATAGTGAACGAAAGCCATAAGATACAGAGCTGTATTGTGCAAAATCCTTTTTAGTGATTCTTACATTTCCTGTAGTTAAATGATAGTTGTAATTTCCATATGAGTCTATTGAAAATGAAGCTATTTTGTTTAAAACCTCTGTTAGTTGTGAAGCTTTAATAGAGCTATTTCCTTCTTTTCTGGCAATTTTGGAAGCCTCATTTTTTAAATAAAAAATAAGCTCTTTTTGGATATCTATTTTTGCATTTCTAGCCTCATCAGTAAGAGGAATACCGTACATAAAATCTTCTAGCCTATTTGCTGTAGCATAACATTTAGGGTCTTTGTCTTTTTCTAAATTGTATATTTCTTGAATAATCGATGTTACTGCCTTGTTTTCTTGTGCTTTAGCATTAAAAATACAAATGCAGATACAAAAAAGGGAAACTGTATTTAATTTAAAAGAAATTAGTTTTTGATACATATTGCTAAAATACCTAAAATATATATGATATAAATATTAGTATTAATTAACAGGCTGTTGTAGTTTATAAATAGGGTTTTAGGGTTTTAATCGGTTTTACAGTCTATTTAAACTAGAAGTCAATTAACATAATCACTATTCCAAAATAATTATGTAGCTTTATAGAACTAATTAAACTAACCAATCATGAAAAAAATTACACTACTCACCCTTTTGGGGTTATTGTCTTTTGTGTTCAATACAAGTGCCCAAAACGTTTTCACACAAATACAACAAAGTAACTCCTATCAAGAAGTTATAGATATGGATATGTCCTCACGTACCATTATATCTACAGTTAATTCGGAAATTCAAGGATCTTTATGTGTTGGGGTTGATTGTATAGATTCTGAAAATTATGGTTTTGACACCTTTAGGCTAAAAGAAAATAATTTACGTATTCACTTTGATGATACAAGTAATTCAGCATCTTTTCCATCTAACGACTGGAGAATAACTATAAATGATTCTACTAATGGTGGAGACGCCTATTTTGGGATAGACGATGCTACTGGTAATGTTCGCCCTTTTAGAATTAATGCTGGTGCGCCCAATAATGCTTTTAAAATTGACGCTCAAGGTGATGTAGGAATAGGTTTAGCAAATAATAATGATGCAGTTGTAGAGCTACATGTTGCAGACGGCGATACACCAACATTACGTTTAGAACAAAATGGGACTTCTGGCTTTACACCTCAAAGTTGGGATGTTGCTGGAAACGAAACTAATTTTTTTGTTAGAGACGTTACTAATGGTAGTGTGCTACCTTTTAAAATTATCCCTGGCGCCTCTAATGATGCACTTGTTATAAGAGGTAATGCTATTGGTGTAGGTGGTTCTGGTAATGCAGTTAATGCTAACGCCTCAATAGATTTAAAATCTAATACTGAAGGGCTTTTGCTTAATAGAATGACAAATGCTCAGCGAACTACTTTTGAAGCAAGTTTAACTGCTTCAGAGAAAGGAATTCTTGTATACGATACAGATGACAACCAGCTATATTCTTGGGATGGAACACAATGGCAATCTGGTGGTGGCAGATACAGACGATCAAGGCGTAGACGTATTTCAGTTAAACGGTAGTAATGAGCTAGAACTATCTTTAGATAACGATGGTGTTGCTACACAAACCGTAGATTTATCAAGTTTCTTGGATAATACAGATGACCAAGGAGCAGATATTTTTCAGTTAAATGGTAGCAATGAGTTAGAGTTGTCATTAGAAGATGATGGTGTTGCTACACAGACAGTAGATTTATCAGGTTTCTTGGATAATACAGATGACCAAGGAGCAGATGTTTTTCAGTTAAATGGTAGCAATGAATTAGAGTTGTCATTAGAAGATGATGGAGTTGCTACGCAGACAGTAGATTTATCAAGTCTCTTGGATAATACAGATGACCAACAATTATCTTTAAACACTAATTCATTAGACTTGGAAGATGGTGGAAGTGTTGATTTGTCTGGATACCTTGATAATACAGATGATCAAAATATTTCTGGATCTGGACTTTCTGGAACTACACTTACCATAGGTATTGAAGGTGGAACTTCAGAAACTGTTGATTTATCTTCATTGGATGATTCTGGAACAGACGACCAAACAATAGATGCATTCTTACTTAATGGAAATGATTTAACTTTATCTCTTGAAAATGATAATACACCTGCTAGTACAGTAAACTTGTCTGGATATTTAGATAATACAGATAATCAAAATATTTCTGGTTCCGGACTTACTGGAAATACACTAACTATAGGTATTGAAGGTGGTGCATCAGAAACGGTTGATTTATCACCATTAAATAATTCTGGTTCAGATGACCAACAACTTTCATTACTAGGAAACTCATTAAACCTTGAAGATGGAGGAAGTGTAGATTTAACAGCATACCTTGATAATACAGATAACCAAACACTAGCAAATTTTATTTTAGGGAGTAATATTCTTGGAATTTCAATTGCCGGAGGAAATACTGTACAAGTAAACCTCACACCTTTAATAGACCCTCTTGAAGCAGACTTAGCTGCTGCCGAAGCACAAATCCAAGATTTACAAGACCAATTGGTTAGTGTATTAGAAAGATTAGATGCTATTGAACAATGTGCTTGCGATGGTACTTTAGGTGTTGCAGATTATACAGTACAACCAGATAAAGCCTTTTTATATCAAAATTTACCAAATCCATTTGATAATACTACTTTGATTAAATACTTTGTGCCGTTGAGCTATTCAAACGCAAACATTGTTATTAGCGCAACTTCTGGTAGAATTCTGGATAATAGGTCTAATTTAAGATTAGGGGAGGGGAGTATCACCGTTAACAAGAATAGAATGCAAGCAGGTGTGTATTTTTATACCTTATTTGTTGATGGAAAGCGAGTAGATACTAAAAGAATGATTGTTGAATAGATAAAATATTGAAAACAAATATGAGCCCCAGTAGATTTATCTACTGGGGCTTTATTTTTATAATAATTCAACAATTCTTTCTAAAGCCATACCTCTTGAAGCTTTAATAAGTATAGTACATTTTTTTAATTGAAGCTTAGCTATATATTCCTTTAAGTCTTCAAAGGTTTTAAATAAATTTACGTGTGCTGCTTCTGTACTAGTTTTAAAGAAGTTGGTCCCAATAAGGTATGTATTTCCTATTTTATTTTTAGAGAGATAATCTGTAACAATTTGGTGCTCTTCTTCAGCAGTATCTCCTAGTTCAAACATATCCCCTAAAAATAAAACCTTATTAATTCCTTCAGATTGTTCAAAGTTTTTAATAGCGGCCATCATGCTTGTAGGATTTGCATTATAGGCGTCTAGAATTATATTATGCCCCTTTTTCTCAATACGCTGTGATCTATTATTGGTTGGAATATAATCTTCAATAGCTTCTTTAATTTTGTTTTCTGAAACTTTAAAAAAAGCTCCTATAGCTATTGCAGCAGCTATATTATTAAAATTATAAAGCCCGATAAGGTTACTTGTAATATCTACGTTGTTATATTTAACTTTCACAACATTTGAAGCGTCTAGGAGTTCGATAGTATAGTCGCTATTACCTGAACCAAATGTAACCTTATCCAAATTAGTACTCTCTATGACTTGGCGCTCATCATTACTATTTATAAAAGCTTTTTTATTTTCTTCTTTTAAGTATTTATATAATTCAGTTTTTCCTTTCACAACTCCTTCAAGACTCCCAAATCCTTCTATATGTGCTTTTCCGAAGTTGGTTATATATCCATAATCTGGCAGACTAATCTTACTAAGTAGTTCTATTTCTTTAAGGTGATTTGCGCCCATTTCTACAATACCTATCTCAGTATCTGAGCTCATAGAGAGCAATGTTAATGGCACACCAATATGGTTGTTTAAATTACCTTGTGTCGCTATAGTGTTATATTTTTTTGATAATACTGAATTTATAAGTTCTTTAGTAGTAGTTTTTCCATTACTACCAGTAAGACTTATAATAGGGATATTAAGTTGTTTGCGGTGATGCGTAGCTAAAGACTGTAATGTTTTAAGTACATCTTGTACTAAAATCATAGAATTTTTTAATGTATAAAAGGATTCATCGTCTATAACTGAAAGTAGCGCTCCATTATTAATTGCTTCTTCGGCAAATGAATTTCCATTAAAATTATCACCTTTTAAAGCAAAGAAAATACATCCTTTTGTAACTTTTCTAGTATCTGTGCATATTGGTGCTCCTTGTATAAATTTTGAGTAAATAGATGTTATTTTCATAAAATAAAGCTACAAAAAAAGCCCTGAATTTTCAGGGCTTTATAAAATATCTTATTTGCGTTTCCAAGATTAATTTCTTGGACGTTTTCCTTTTTTAGATTTACTACCAACACGTGACATTGCACATCTAAATCCAATGTAATCTGTAGCCATATCTTGAGGGAAATATCTTCTTTGTGCTGGATCTAACCAGTAGTCTCTATCTCTCCATGAACCACCTTTGTATACTCTTACTTCGTTATCAATAAGTGTAGTTCTATTTCTAGATTGATCAAATTGTCTATCAAGACCTCCAGTACTATCTGCAGCTACTCTATGTTTTGGAGAGTTATACATTCTTTTAGAATCATCTTCGGTTTCTTCCTCACCAAAGGCATCTCCTCCAAAAGATTGGTAGTATCTAGTAGAACGCTTGTCTCCATCACGATAATCTCTATTATCACTCTTAGAGAACTGAGTTCTTAGGTATGTTTCATTTTCGTCAACAGGTACTTGTAAAATTTCTCCTGGTAAGTTTCTTGCGATAATCTTACCATTTGCTAAAGTATCATAAACAATAGAGTCTGCTGTTACAACTTTTACCTTACCATCTTCTCCAATTGCATCTTTTGTATAGACGTTACCACGATAGTAGTTAAAGTCATTAAATTCATCATCAACAATTGGTCTGTAAACATCTGCAACCCATTCAGCTACATTACCAGCCATATCGTATAAACCATAGTCATTAGCTTCATATGATTTTACTTCGGCAGTAATATCTGCACCATCATCACTCCATCCGGCAATACCACCATAGTCACCATCACCTTGCTTAAAGTTTGCTAATTGGTCACCACGACTTCTTCTGTTTCCAGAACGTGTGTATTGTCCTTCCCATGGATATTTCTTTCTACCTCTATATACGTTGTAGTTTCTAAGTCCTACTAGGCCTAAAGCAGCATATTCCCATTCAGCCTCTGTTGGAAGTCTGTAAGATGGTAATAATAGTCCGTCTTTACGCTGTACATATAAATTTGTAGAATCTTCATTTCTTTTAAGGAGAGACTCTGATCTTTTACCACCTCTTGTAATAGAGTCTTTACCTCCATACGTTAAAGTTGGGCTATTTAAGTAAGTGTCTGTGCTAAAAGTAGATCCAGAATCTACATCATATCTAGCTCCTCTTGCTGTAAAACCTTCTTCTTCTAAGATAAGCTCGTTAACGCGGTCTGTTCTCCAGTTGCTAAATTCTACTGCCTGTATCCAACTCACACCAACTACTGGGTAATTTGCATAGGCTGGGTGGCGTAAGTAGTTTTCTGTCATTGTTTCGTTAAACCCTAAACGGTTTCTCCAAACAAGCGTATCTGGTAATGCACCTTCGTATATTTTTCTGTAATTATCATCACTTGGAGGAAAAACTTGCTTTAACCAATCTAAATATTCAAGAT
>CBDEVQ010000095.1:0-21923 GCA_965243605.1 Flavobacteriales bacterium
ATCAGATTCCCAATTGTAATCGATGCATTTATATGCTCTTTCAAAATCTTCTTTTAGTACAAATTCAAATTTATTATCTTGGTAAAAGTATCCGAAATCAGAGTTCATTCCTTTTCTTTGATATCCTTCTTCAACTTCGTAAAACCCTATTTTCTTAATTAATTCATAATGATAAAGTATATCCCATTTTAAAGGGCTCTTATCAATATGCTTATGAAGCATATTTAATTTGTTTTTTAATTCGTACTCTCTAATGGTCTTATCTAACGGAGCTTTGTTTTTGTCAAACAGAATTTCATTGTCACTATCCTTAAACCATTCTTTTACATCTTCTAAATCATTTTCATTTTTTACCAAAATGGATGTTTTTAGGATATTGGCACAGTCAATTTTCTGTATATATTTTTCAAAATGAGTAAATGGCACATCAAAACCATTAAAGGTCTCTTCAGTCATCCCACCTAGTTCGAAAGGATCGGTTGTTATAGGTCTATTTGATGTTGCTTTAATATGTGATATGTCTAATCCCATTTTATTTCTCTATGTTGCTTAACGGTTTGTGTATGGTGCGTATTCCAAAGGTTATGCACTCTAGACCTTGTTGGTGGTCGTATTTATTCTTTTTCGATTAATTTGTCTAAATCCTGAATTAGTTTATCCTTATCGGCTAAATAAATCAAAGTTCTGTCTTTTGGTAGTAATCCTGGCTCTTTTGAATAGTATGAAAAGTATATTGATAGTTTATTTCTACCTATACTTTCCACTTTAAATGGTCTGTAATAATCGTATGTATTATCAATTACATTTCTGCTCGAAATTTTATTCTGTTCATATGGGCTTGCATGGTAGAAGCTACTATCTGTGTCAAAAATTATAGCTGAATAACTGCCAAATTTTTTAAAGTCGTAAATATTGTCAAGTGCTGCAATATCCACATCTACTTTATTATAATCTCTTATGAACAGAGTATATCGTCCATTTTTCCAATAATAAGAAATGCCATATTTAAAATCCTTTTCAGGTCTCTCAATTTTATTTGACATAACAGAATCTACTTGGTTACTTGATGGGTTCTGTGATATTTCTTTGATTTTCAACGTATCCAAAGTATGGATTCTCCACTGACAATAGTTTTCATTGTATACAATATATTTTTGGTCGGCTTTAACTTTAGATAGATTTTTAATGGCGTATTCTATTAGATTCAATGTTGTTTTAGCTTCGAATTGTCTTGCAACTTGCCGAACCACAATTGATTTTCTGGATAAAAATGGTTTTGACTTATCAGCACCTCCCCAAGTATATTCTATTGCTCCCTTATCAAATGAAACAAAGTAGTCTGGTTTGCAATCACCTGTATAGTGATGATTAAAATCAAGGAATATAGGGTCTGTGTAATCAAATTCAGAGGAAAGCTTCTCAGCTAATTGACCAAAAATGAAAACCTTATTAATTTCTTCATAATCAAATCCAGTTTTAATTCTCACTTTGATGTTCCCAAAATCTTTAGTCACCCAAAAATCTTCATGTGCTTGAACAGTTCCAAAAGTCAGAACTAAAATCAATGTCAGTATGTATTTGTTGTGTCTCATTTTATTATCGCTAACAGTCTGTGTATGGAGAGTAGGGCAGATGCGAAGCACTTTACTTTCGATTTACCATTAATCCAAAACAAACGTTTTTACTTATAATTTATATTTCATCAAACGTCAAAACTTTGTTGTGGCGTTGCCTGCTTAAAGAACAGGGCTTTCAATTTATCTCTAAATGCCCTATTGGCTATGCACCCTGTTAGCTGAAGTCTTTTTTCAACTTTCCCAAGTTATATAGTCTAAAGTTCCATCTATATTAATATTCAAAACTAAAAGCTGATTACAAGGTTCTCCGTCAATGTCAATCGAATAGTCAAATGTTGCGAAATAGGAAGCTTGTGGATAAATTCCAATTCTTATTAAGTTCAGCTCTTCCATTAAAAGACAAGCCCTAGACTTTTTTCGATTTTTCAAGTCAATTATTCCACCTAATTCACTTTCATCAAGTTCGTCAAGGTAGAAGTTCAGATAGTCCGATGTCATACCCATGTCTTGACCAAAGTCTGAATTTATGTAATTCCGATTTTGGTTGTCAAATTCAGGTATTTTTTTCACGAACTCCATAAATTGATTCAATTCAGATTGATTTATAGACTCGGTTTCAAAGTTCAAGTCTATGTTCAACTTCCGCTCTCCGTATTTTAAAGTCCAATCGTAATAATTCTCCAACTTTTCAATGTCAACTTTTGAAAAATCCGGTTTCTCTAAAATTAGGACTTCTGCGTTTCTATTATCAGGTTCTTCTTTATTTTTTTTGAAGAAGTCAAATATTCTCATTTGCGATTTTTTGGTCAGATTACAGCTAACGGTTAGTATAAGAAATGTAAGGCAGGAGATAAGCATTATATTTCGGGATTAATACTTCGCTAAATATAAATATTTTGCTTTTATTTTTCGTTTTAATGCCAAATTAAAAATTTGGCTGTGTTTGTAAATAGCACGGAGTTTTCGTAAATCACCGTATGTCCTATTTGCTATATAATGTGTTGTGCTTTCGTATTTACATTATTTTAATTTATAATGTCCACGGTTTGGGTGAGTTCCACTACAGTCGCAACTTGAAAAAGAACTACTCTCAATCCAAATCAAGTTATCCTTATTCGAGTTGTACCAACTTTGAATAGCTATCTTAAAGTTTTTTCTGTTCTGGTAATCCTTATTTAAATGTTGCCAATAGGCGCAATAACCACAACCTTCTTGGTCAAATTCAACGCCCAACAATTCAAATGTCGGAATACCATGTATTATTTCTCTAAGCGCTACATAAGCAATATCAGCAACTGTATGAAAGTATCCAAAATTTGGAGCATTCGCCTCAGTCATAGTGGAGTCACTAAGTTTTTCCAAAAGAGATGGAATGGCCTTTTCCTTTTGCTTTACAACATCCCAAAAAATTTTATTCCCACACCCAACAGAAAGCTCATTATTCTCAACGTTACCTCTACATATATAAGGCATATCCTTAACGTATTGTAGACTATCGATTTGGTGTTTTATTTCGTCTTGACCTAATAAAGTAAACGGTATCAATATCAATGAGTATATTATTAATTTTAAATTCATTATTTCAGTCTCTTCATAAAGCTCAACGGTCTTGTATATGATTAGTTACGTGGTTAAGCAACTAATTTAGTAAACTTTCCCTAGCCCGAGAAAATTCCGCAGGAATTTTCTCAAGTAGGCTTGCACTAGCAATTAATTTTATACGATGTTGTAACCAGTTATTTTTATTCGTTTTATTTGATTTTCGTGATTTATTTCAGTCTTATCAATTCCATTTTTGTCAAGATTGTTAAAAATCGAAAAGAAATTTTCAATATCAAATTCCGATTCTTTTTCCAATACGAATTCTATTCCTGTAAGCATATCTCCAGTTTCTTGTTTTTTTCCACTTTGTACAAATTCACTCACAAAATTATAAGTCAGAATATTAATTCCAATTATTGGTTTATTCAAATTTTTGGTCAATTCTGATTTGCCGTTTTCTTTCTATATTAAAGGCATTTCGTTTCCCATTCCATACCAATCCAATTTATCAGTTAATTCAAACGAATTAATTGTCAAACTAAATTCGTCCAATTGATAAGCCGTAAATTCAAATCTTTTTTGATTAATTTCCAAAACTATTGGTCCATCAGTCAACCATTCGTTTTCTTTTACGGCTTATAACGGCTTGTATTTGAAACGTAGCGTGTAAATAGACGCTAACTTTTCGGATTGTGCACAAGCCAAATTAAAAAATTTGGCGACTTTGCAAATACACAAGAACCTCTCGGAAAGTCTATATTAGCTATGTTTTATATACCTTGTTGTAGCCAGTTATTTCTCAAGAGTTCATATCTTCTATCTGTACAATTATCCCTTTCGTTAAAAAATTCTTTCACAGGTTCCATAAATTTATTTAAAATTTTAACCGAACCAATATTCGCAATATTCACATCGGCTATAACTTTATCTACGTTCATTTCTTGAAAATAATATTCCAACATTCCTTTCGTAGTTTCTGTTCCGTATCCCTTTCCCCAAAAATTCGTTCGAAATCGGTATCCTAATTCCTTTTCGTCATCCTCGTTAATTAGAAATAGAGCAAGTCCAATCATTTCAGATTTCCCTTTTTCATATATTCCGCAAGCACATTTTTGGTCTTTTAAATCACTCAATTTCAAATTCAGACTTTTATTAAATCTATCTGTTATTTGGTCTTGTGTAAATGCTTCTTGAGGTATAAGTTCCAAAATTTTTGGGTCAGTAAAAAGTTCAGCAAAATATTTCTTATCAACATTTTCCAAACTTCTAATACTCAATCTTTCGGTTTCAAATATGTTCATTTCTATTCTATGGTTTTTTTTATTGGTTACAACGTTAAATGTATGGTATCGTAGTATCCCGCAGGGTGCTATGTGCTATACATAGTGTTGTGCTTAGTTTTTTATTCTTATGAATTCTCTAATTAATTCAAGCTTTACGGAATCTGATAACTTGTTATCGAACCCATCAAAAAAATCATCAATAAGCTTTTTATATTTTGGTTTGGGGTCCATTTCATTAATTGCCTGCATTAAGTCAAGTCCTTCATAAACGTTTTCCTCATTAACTAGTTTTAAGCGTCCAAAGCATTTCTTAATCAAATCATCGTTTTTACCGAAATCTTCAACGCATTTTATAAGCTTCAAGTATCTGTCATTATTAAAGTCCATTTTAATTAGACCTTCTGTCATAATCCTCTTTTCACTTTCAGAGAAATGATTTGAACTTGAAAATTTGAAGTTCAACATTCCCTCTCGAGATAGCCTTGGGTTTATACAAAGGTCTATTACCCATGCTCTTTTTTCAGAATCCGATTTTAGAAATAAGTATTCGGTAATTAGATTTTTGTATTCGTTTAAATAAGAGCTTTTTGCACCAAATCGAGGGTCAGTTTTGGCGAAAAAATCAAAGCCATCTAATTTATCAAGAAATAAAATGTACTCTCGATTTTTAGAAAACCCTGGCAGTGCAGACATGAAGTTGCGATGAAAAGGTATTAAAATAGTGTCATTTTGAATCTGTCCTTTTAATGATTTGCTGATTACAAAAGTCGCTGTCTCGCTACAATATCCGCAGCTTGGGTCGTCAAATTTATAATTGTCAGATCGAACAATATTTCGTAGCTGCTTCTGGAGCGATGAATCCGTTTCTGTCACATTAATAATTCGTCCTGAATAAATAAATTCAGACTCGTCAATCATTCTATTTAAGGGTACTTCACTAAATGACAAAGCATTTGCTAATAGTACTTTAGTTATTAATATGATTGTGATAATGTATTTCATTTACTCTAATTAAGCACAACGGCCTGGCTATGCGTAGTGCGGATGTCTGAAAGCGCTAGTTTCGGACTACGCACGGATTTTAACGAGCCTTTTGTTATTTGTTTTATTTTCAACAACTAAATATACAAATTGCGAGCGGATTAAATGTAATGACCTTTGGGTTTCACCATTTTGCCCGCATTACGTATAGCCTGTGTTGTACACAGTTATTTATCAATATTTATCTTATTAATTAATCCGCCACCCAAAAAGTCTTTGAAAATTCCCTCTGAATAATCTCTTGAATATAAATATTCTTTAAAACTACCTTCGTTTTCTTTTCCGTTGCTCAGATAATACCCAATAAAATGACTTGGTCCGAATTCAAATCCATTTTTTTTTATTCGACTAGAGTAGTAATTCATTCCACTATTTTTTGAGTAATATTCACCTTTCCATTCTGAATCAAAATTTTGACATATAGTTTCTCCTATGTATGCAGTCAATTCAGATTCCAGTTCTGCAGATTCAATCCAATCTTTAGGGATTTCATTTTCTAAAATTTTATCTATTTCATTCTCTAAACTCTTTACAGTAAAATCCAAAGTATATCCTTTCTTGTAATATTTTTGACTAACAATTTTAGCCACTTCTTTTGGGTTATCCTTTTGGTGCATTGGATTCTAATTGTGTACAACACTTATATATAGTGACCTTTTTACCAAAGGGCATGTTTATATCGCTTATATGTTAATGTTTATTTTGTTCTTTTCATTAAAACTAATTATATCTTTTCAATAATCAACTGGACTCTTAATTTTTTTTATTGTTTATTTCAAAAGTCTTGGCATAAAGCTCGGTAGTTTTTGGATTCGAATGACCTAGCATATTTTGAACATGACGCATATTTACATTGTTCATAATGCAATGATTAGCAAAAGAATGTCGTAAAGTATGTACGGTTGCCCACGGATTAACTTTTGCTTCTTTCACCGCTTTTCTGAATACTTTTCTAACACGTGCCACACTATATTTTCCGCCTGTTGAGCCTTCAAAAAGCCAGTAGGAAGGCTTGTGTTATTTATAGTATTCTCTTAAAAGTGGTAACTCTTTAAGCTACCATAATCTAAATTGTAAATACAAGCACTAACGATATAAAAGATCACTTACCTTTGATTTAGCAAGAAATAGCAATTAACTATACACCATGTTGGCAATAGTTTTTTAATAGTTTACTGCATAATATCCCATAAAATCTGGAATTAAACCTTTAGCAGTAGCTGATTTATACTTTTTAGGTGTAACAAAAATTAAACTAGCCGTCTCATCATCCGGTGGCATCTCATAAAATTGATATTCTAATCCTACTTTAATTAAAAAAGGGTTTATAACAGTCGAGACAAAACTATCATCACCTTCTCCTGCTTCAAACTCTTCAAAGTTAATTTCCACATTTTCTGAATAATCACTTATTTTTATTAATATCGAGTTTTCTTTAATTTCATATTCCAAGTCGTTGAAAACTTTTTTTAGGCAATCAAAAATATGTTCAACTTGTTCAGTTCCATAAAAGTCATGTGTATAGCCAGTTTGCATTAATCGTGTTGCTAAATAAGGCTGGAAAGAACAGTCCATAATTTCTTTTTTTATTTCTTGAGTATTGATGTAAGGGTTTTCGAACCAGTCAATTTTATTCAACTCATCAATATAGTTTTTATTTCCTTTTTTAAAAACAGATTTATACTTATCCATAACATTTGTTTAAATTATTGCCAACGTTTATTATATGGCAAGTAGGGCAGTAGAAATCGATAAACTTTCAAATTTGCACTGAGCCAAAACGTTGTGTTTTTAATTTATTCATTTTAAAAGCCAAACGTGAGTTTATGAGCACCTTTGAAAATTGAAACTAGGCGAACTAAATCAACGATTTGGCGGTGTTGGTAAATAGCACTGAACTTTGGTAAACCACTGAACGCCCTATTTGCTATATACCGTGTTACCACCTTTTTTTTCTGTATTATAAACTTGATCTTGCTCATTCAAATATTCAATTCGAATCAAGTTTTTCAAATCTTGATATACATACCTTTTTTGAAAATTGTCGTTAGAGGCATCAGGTCCACTTATTTGATGCTTTACAATAAAATCAGACCCTTCTTTTAAGATGGTAAATGCGTATTGATTAGTATACCAATTGTTTATTCTAAAGTGTCCAACTTCTGCTATTAACAAATCAGCATAATACACTTGAAAAATGTTATATCCGTATTCTTGTCCAATCTTATTTTTTTGTCGACCATCTTTGAATACATCTCGATTATTAATTCTTATTTGAACTTGTTTTAAGTCAAGATCTGATTCTGTTTCGACTGAAATTGTATTGAATTCAAACAGACGACATCCAATTTTATTCGCGATGGTATCTGTATTTGCAAATATTTCAAAAATAGGTTTCGAGAAAGCGGTTAAACAAATCAACACTATGCCTATTCCAATAATATATTTTAGTCGTTTATTCATTCAATTGGTGGTAACGTTTCTTGTATGGTGCGTTTGCATCCCACAGTGTGCATATGCATTATACAAATTGTTAGCTACTTTTTATTTTCATTAATATTACTTTAGAATCTACATTGAGAACTTGTGTTTTATTGTCAAAGTTTGCTAATGAATTATCCCAATAACAGTGACCACAACATATTCTTGTTGAGTTTAATTTTTCAATGTGTTCTCTAATTTTACTATTTCCAATCTCATTATTTTTTGGAAAGTCTGGAGTTTCGTGGATAAGGATAAAATCTAACTCTTTTTTAGAGAGTTTGGTTAATCCATTTAAAAAGTCAGATTCGTCAACTCTGTTTGTCTTGTCTGCTCGACCAATTATTCCACTTATTCCACCAATTTTTATTCCATCCAATTCTATTTTTTCTTTATGAAGTAGATGAATGTTTTTCTGTGATTTAAATTGTTCTTTTTCAGTTTCACTACCGAAAGTATCGTGATTACCTGCAACACCAACAACCCAATCAAAGTGATTATGAAATTCTTCCCAAACTTTTCTTACATCTCCGCTTGAACCTCTTTTCTCCAATGATGTGTATAAATCACCGCATAACAAAACTCCTACTTTTTTACATTTAGGTAATTCGATTTCAATTAACGTTTTTAAAAAAGAAGGTAGCTTTTCTCCAAGTAAATATTTTCGTCCGCTTTCCTCAGCTATTCCTTGCAAATCAGAAGCTATTATTAATAAGTCAATATCTGTATTTACATTCTCGTATTCAGCAGAATAAATTGGAAGTGTTTTGTGTAATATTTCAGGCGAATTGTTTTGACCAATAGTTCTTGAACCAACTTCCAGATAAGGATAGGTTTCAAGAATATTTTGATGGTCAATGGTTATCTGCATTTCTGTAATTGTAGCTAACGGTTAGTATATGGAAAGTAGGGAAGTGGATAAGCACTACATTTCGGGTTTAACACTTAGCTAAATATAAATATTTTGTTTTTAATTTTCGTTTAAATGCCAAATTTTATATTTAGCGGACTTGTAAATAAACACAGAACTTTGGAGTTAGCAAAAAAGCCCTATTTTTTATATACATTGTTGGCAACAGTAATTATTCGTATTTCCTTTTTCCAAAATTAATATATTCTCCTATGTACTTATTGTTTTTATAAATCAGTTTGACTTCGGAATTATTTTCTCCTTCTTGAAAACTTCTGTGGACGTTCAATATAATGTTTTCCTCATTTTTAGTTATTGACTCAACTTTATCGTACCCGCCATCATCGTGTTTTAATTCGAAATATGGATATGGACTTCCCCAACTTGCTTCTTTTGAGTATTGATTCTGAATTAAATTAACTAATCCAAAGTAATTATTTTTTTTATCTTTTATTATTACTGGTTGGTTAACAGGACACGCCATAAGATCTCCATTGTATTCCACACCCATTCCAAAGAATTCTGTTTTTAAAAGCTCTATATCATTGTCTTTAGTGTTAGTCTTTTTTGAATCTAATATTTTATAAATGTTTCTTCCAGACACTATTCCTTGTATTTGACTACTTTCAATCTTTACGTACCAAAAGGCTTTACAAAATTCTTTAAAATCTTTTCCTGTATTGTTGAATAAACTATCGGATACGGCTTTTATGTCAACAATTTTTCCATTAAAGCTTGATATATCAGAAATAACTTTTAAATTATTGTTCAAGAGTTTAATATTTTCACCAATTAATACAGCTTTACCATTAGCTTTATTTAGTTTTATTTTTTCAATTTCAACTTGTTTGGATTTTAAAGGAGTATTAATTATTTCAGATTGTGTGATTTTAGTTTCAATCTTTTTTTTATCTCGTTTTGTACAGGCAGTAAAGGTTAATACTATTATGAATAAATATTTAATCATTGATTTTAATTTACGATTTTTTTTATTGTTGCCAACGTCTCGGCTATGGTTAGTACGGGAATTAAAAGTAGTGAACTTTCCAATTAAACACTTAGCCAAAACTTTTTATTTTATCTTTTCATCATTAAAGCCAAATTTATTACATATTTCCCTAACGGGTAATCTAAAAAGATTTGGCGGACTTGGTTAAAAATTCTAAACTTTAGGTTAAGCACCAAAACCCGTATTAATTATTAGCCATTGTTGTGCGTTCGTTTCTTATTCTTTATTAAACATATTTTCATACTCTTTTACGTGGTGAGGAAATTCCTTTTCGTAAAAATGGATATGGAATTCCGAATATTGATATTTCATATTCTTCATTATCCATTCCTGTTATTTGATTGCCAACTCCTTTAATTTCAATTCCGTTGTCGCTCGTGATTTTTAGCTCTGGAATACTCTTTGTAGAAATCATTTTGTCTTGTGGATAATCCGTGGCGAGTTCGATTTGTTTATTCAAACAGTATTCTTTGAAGAATTCGTAAGGCGATTCAATTCCGTTAAATTCAATCAGTCCAAATGCAACTCCCATAGGAGCATCAGCTTTTTCTAATTCAATTTTTTCCAATTAGAAGCCCATTTAACAATATATTATATACCTTATTCAATTACTTTTTTGATTTTACCATTCAGATATAATTTTTCGACAACCAACTTTAATTTCTGCCAACTCATTTCTGCAACTTCGTTTTCGTATTTATCTACTGATTGCATATAAGACAAAAGAAACCAAGAATCTATATGTCCAAATTCAGGCGGATTTGTTAAAACAACTTCCACTTGCTTTTGATGTTTTTTATTGTAGAATCCACATTCCCCTCCGTGAAAGCTATAATTCCATCTTTTCGAAAGTTCTCCTCTTCTTGGTATATTCTTATTACTTCTAGAAATCAATTTCTCGTAGTCTTCTTTAATTTCAATATTTAAACCATATTTTTTCACCTAGTTTAAACATAAGTTCTTTTCCCTCTTGACGATAATCGATTATAGCTTCTTGAAAAATATCAAGATTGATAACATTACTTTCTTCTTTTTTGAGAAGATTATGAATCCATTTTTTAATCATTGATTACTGTTAATTTCGGTTCTCATAAATGACGCACAACGGTTTGTATATGGCAAGTAGGGCAGGAGAAAGCGAAATGCTTTCAAGTTTGCACTGAGCCAAAGCGTTGTATTTTGTTTTTAATTTGTTCATTCCTAAAAGCCAAACGTGAGTTCATGAGCACCTTTGAAAATTGATACTAGTCGAATTAAATCAACGATTTGGCGTTGTTTGTAAATAGCACCTGCACTTTCTTAAACCACGGAACGCCTTATTTGCTATATACAGTGTTATGGGCTTTTTTTATTTTTTCTATTAGTCTTTCAATTACTGGTCTATATTATTTTCTTGCTTCTTTAATATTATTGAGAAGTTGATTTTCCAATTCTGTAATTGCTTTTTCTTCTTGATTTTCTCTCGAGATTTGGATTTCTCCAAATATATAACTTGCCCAATTATCCATATCCTTGCCAGTCAATTTGGGAGCAATATTGAAGTAATCCGCAAACCATTCAGTTTTTTTTGACACAAAATCAAATGATGATAGTCCAAGTGCTTCTGAATAAAATCCGTCAGAACCGTTCATTGATTTAGTAAATACTATGAAGTAAAATAAATCAGTCTCGGGATTAGTTGTGAAAAGACTGTCAGTTATTAATAACATCATAGTATCATCCGCTGGAATCAATTTTTCTTGATAATAAATCTCTTTATAATAGTTGTCAATTGATTCAATTTTTAAAGCGTTATTTAATTCTAGTTGAAAGGGAGAATTGATTTTGCTCGAATCAGGTATGTATTCTCTATATTCAGTTCCGCCATTAATTTCACTTTCATCAATATAAAAAGTGTCAATTAAAACAGTCCCAATTGTGTCAGAAGGATTGGATTCAATCTTGGATGCATCAGATTGTTGATTTCCACAAGAAAACAATACTAAACCTAAAAGGAGAATTGATATGTTTTTGATAATCTTCATTTTTAATTGTCCACAACGTTTAGGCTATGAAGCGTAGAAACGGTTTGGTTGGTTAGGCCTATGCTTTATAGCCATTGTTGTAAAACGTTATTTTATTTTTTCTATTCTTTTTATTAATTCAATATTTTTTAATTCTATCCATGTAAGCATGTGTTGGACTGAGCTATAACGTGCCGCACTGCTTGTATACCAATTCTGTTCTTCGAAATATTTTTTAAGTTTTCCACCTTCTTTGAATCTATAATTATACCGAGCGTAAATTTCATTCCGCATGATTTTGAGTTCATGTTTAGAGAGAGACTCAATATAGGTGCTATCAAGAATTTTCAATGATGCTTCTGGATATATACCGTTATAAATTTTCATTAAATTCTCTTGTCGCTTTACACCAATCTCATATTTGTACCCTTCCCAAATACTCCAAGAGTCATAAACTTTTATACCGCAATAGATTGTATCAGATACAAATGTGACAAATTCCCCTTTGTATTGGTCAGAGTGGAATTTACCGTTTGAAATTTTTACTCCAGTCAAGTTTATATATTCAGAATGCGTATTAACTTCAGAGGAGTCAGCAACTCCAGATTCTAAGGCATAACCACCTTCAGTCCAGTGCGCAGGGAAGTGAATTTGGGCTGATACACAAGTATCATCTACAATGATTATCAAATTATTCCCATCATTTGGTTGAAAAATGTATCTGTCTGAATATTTTGAAATAGAATCTTCAATCCACGGTTTTACTGTCGATTCGTTTACATCATGGTCTCTTACTAATTGACCATAACAAGTATGAGTCAAAGATGAAATGATAAATAGTATTATGATTCTCAAATTATTCATTTAATGTTTTACAACGTGTTTGTATATGGTTTGTTTCGTGGTTTAGCAAGTAATTTAGCAAATAAAAACCAAATAGAAAATCCGCTAGGATTTTCGTAAGTAGGCGAAAATCAAGCAATAAATTATATACGTTGTTAGGCACTGACTTTTATTCAATTCAGACTATATAAGCCATTATATTCCAAAACATATGAAAGATTATAGATGGTCCAATTGATTTAGATTTAAAATATAAAATTCCAGATATTATTCCGCCAAATATTGTCAAATAGAATAAATGCCAATCTTGTTTTGATGATTCCAATATCAAATTCATATAAGGTGAATGAATAGAAGCAAACAAAAGTGAAGCTGATAAAATCGCTACAACTGTATTCGTATTTTTCTGTAAATTGTTCTGGATATATTCTCTAAAAAACAATTCTTCTCCAATAGGAATCATCAGAACAGCAGAAATCATATTTATATTCTCGAATTTTGGCAAACCATCAAATCTGTAAGCAATTTGATATTCAGTTCCGAATAATATGTTATAAATCCATTTTAAAGGTGTTTGCATAAACACAAATGAAATTCCTAATATTAAAGCGAATAAATACCATTTTCGATGAGTTTTTTTAATCAGGTTTTTAAAAGTCCGATTTCGTATAAAATAAATAAAAATCAAAACTCCGATTGATTGTAAAGTTCCTTGAATCAAAAGATAATATTCATAATAGCTTTCAAATCCAATTTTTTCAGCTATTAGAAACCAAGAACCGATATGTTCAATTCCAATTAAATAGAGTAGAGTAGCCAAAATGGCTTTTGGAATGCTTATTAATTCGTTTTTCAATATCGTTGGTTTTTCAGCTTGTGCCTAACGGTTGGTATAAGAATATTGCAGTTTTGTGTCCGAGGATTTTCCGCAGGAAAATCGGAGTGACCAAATACGCACTAACCTTCTGATTTAGGATTAAACTTAAGCATTATTTTTATACATTGTTGTACAACGTTTTTTATTCGGTTTTGTAGTGTAATAATCCTTTTTCGTAAAGTATATTTTTAAATTCTTTTGAATGACAATTTACCTTTTCAGTTGATATTCCACTTCCAATTCCGTAAATAAATGGTCCAGGTCGATTACTCCAACCTTTTCCAAATTCTCTTGGCTCATAACTAGCAATTCTTCCACTTATTAAAATCCGATTTTCAGAGGTGACTTTCTCAACGATTAAGTCAACGCAAGGATATATTTTATTTTCACTCAAATATACTTTTTCAGCTATTAATTCAATCACATTATTTTTTCCAACAGCTTTTGCTTTTTCGGCTAAACACCATTCAAATTCAAAATCATTTGGAAGTTCAGTTCCGGAATGTAATTCCGCATAATGTTTTATTTCAGAAAGCGTATTTACAATATGTTTTTTGAATTCTATTTGCGTCATTTATCTAATGTTGTACAACGGCCTGTATATGGTACGTATCCCGAAGGGTATGCATTATACACAGGCCGTTATGTTTATTTTTCTTCTTCTTTGTATTCCAATGTTTCTTTCTTAAAAGCTTCCATCATCACTTTCATTTCATATTCTAAATCATCAGAAGATGAGTAAACTGGAGTCAATGATTCTTGAGTCCAACTTGAAACCTTACCGTTTTCGTCATAGTAGACCTCATAAATTCCATATTCAAAGCTCCCTTCAGAATTCTTTTTTTTCATTATACGGTAATTCCAAGTCATGAATTATTCTTTTTACTTTTTATCAACTTATTCAATTCTTCTATGACATCTAACTTTGAATGTTTAGGAAGGTTTACATATCCCATTCCGCCAAAAATAACTTCCCAAAAACCACCTTCATTAGTTATCATTCTCCCTACAATTCTCAATTCTGTTTCATTTAGTTCAGAAGGTAGTCCAATTACATTTATTGAAAAATCGGATTCTTTAAGAATACTTTTTAGAGTGTAAACCTTTTCCTCATCATCATCTTTAACCTGTGGTTCAACTTCAATGATTGTTCCGTAGCTTAAGGTTTCATTGAATGGGGCATTGTTGGTTAATTTATAGGTGAATTCAGAAAGTTGAATAACCTCATAACTACCAGTTGATGATTCTTCTGGTACATACATCCTTATTTCAATCTCTTTCTCCATCTAATTAAACATAACGTGTTTGTATATGGTTTGTTGCGTGGTTTAGTACGTAATTTAGCAAATAAAAACCAAATAGAAAATCCGTGAGGATTTTCGTAAGTAGACAAAATTTATTCCATCAGTAGCCTTAGTCGGCATTCCTATTCCGATTGTTATTTGATTTTTATCAGACAAATCTTGGAAGGCATTAAAAATATTGTCTTTCACATCTGTTGCTAGTTCATTTGCCAATTCAGGTTCGTAATTGGTTATTGAAAGCTCAGGAAACACAATCAAGTCAGAGTTTAACTCAATTGCACGGACAATAAATCTCAAGTGGTTTTGAATGTTTTTAAGAACATTTCCTCTTTCAGATTTTGTTTGTACAATGCAAATTTTCATTTTTTGAATGCAGTTTGTTTTAATAACCTACAACGGTTAGATCTTTGGCCTGAATTTGAAAAAGCAAATTTAAGACGGCAAGTGATTACTTATTTAAGCCGTTTAGAAAAAACACCACTGACTTTCACCTTAAATCAACTTCAAGGAACACCTAGTTTTATTGTTTTTAATAAATCCTATGATGTATTATATCAGTCCTTCGGACATGTAGAATATGAAGAAATAGCCAATAATATTGCTCAATTTAATTAGGATTACGAACTTTGATCATTCAAGAAGACAACAGGACGTATTATATAGACGCCCTTATTCTTAATTATTAAGAACACACGTTTATGGCAGATCAACAGATAAATCAAAAAATTACTCAAGCATTAGAGCGTATTTCAAAGGCATTTAGAGTATTGCTTTGGGAAGAAAGTAAGCAGTATCAAATTAGTCCTATACAAATTCAGATCCTAATCTTTTGTTTGAATCATGACCAAGCGATGCTAAAGGTGAGCTTTTTTGCCAAAGAATTTGATTTAACGAAAGCCACTATAAGCGATTCAGTAAAAGTTCTTGTTAAAAAGGAACTATTAGAAAAGATACCTGATACATATGATTCCAGAAGTTATGTGGTGAAATTAACCCGAAAGGGGAAAGAAATTGCAGATAAAACATCTGGTTTTACAAAGGCATTAAATCAGTCTGTAGATCGGTTAGAAGAAGATGAAAAGGGATTATTTCTTCAAAATTTATTAGGTATAATTAACCACCTTAACAAAACTTCTGTTATCTCACTTCAGCGTATGTGTTTAACCTGTTATCATTACTCAAAACAAGGAAATTCACACCATTGCGGACTGTTAAATAAAGATTTACAAAGCGATGAATTACAAGTGGATTGCCCGGATCATAAACCCGCAGAATAGAAATGGAATCCATAGAACATAACCTTAAGATAATAAAAACACGCATAGAACATGCATGTAAAAAAGCAAGTAGAAACCCTAAAGAAGTTCGATTATTATTAGCCACCAAAACAGTAGAAGCTGAACGAATTAAGTATGCCTTAGAATTAGGAGAGTCCCTCATTGGTGAAAATAAGGTACAAGAGCTCAAGCAAAAGTGTTCATCTGTTGCTTCTCTAAATCCAGATGTTCATTTTATTGGCCATTTGCAAAGCAATAAAATTAAAGAGGTTATAAAATGGGCCAATTGTATTGAGTCTATAGATCGATTATCCATTGCCGAAAAGCTTCAACAACGTCTTGAGTTTGAAGACAAACATATAGATGTATATATTCAAGTAAACACATCTTTTGAAGCCAGTAAGTTCGGTGTATCACCTGAAGAAACCATGGCATTGGTTAAAGCAGTTTCTAAACTCAATCGTATTCACATTAAAGGACTTATGACCATAGGGTTATTAAGCTCAGAATCTAAAGCAGTTAGAGCCTGTTTTAAAACTCTAAAAACACTTCAATCTCAAATTATGGCAAGTCAAATTCCAAATGTAACCATGGAAGAACTTTCTATGGGAATGAGCGGAGATCTAGAAATTGCCATAGAAGAGGGCGCCACTATTGTTAGGGTAGGGACCGCTATTTTTGGAGAACGTATATATCCTGATCGTTATTATTGGGATGAAACAAAGTGATTTTTAGATCTATTTCTATATAACTACCATGATTTAGGGTCGGTCATATCTGTCCATTCGAGTGATTCTGCTTTTACAGAAATATATCGAGAACCGTTTCTTTCTTTTACTACCATTGTTCTTTTTATACACCCCTTGATTTAAGTGTTGTTTCGTGTAAATGATTATTCTAAACAACCTATTAATTATAGTTTATCCAAGGTACTTTCTTAATTACTTTTTGGGTGTTAAATTGAATTGTAAATATATATATACCATAGGCATACGTATCCATTGGTATAATTTCATTTAGAATATTATTGTTTTTAACGGTTCCCATTAATTGTCCTCTGATATTAAAGATGTTTATTGTTACATCTTCCGCTAAACCATCAAACTCTATAATTAAGTTATTAGAACCATTTGGGAGGATACTGAAGGTATTTGCGGTGTCTATTAAAGGTTTAAATTCAAGGCAAGGTAATGTGTCTTTACACATAGATGTTTCTATAATAACAGAATATAAACCAACGTTTTCAGGTTTAAATACTGAATTATCTTTTTCTACTATAGAATCGTTAAGACAGTCATACCATAAGATCTGTGTAATATCATCTCCTTTATCATCTAAAACAAAAATTGAATCTAATAACTGGAACTCTGCTTGTGAGGATTCTATCTCTAGATTAATTTCATGAAATGTTTTACAACCATTACTGTTTGTAAGTGTATCAAAATATAAACCAGAATTATACCATGTATATTGTTGACTAGGTGAGACCATTGAATCACAATGTGCTTCGTGTTGTATGGTATATTCATCGAGTATGGTTAAATTGATATTAAAAGTAGAATCACAACCAAATTGATTGATTAAAGTATCTTGATATATACCCGTTTCTGTCCATGAAAATCCACTTGGTGATAGATAATTGGAACATTCGGTAACCGTAAATGATGTATCATCAAATAGAGCTAAAATATTAATTTGAATAGTAGAATCGCAACCATTATGGTTTTGGATAACATCATAATATGTTCCAGATTCAGAAATTGTCATTAGTCCACTTGGACTTACATAAGGTTGACAAACGGTAATATCCACAGTAGATTTACTATTACAAGTTATGTTCTCGTAAAATGAAGATCCGTTAAAGTCATTTAACCCAATAAAATCCTTATCGTTATCATTATCATAATCATCAATATTGATCCAATAATAATAGGCGAAATTTTCTTCGTGAAATGGGAAACATGGCAGAGCCGAAAATGTTGTATCATTAATTAAAGAATAGTATTCGTAACTGTATTTCTCATAATTAACAATACTGGGTTTGAACGTATTCTCAAAATCATGAACATGAGGATAATTATATCGCCACATATTATGAAAGGGAGATACTGTATCGCCATTATTAACAAATGTATATTGTTTCACCGTATTTGGGTTAAATGTATAGTCTCCGTTATTTAAAATGACGGTGGCTTTTTTGTCATAAAATTGATTTTGCCCTGTAGTTAAGTCATACTTTCCATCAAAATTCCAATCGATTAATTTACCATAAACATAACTATTTGGATCTATTGTTGTATTAATTGGAACAAAATCATCGACATGTATTTGTGTATTTGTTTGTGGTAAATTGGTGTCTCTTTCACTTACAAAATAACCAAGTTTAGTTCCTGCAAGTCCAATAAATGCATTTTCACTACCATTATTATCATGATCAATCAGTTTAAACTGATTGAGTTGATAGTTTGTAAAACCAGCGCCGTAAGTATTTACTAAACGAACAAAGGTAGAGTCTTGATTTTGATAGGCGTAGACTCTTTTACCTGATTGTAAAATAATATCTTTATCTCCATCACCTTCTAAATCGCCAACAAACATTCTATCAAAACTATATAAAGAAGAGCTATTGGCAGATGAATCAAGAAGCTCAGTTTGTTTTTCATTTAAATCATTAAGCCAGAAACGGATAACATTGATATGAGACCCTGAAACATTATTTAATTGAAAGAAAACATGTGGACGGTTTTGAATATTTAAGGTTAAAGGGCGTAATAATCCATTATTCATTGAGCTTCGACTAACAACTGTATTAATAAATTGATAATTCCCTATATTTTCAAAATACACAATGTCGCAATCTCCACCAACAGGATTATCTTGGATTTGCATCATTGAAGCTGCATCTAAATCCCCATCTAAATCGGCGTCAATCATTATGGTTTGAATTTTACCACTAACATTAGATCTAGAAATATTGAATTGTGTTTGCTGATCCTTATAAATTGTAATTTGATCTAATACATCTGAAAATAAGACATACTCTTTTACGGAATCTGAATCTAAATTTACAGGATGCATGAATTGACATTGGTTGATGTAATTTAAAACTTTTTCATCTCTATAAATGGAATCTTGAAGGACTGTAATTTGATTGATTTTATATCCACTTAAATCATAATAGTTGTGAATGAAAATATCCTGTTCTCTCCATAAATAATGGTATTTTAATGAATCTAACTCTAATGAAGCATCAAGTATTGGACTATTTGAGAAATTAGAAGTTATAGTTTGTTTAACAATTGAATCGGAAGTAAAGGAGTAATGGAAAATAGAATCTTCTTCTGCAGACGAGCATACAACATGATAATTTGTATCAAAAAATATAGAAAAAGTTGCATTTATATTAAGACTATCAATACTGGTTTGTGTTACAATGGTATCGTCGTATAGAATTAAATAAGTTAAGCGGTTTAAACTATCAGAATATGTAAATATATGAGTTGTATCATTGGCGGAATTATCAATCTGATAATCTGTAATTAATTGCTGTCCACTTATATTGTCTAAAGTAATATTGATTGTATCTATATTTAATACTGACAATTGGCCTAAGGTGTCTAGTCCTATAAATTGATAGTCTTCATGTGTTTTATTAAGGTCTACAATAGCATTCGAAATATTAAACGAATGTCTAATTTCTAAAGTATCCTCTAGTTGTTCTATTAAATTAATATTTGAGTCTGTTAATACAACAAAATCTAGGGTAGAATCTGGATATATGTTCGCATAGGATAAGGCTTTAATATCAAAATTGAGCCAAAGTCTATCTAAACTAAAGTTTAAACTATCCTGATTCGAATATATCCCTAAGCCTTTGTTTTTTATTGGGAAGGCTAAAATATCTTGTTTCCCATCTTGGTTGAAATCATCGACTAAAATAGAAGAACTGCCGTAAATTAATCCGTTAATTGGCCGTTCAATAAAAGGGTTAGTCTGGTTCTGTGAAATTCCATCAATTGAAAAAATAAAAAGGAGAAGTATTTGAAAATATTTCATTTCTTGAACGTTTATTAGGAGCTTTTAGTATTAATTTTCTATCTCTATTATAGAGATAATATAACTAGGTTGTACCTTAGTTCTCTATAGAGAATTCTAAACAAAGTAAAGGTATTTTTTTGACAAAGGAAGAATTAGATATCGCTTACATCGAGTTTGTTTTTTAGAATGAGGTTTTAACTATACTCGAATTGAGTATTTATTCTTAATATTTAAATACTATAGAGCAGTTGCAAACTACGCTTAGATGAGAAAGAGGCGTTTGTTTTCATGCTCTAACGGAGCGATATGTCCCTAACTACTGAGCCTTCAAGATACTTCTAGCCTTATTGGGGCGACCTATTTTTTCCATCCGTTCCATCAATACTATTGCATTCAATCGATTTCACAGATAAAAGTATTGTTACAAACTCCACTTAGGGTTATATAGACAATATAGAGTATATTCGTGGCTTCAACTATTGATAAACACCCATGGCAAGAGTCAAATTAACCAAAGAATTTAAAGAAGCTATTTCTTATTTATCAGGAAATGAAAAAGATAAATTACTAAACCGATTATTGGCGAAAGAGCCTTTATTGGTTGAGCAATTAACCTTTAAATTACTGGAAGACTCTTCATCTACAGAACCACGTAGGGAAGCTGTAGAAAAAATGATCTTAGAAAGAATGGGGGATCATAATTTTTATACCGTAGGGTATTTGCTTAAAGACGTAAGAGACTTAAGTGCTAAAATCACCTTCCATGTAAGAGCCATTAAAGATACGTTTGGTGAAGTGAGTTTAAACATTCTTTTATTAACGGAAGCGCTTCAACATAACGATCATCTTAACTTTGCTACACCAAAAAAGATAAAATCCTTTAATAAATACATCTTATTACGATGCTTGAAAATAATGGAGCTTATAGAAAAATTACATGAAGATTATAGATTAGAATTTGAAGATGAACTATCAACATTAGGGGCATTAATATCTGATAATGAACATTTGATGAGAGCAGGTGAATTTATTGGTTTTGATGCCAATTGGTTTATAAACGGAGAAACCTACCACGATACAAAGTCGCCTAAAGCTCGAGCAAAGTATTTATAGGTCCTATACTTTAATGTAATATCAATTAGGTATATACACGATAACTGGAAGGATTTGTAAGTAATGTTATTTTTGATAATCGTTAGAAATTAATATAAGAAGAGATATATGGAATATATAGAGTATCGCTTGAGTATAGATAAAAGAGATTCTGTTATTTTTCATTTAGAATCAAAATTTATACGTAATATTTCTTCTCCATTTTTAGGTTTATGTCCTTATACAGAGTTTGAAGGAACAGCTGGAGGAAATCATGGTTATTCAAGGTGGCGTATCAGTGACAATTTAATTGACTCTGTAAATGATGATATAATAGAAGACTATAAAAATAAAATCAGGGAATTTTTGAACAAAATACAAATTGGTTCAAGTTCTTATGATTGTAATGTTCCAAATTATAAGGAGGTCATATTTATGATTAATCAATATTTTGGATTTTATTTTGAATCGGTTGAGTATACAGATGACATACGTGTTTACGGGATGTATAAGGATACAATTGCTCAAAATACTGATAAGGAGATAAATTATACTTTTCATCTCGATCAATATGATTTTGAGTATTATAAAAATCATTCGGATGTATATATGGGGTTTGCAAACTGTAGGGTTATTATTGGAGAAT
>CBDEVQ010000096.1:0-101573 GCA_965243605.1 Flavobacteriales bacterium
TATACCATAGAAAATGATGGCTCAATTTTATTAAAATTTCGTACGTCTGAAACGAAAGAGAATTTGGTTGAACAGGCTTTTGTTGAGTATATGATATATCCAAAAGAACATAAAAAACACATCCGTTGGAAAACGGATTTCTTTGAATCTCTAACCTTAAAAGATTTAAAGAAGAAGATTAAAGCATCCAAATAGTTTACAGGAATATTTTTGTTAGTGAAAAGTGTTATTATACTCTGTTTGGGGCGTCTACCAACCCTATAAATGTATACAGCCTAAAACCCTAAAAACACAAACTTGTCACACTTATGTGACAAGTTTGTGTTTTTTTATATATCTTTGTCGCATGAGTGAGACAAAAACGAAAATATTACAAACAGCCATAAAAGAATGGGGGAAGGATATTACCTCCTCTTTAGATGATATTGCAAAACAATCTGGTGTATCTAGGCGTACTCTACATAGACATTATAAGGGTAAGGAAGATTTAATGGTTTCAGTATTTAGCTATATTATTGAAGCGTATTTAGTACAGACCAAATTAATTATTAAGGATACGCCAAATCTAAAAGAACGTCTAAAAAAGTTCTTAAACTTCGATATTGAAAGCGGAAGTACCTATATGATGTTTTGTCAATTAAGGAAAACCAGCTATAAAGAAATGGCAACAGAGGATGCTAATCTTAAAGAGTTGTATTCTATTTACATGGGTCTATTTCAACAGTTAAAAGAGGAAAACCAAATTCGAGAAGAATTATCATCTCAATGGTTAGAAGTCTTTTATTCTACAATCATAGAATCAGCATTAAGAAGTATAGAAATGGGTATGACAAAAGAAGATAGTTTAGTTATGGCATGGTCGTCTTTTTGGAATGGAATTAAAACCTCATAATTAATAAACGATTTATATTATGAACATTCTAAAGATTAATTCAAGCGCTAGTCAAGTCAATTCTATTAGCCGAAATCAGGTTGAGTATATTGTATCTAGTGTATTAAAAAAGTACGAATATGCAAAAGTTGTAGATAGAGATGCAGCTTATAATAACCTCCCGTATTTGGACAATGAATTTGTGCAAGCCATGTTCTATAGGGGAGAGCTCCAAGATCAACAAATAGAAAAGTTAGCCTTATCTGACACTTTAATTGATGAGCTACATGCTAGTGATGTCTTAGTATTTGGTGTACCCATGTATAACTTTACCATCCCAGCAAGTTTAAAATCCTATTTCGACTTAATAGCAAGACCAGGCAAAACATTTAACTTTACAAATAAGGGAGAAATGTTAGGCTTGCTAAAAAATAAAACAGCTATTGTGGTCATTTCTTCGGGAGGAACACCAATAGGGAGTCCAATGGATTTTACCAAAGATTACATCACAACGTTTTTAAAATTTATCGGCATTACTACAGTTCATTTTGTAGAGTTAGATCAAACTGGATTTAAATATCAAGAAAAAATTCAGCAAGCTACACATAAAATAAATGCTATTGTTACAGCTCTGTAAATAAGTCACCTACATTAATTATTAATCATGCTTAATCCTTTTTAAATAAAGAGGACAGGCATTCAACGTGGAAAAAAAATGGAAACAAGAATTTATTAATACTAGGAGCCTCAGGAAAAGTAGGGCAATGGGTTGTTAAAATGGCTAAAGAAAGAGGATATGTCATAACTGTTGTTGTACGCTCTAAATCCAGTGTAGAACATATAGATGGTATTCATGTAATTGAAGGAAGTGTTTTAGATAAAGCTATACTTGAGCGATCAATTAAAGGACAAAATGTTGTTATTTCGTGTTTAGGAATAAAGCGCGTATCACAATCTAACCCTTGGTCGGCATTGGCTTCTCCAAAAGATTTTATGGAATCTATTACAAAACAAATGATTCCAATAATGCAAAATGAAGGGATTAATCGAAGCGTATTAATGAGTGCGGCAGGTGTTGGTAATAGTTGGAAGACGGTAAGTGGAACCATGAAGTTTTTGATTAAAGCAAGTAATGTGAAACATGCTTTTAATGATTTCGACGAGATGGAAAAACAATTTGTTAAAAGTGGAATAGATGTCCTTTCAGTAAGGCCAGTAGGGTTAGTTGATCAAGACATGAATATGCAGCCTAAAGTGGTGGACTCTTTTAAAATGTCTTCACAAATAACAAGAAAAGATGTGGCTAAATGGATGGTAGATGCATTAGAACGAAAAGAAAAATATTCCCAACCGTATGAAATGATTGGATATTAATAAATTTAAGTTTAACTCTAATTTAGTGTTAGTATTGTACTTGTTTATTTGGTATTGAATCACAACTCTGTCAATGGATGTAAGATATATATCGTTAAAATGAGAGGAATCTGTATTTATTGTTTTTACTTCCCTTCTTGAGAGGGGTTAAGGGTGTGTAAAAATGAAGGGAGTACTTCCAATTAGTACTTAAAACTCTACCTCGCCCTAAGCGTAGTTTGTAACTACGCTTTTAATATTTCTTAAAATAGAAGTAATCTTCCCAGTATTTAATTACGTTGATAAGTGCTTAAAACTCTATTCTATACTTTAACACAGGAATTAACCCAAATTGATAGGTTTCGTCTATAGACATTTGTGGGGCATTGTAAAAATAATTCTCCACATTTTCTCTATTGGTCACATTTTGAACTTGTAAAGAAATTACATGAGCCGTCTTCGGATTGTTTTTCGTATAACTTGTGGTTAAATCTAAACGGTAATAATCAGGTAAAGAGTTTGCGAATCCTAAATGGTTATTACGCACCGTTGAATTTTCAATAACCGATTGTTCATAATTAATGGGTACATATCGATTTCCACCGTTCCAAATAACCTTTGCATTAATCCCAAACACATTCTTTTTATTTTTACCTACATTGTATTCTTTTCCAGCCAAGAAAGAGAAAATATACCCGGCATTATATCTAGAATTAAATTCACGTCCATCGGGCATTTTATACTTAGAATCAAATAAAGAGGCGGTAAACAAATAGTAATAATTTTTGTTTAAGAATCGTTCGAATGTTATCTCTAATCCCATATTACGGGCCGTTCCTTTATCGGATAATAAATCGGTTACAACCGCAGAATTGGCATTCACCGAAGAAAAACTAGAGTTCGGAATATCGCTTGTAAGTACATTGTATAAATATTGGTAATAGACTTCCATTTTAAGACGTAGATTCTCATTAATAGAGTAATCATACCCAAGTACGGCATGCCATGTTTTTGTAATTTCTAAATCTTTATTTCCTCTGGTATCAATACCATTTTCATTAAGAGTGGTTGCATTATATACACTTAATGGCGCTAATTTACTATGTAACCCTAAACCAAGACTAATCTTTTTTAACGGATTAATGGTATAAGAAACCCCTAATCTAGGTTCAAGTGAAAACTTATTATTTAATAAAAAATGAGAATAGTGTCCTCCAAATACAGTGGTCCACTTTTTATTAAACCGATGTTTCCATTGGTTAAACACCTGCAGGAATTGAGTATTTCCTTTTTCGTCTAAATAGGTATTGTATAAATCTTGCCCAATGATTTCTTCTCCTTTAAAATCATAAGAAATTAAAGAGAAAATAGTACCACTTCTTACGGTTGTTCTAGAATTTACTTTATGATTTAAAGTGGCATTCCATCGTATCCACTGATTTTTAAATGCATTTTCTTCGCTAAGGATTTTTTCCAATGTAAAAGGTCTTACCCAATCGCTTTTAAACCCAATATCTTGCATGGAATAAGAAATGTCATTTTTTATGAATGTATTCTTATTAAAAAAGTATTTATTAGAAATTCCAAAAACTGCCATGTTAGAATGGAACTTTTCATCAAAGAAATTGAACTGAGGAGAGGCGTTAATTTCACTATCTTCTGGAGAGTCGATAGAAGTACTCCACCCATGAAGTCCAAAAACAGAAAACGTACCCATAGATTTGGTCGGAAGATGAAACTGATAGGCTAAATCCTGAAAGATATTATCTTCACCTAAGTTTTTCAAAATTCCTAAATCGGTTAACAAAGACAAGGTTGAATATCTATAGTTTATTAAATACGATCCATTATAATTTTTAGAAAACGGACCTTCAAAAGAAGCATCAGTCCCTAAGAGTCCCAATTGTAATGCGTATTCTCGTTTCTGATTATTTCCATTTCTTAACTTTACATCAAAAACTCCTGATGATGCATTCCCATATTCGGCAGGAAAAGCCCCCGTTAAAAAGTCGGAATTATCAAGCATATTAATGCTTAGCGCACTAATTCCACCACCAGAAGCACCAGCCTCAGAAAAATGATTTGGACTCGGAATTTCTATCCCATTCATACGCCACAATAACCCTAATGGTGAATTCCCTCGAATAACAATTTCATTCATAACATCATCGGTGGTACTTACACCAGCAAAGGCAAGAGCCATACGTGCTGGATCGTCTATGCTGGCAGCAAATCGTGAAGATTCTTCTGTAGAAAATGAACGCCCAGAAACTGTAATCATCTTATTTTTTGTACGCTTTTTCTCCACCTTATTTTCTAAAACGAGTTCGTCTAAGGTGTTAAAATTTTCTTGCATAGATACTTGTAAAACCACTTCTTTTGCAGACCCAACAGATACATTGGGTAATGTAACATCGGTATAACCAACAAAGGATATTTTAATGGTATGCCTTCCAATAGGTACTTTGGCTATTTCAAAAAAACCATCATCATTGGTACTAGTTCCTAACACAGGGTCCGTTCCTAATATAAGAACCGAAGCTCCTGGTAAACCATATTGAGATTCTCTGTCAATCACACGTCCTCTAACCGTTTGGGTTAGTTTTTCTTGCCCGAAGATTAAATTGATATTTAATAAAATAGATAAAATTAAAAATAGGTTTTTCATAATAATATGATTGAATTACAAACATACAAAACAACATCTTTTTTTAATGTTAATTTTTTATATAATTATAAGGTTAGTAGTGGGATGGGGTTTAGACTTTGTTTTTGGATTAGAGTATTTACTGTTTTATTGACCCTCTTGAGAGGGGTTAGGGGGGTAAATATGCTTTGATGCTATCGTTATGATTTATCTCATTATTCTCAACCGCTCAATTCTTGTCCATTCGAGTGGTTTTATAGAATGCAATGGCAGAAAATTGTATTGAGAACAGTACGATTTGATGTATAAAATGGGAAAACAAGTCACCCCTCTGAGGTTAGTTATGTTGTGTATGTTTATTTATTGTGACACAACGCTTTTATATTCTCTAAGCCTGAATTTTGAAGAGATATACTTTTAGAGTCTTCAAATTGGAACGTTAAAGTATAATGTTTTGGTTCAAATACGATATTATTAAGTCTAAATATTAATTTTGTACTCTACATATAAATCCAATCAACATGAAATATATATTATCGGTACTTACATTTTCTTTATTTGTGATAGGGTGTACCCAAAAGCAAAAGCAATCTGTAGATTTATTTATACATCATGCGAATATTTATACGGTAGATCGTAATTATCAGATTGCACAAGCCATGGTAATTTCTGATGAACGCATTGTAGAGGTTGGTACATTTTCGGAATTAAAAGAAAAATACCAATACAAAAAGGAGTTTAATGCGAATGGTAAAACAATTCTCCCTGGATTATATGATGCCCATGCTCATTTTTATGGATTGGGTTTACAACAACGTAAAGTCAATTTAATTGGTACAACATCTTGGGTAGACGTTTTGGATAAACTGGTGATATTTAAAGAAAAATATAATCCAGAATTTATTACGGGTAGAGGTTGGGATCAGAACGATTGGGAGAATAATGAATTTCCAGATAATACCTTATTATCGACTTTATTTCCGAACACACCCGTTATTATTCGTCGTGTAGACGGACATGCATTAATTGCCAACAAGGCAGCCATAGATCAAGCTGGAATTAATACTCAAACCGAATACGAAGGCGGAGAGATTGTTCAAGTAGATGGTGTATTAACAGGGTTGTTTATTGATAACCCTATGGAACTTGTTGAAGCTATTATTCCAACACCTAATATTACCGATATTGAAAATGCATTAAAAGATGCCGAAAAAATATGTTTAAAACATGGTTTAACATCCGTTGTGGATGCTGGGTTAAACAAGTTTGTTCTGGATGAGGTTTTCAGATTAAATGAGGAAATGGAGATCAATTTATATGTAATGGGTAGCTCTACAGATCCAGAATTAGATGAGGTTTTAAAAACAGGATTTAAGCAAACGGATCGGTTGTCTTTACGCAGTATAAAATGTTATGCCGATGGTGCATTAGGATCAAGAGGAGCATGTTTACATGAAGCGTATTCAGATAGAGAAAATCATTTTGGAGCCATGCTAACACCGATAGAAACGTTTAAAACGATTGCTCAAAAGATTCATAAATACGGGTTTCAAATGAATACACATGCTATTGGAGATTCTGCGAATTCTGTGGTGTTAGATACTTACTTAAATACCTTAGAAAATCCGAAAGAAGCCCGTTGGAGAGTTGAACATGCACAGGTTTTAAAACAAGAAGATATTACAAAGTTTGAACAAGGAATACTACCCTCTGTACAACCAACACACGCTACTAGCGATATGTATTGGGCTAAAGATAGATTAGGAGAGGAAAGAATTCCATTAGCCTATGCTTACAAAACCTTATTAAATGCCAATGGGCGCATAGCTTTAGGGACGGATTTTCCTATAGAAAAGGTTAATCCGTTTCATACATTTTATTCGGCTACAGCCCGTAAAGATTTACAACACTATCCTGCAGGTGGATTCCAAATTAAAGATGCATTATCAAGAGAAGAAGCATTAAAAGGAATGACTATTTGGGCGGCATATAGTTGTTTTCAAGAAGAAGAACGTGGAAGTTTAGAACCAGGTAAACATGCCGATTTTATAGTGTTGGATAGAGATATATTAACCTGTGAAGAAGATTCTATACCTACTACACAAGTTGAACAAACCTTTATTAAAGGGAAGGTGGTATATTCAAATAAAGAATAATTTATACAATTATAAATATAGAATGTATAGGTGCAAATATGTAATCATATATTGTACCTATATTTTGAACAATCATTGCGTACTCATTTTTGTAATGAATAATAATTTAAGATTAAAAATGAATAGAATAGGAATTATTATTGGAACATTAATATGTTTAAATGTTCAAGCACAAAAGCGCATATTAGATTTATTTTCTTTATCAGAGAATCCTCAATTACACGAAGTTGATTCAACTTTTATAGATGAATCATTGGTCATAATTGAGGATTATAGAGCTGTTAATATCAATTATCGTAAAGAAGCTATAAATCAGTATCAAGTAAACACCGTGCATAAAATTATTCATATAAATAATGCGCTTGGTGTTAAAATATATAATGAAATTTCTATCCCTATAGAAAAAGGAGAGGAATTGTTAAACCTTGAAGTCAGAACAATTTCTAAAAATAATAAGGTTTATGAAATGCAAAATCACGAGCCTGTTGATGTAACAATAAAAGGAAATATTCAGTTTAAAAAGTTTGCCGTAGAAGGTTTAGAAGTTGGTGGAGAGGTTGAGTTTTTATATTCTAAAAAATCTAGAATAAAGCCTTATAAACGTATATATTTTAAATCGTTGTATCCCACCCAAAAGCTTAAGTTTGAACTTTTCGAAAAGAATGTTATTCATAGTGCAGCGTCTTATAATGGATTAGCTCCTGTTGAATCTATTCATGGAAATTTAGTTTGTGAAGATTATAATATTGAAGGGATTGATGATGAAACGCTCTCGTCTTTTCAATCAAAAATTAAACATATAGATTACAAAGTAGAACAATATGGAGATTACTATGATGGGACGTCTTGGAAACGAATTTCTGGAAATATTTTAGAACAGTTTCAGAGTGAATCTATGCGCATAAATAATTTTATTTATGACATGAATTTAGATGGATTAACTGAGTTTGAAAAAGTATGTAAAGTTGAAGAATATATTAAATCCAATATTGCCATAGAATACAATTTAGATAAATCATATACGGATTTAATGGCCATTCAAAAGAATAAATTAGCCAACTATGAAGGTGTAATTAAGTTGTATTTAAAATGTTTTCAAAAATTACAAATTCCAGTGAGTTTAATTATGTCTACAAGTCGATATAGCGGTCTTATAGATGAGTCTTATCCACACACAATGGACTTAGAATATCCGATATTATATTTTCCAAATTTAGACAAGTATTTAACTACAAATGATATGGCATTACGTTTAGGAATGCCACCAGCGGAATTTGGGAAATCTCATGTGTTGAAAATAAAGACGAACAATTCAACGGCATTGGCCTCGTTAAAATATGATACGTGTGAATTTGTAACCTTACCTATATTAGAGGCTAAATACAATACTACACAAAGGATTATTAATGTACAATTAGCAGCCAATAATACTCAAGCAAAGATTCATTACCTATCTAAGAAAAGAGGGTATTTTGCTATACAGTCAAGATTGCTAATAAATGAATATTTAGAAGGTGATCATAATCGCTTAAATAACACATTTATGGGCATAGATGTTGTGGAAATTGATTCTGTAAAGTTTGAAAATGAGGGATTTGTGTTTTCAACGAAGCCGAGCACATCTGTAAATACAGATATTTGGTTGAATACCGAATCGATTGTAGAGCAATTAGAAGATGATATTTTAGTGAGTTTAGGTCAGTTAATAAAACCTCAATCTAAAATGTATGGAGAAGGAAAACGACAGCATGATGTTGTATTAGAATTTCCAAAACTCTATGAAAGTCGTATTCATTTTACGATCCCAGAGGGGTATACTTGTATGAATTTAGAAGAACTTAAAAAGCATCTCTATTTTATGTTCGATAAAGAGAATTCAATTTATTTTGATTTAAGTTATGTATTAAAAGATAATCAATTAAGCATTGTCATTAAAAACGGGTATAACACCATTTTAATTAATAAGAAACATTATAAAGATTATCAGGAAGTGGTTAATTCTGTAGCTGATTTTAGAGCCTTTACTTTAATTTTGGAAAAGGAGTAAGTATTCTGAATATATAGGAGTCACCACTTTAGAGGTTATTATCATTTGTATTTATAAGCTCCCTTCTTGAGAAAGGTTATGGGTTTTTTAAACAAGGAGGTTAGATATTGATTTCAATATTTTTTATTACAAATTAATATACAATTGAAGTTGAAAACTATAATTAGAGAAGGAGTCTAGGAAGAGCAATTAGTATAAATAACACTAAATTAAAGCAACACATATAATACGTGTTGCTTTATTTATGAATTCATGTTTACGAGTGTTTAAAAACCCGATATTCACACGCTTTATGATATTCGTGCTTAATTTTATACTCAGCCAACAACTGAGATAAAATCTCCTCAACGGTTGAAGGATCTAACCCCAACTGTTCACCAAGGTCAAACTCATTAAGTTGACCTTTGTTCGCTTTAAATGCTTCAAAGAAGCGTTCTTTTTCTGTTTTCATTATTGTTTTTTTACGGCGATCATCATATGTGGACTAAAAGAAAGTAAATATGGATCGGATTCGGTTGTTTTAATAAGTTCACTTAAAGTATTCTTGTGTTTAGGGTGTAGCATATTGGTGAAATACTTATGATCTAACCAAGCCATACTTTCCACAGCAATGGTGTTTAAATGAATCAGGTTTTGTTCTGTAAATTCATCTTTTAATTTTTGAGGCGTGTGATAATATGCTTCGGCTAACAGCCAAGGGAAATCCTCTGGTGGATTATGAATCCCCGTTGTTAGCTCATCAATACACATATTAAAGAATGAGGGTTTATGAATCAACCCGTTCATTAATCCAACGAGTGTGGAAGCTGTGAAATTTATAGCAAACCCTAATATTATTCCTCCAGGTTTTAGGACACGTTTAGCTTCTTTAATAACATTTTGTCTATCCGTTTTAGATTGCAGATGATATAACGGACCGTGTAAGATAATAAGATCAGCATATTGATTGGCAAATTTTAAAGCCTTAGCCTCACCGTGGTGTACTTTAAATGGATGTTTTAATTCAGAAGATCTACTTTTTGCAATATAAATATGCTTTAAAATAGGTTCAACCAAATGAACATGATGCCCTTGTTGAGCTAACCATTTTGAGTATTTGCCTGTTCCGCCACCCACATCAATAATGTTGAGTTGGGAACGAGATAAATATCGACTTATTAATGCTTTTGTGCGTTCAAATTCAAAAATACCCATGCCTTTATCTAAACGGGTTTCTTCGGATGCTTTTGTATAAAAATAGTCAATGTTTTTACTGACTAATGGTTTATGTTTCATTGTACTCTAATCACAAGTTTTCTCTGCCATATTGTTAGTTATAGCCGAGCTATTGATTAATCAATAATCAATAGAAATATATCTTAATAAAAAATGTAGGGCATATTATTTTAGGCAATAAATAGAGATTCTATTCATGCAATAACTCTGCTTAAGGTAGCAGGTTCTCTTTTCAGAAAACAAAATAATATGTTATATATAGAGTAACAGACTACAAATATAGGATTTAATATTTAGAGAGGGGCTGGTGGAAACGAACTCTAACCAATATTCTCGATACACTTTTCTCTTAACGGATTAAAGCATTCGAACTGACTTCTCACTTTTAAACTTGCCTAATGAGTGGCATTGTGAAATTCAATGTATTAAAAATGTTACCAAAATAGTATGATTTGATATTTTGATATTGAAAAGGTAGTCCCATTGAGGCTAGTTCTATCATTTAGGTTTATTTATAATGAGCACAATTTTTTATAGAAGTTATCGAAATTGACTTAATAAAATATAAAGTAAATCCATTTTGTGATTTTAGAGTTTGTTTATTCTATCCAGAGATGCTAAAAAACAATTTCATTAGACCTTTATTTAAGTCAAATGAGAAAAAAAAGTAAATTATTTTAAGTGTATTATTTGCTTTTTTTTATTGAGGTAAATGCGTGTTTGTATTCTAAGTCTATATTTATTAATAATACTATATGACAATAGATTTTATGGGGCTTTAGAGTAAATATAGAAGATGGAAATTATTTATATATGAAATAAAAACATTTATTTAATATAAGTGTTTATTCTTATTTTCTAAAATGTGTTTTAATTGTATTTGATTGATTTTTAGTGATTTATTCTTTGAGTAGTCGCATTTTAATTTTACTTTAGAAGCAAAATTTATTAATTTATAACTATGAAATTACTTAAACTGAATTTAATTTTATGTTTGCTGTTTTCTTTATCGTTAAGTGCGCAAACA
Source organism: Flavobacteriales bacterium (assembly GCA_965243605.1). Lineage (GTDB taxonomy): Bacteria > Bacteroidota > Bacteroidia > Flavobacteriales > CAJXXR01 > JBMYYR01. The sequence continues at coordinate 11,317 of CBDEVQ010000096.1, forward strand.
GATTCTGTTATTACAGGATTACATCCAGATTTACAAACATTAAGTGATTCCTACTTAGAGCTTTTAGACTCTAATGGGTTTCCTTTAGATTCAACACTACTCAGATCCATTAAAAAGAAAAGGCGAAATCTTCAATTTTGGAGTAAACGAGCAGGTGCTGGTTTTGCAGCCTATGGTCAAAGTGTTTTAAATAATTGGCAAAATAATGAAATGTGCCAATTAAATGATGGTTATCTAAATAATGAAAATACGAAATGGAATAACTTACGTATAAATACTCAACCAGCAGACGAGTCACATTTCGCATATGCAGGTGGTTCTGGAGCAATGCATTCACATTGGGTTAACCCGTTAAACCCTCAAGAAATATTTATTGGAGCAAGCTCTGGTGGGTTATGGAAAACTACAGATGGAGGAACGACTTGGAATAACTTAACCGATAATGATAATCTACCAAATTTTGGTATTGGTGTAATCTCTGTAGATCCTAATAATACGAACAATATATTAATTGCTATGCGTCATGAACGTTATGAGAATAATTTGAATATTGGTGTATTTAGAACAACGAATGGTGGAACATCTTGGAATTTAGTAAGCTCTATTTATACCCCATCGGATATTCATGGAATTATGGATATTAAACGTAATCCTGATGACTCTGAAAAAGTAATTGCTATTTCGAAAACAAGAGTATACAAATCAAATGATGGAGGAGGTACATTTACATTGTCGACAACGTTAGCAGGAGAGTTAGACCCTGTGACTTCTTTGTTATGTTCATCTGATCTGAGGCGTATTTATTTTAACCCTTATAATACAAATGACGTTTATATTATAGGAAAGTCTTTATATTACTCATCTAATGCTGGAGTCTCTTTTGGAAGTAGAACTTGGGCATTACCTGTAAACTGTGGAAATATAAAATCTGTAAATGTAGATATTGCAGAAGATGCAACAAATACATTGGTGCTTTCACTAATAGCGAAGGTAGGGAACACAACCGTTGGAAATATTTATTCAAGTGCAGATAAGGGCTTAAGTTGGACAATAATTGGAGACTCTTATATTCGTGGTATAAACTCATTTGTTGCGATAAATGATAATTTAGTCTTTACAGGTGGAGTTCGGATGGTTAAAATTAGCTTAGATCCATATCAAGCATTTAATGTAGGAACTGGTTTAAAAGGAGGTTACGGAATAAATTACTACCATGATGATATTAGAAGTTTATCTAAAGTTAAAATAGGTAATAATTGGCATTTATATGCCGGAACTGATGGTGGGTTATATAAAAGTACAGATTTAGGTTTAACATGGGTTCATTTAAACCCGAGTATTGATCTATCCGAAATTTATGATTTTGATACACAGAGTAGAACGAAGTATTTAGTGACTGGTACACAAGATATGGGAATGTCTATATACAATAAAAGAAGTTCAACTTGGTATCCATCTGTACAAAGAGGAGATTTTGTGCAATCGGTATTTAATTTAGCGGATGATCCGGTTTGTACAACTACAGAATATTATAATAGTCCCAAATTCTATAAAGTTAATGATAATGACATAACTCAGTTAGGTAATGGAGAATATGCTCAATTTATTGGACCTGCTGGTGGAGCTAACTATACAGCAAGAGATGTTGATTATAAAACTAAATCGAATATTTATACCGGCCATACCAATTTAGTAAATTATAAGGTAGATGATCATACATATACGCATATAACAAGTTACCCAGAACTTAGTGGTCAAACGTTTCGTGCCAATTGTATAAGTATAGGAAATGCAAATAGTAATCCAAATGTATTATATTCTGGATGGTATAATGTTGGTGGGTGGCATGGTATGGCTAGACAACCAAACTTGTTTAGAGGTGTTAAGGACGAAAGTGGGAATTGGACATGGGCGAATATATCACCATATGGAACGCCTCAAAACCCTGGGACTTTAGGGATTTGGGTGGTGCCAAGAGTAATTTGTATAAGTCCAGATGATGAAAATACATTGATGGTTGGTATGGATTTTATGTCTTTATCTGGAGATAATAATCCAAGGGTCATCTACACCACAGATGGAGGACAAACATGGGAAGATAAAAGTTATGGACTCCCAATGAATTTTGGAATAAATGATATTGTATTTCAGAAAGGGACCAATAATACGTATTATGCTGCAACAGATATTGGTGTATATTATTACGATCCAAATTTTCAGGAAAATGGACACGTAGGTAAATGGAGATGTTATAATTATGGGTTACCAAATGTAATGGTTTCCGACTTAAAGATTGATTATTGCAGCTCTACACTTTATGCATCTACGTTTGGACGAGGAATGTGGGAAATCCCATTAATTCAAAATACGGCTCAGGATTTAGTGGTGTCTAATGACCAAACTTGGGATTATTATAAAGAAATGGGTGGCGATTTACGTATTACAAATGGAGCTGTACTGACTATTACTGGTGATTTAATTATGCAAGAGAATAAACGTATACATGTTGAGCCTGGTGCAGAGTTAAGAGTAATTGGAGGAAAAATAACCTCGGCTTGTAATGACAAACCATGGTATGGTATACTTGCTGAAGGTACCACAAATCAGCATCAATCACCAGGAGGTCATCCAACATATCAAGCATTAATATATTTAAAAGATGCTACGATTGAGAACGCCAAAAATGCCATTACAACGGCTAAAATGGACAATAATTATAATATAGTTTGGGGGCATTCAGGAGCGGTGATAAGAGCCGTTAATACACACTTTAAGAATAATAGAAGATCTGTTGCTTATTTTTCATATCAAAATTTTAATCCAAATACCAATAAACCAAGGTCTAATTACGGACGATTCATAGAGTGTCAATTTACAACCGATCAAGACTATGTGTTAAATTCACCTTATGATCATAATGTACAAGTTTCGGCTTGGGAAGTAAGAGGTGTTACGTTTTCGGCTTGCGAATTTGAGATGCCGTTTAATACCTCGGCAACCGATGGTGTAATAGAATCTAGAGCAATTTATGCTTTGGATGCATCTTTGAAAATTCTACCTAAATGTACATCATCACCAAATCAATACCCATGTAACCAATATAAACGTTCAAGTTTTGAAGGGTATGATATTGCTATAGATATTGACAATACCAGTAGTTTGTACCCAATAGAAGTAGACCGTGCCGATTTCTTAAATAATTACCATGCCATTAGCTTAAACCGAGCTCATTATTCACGTATTACCCGTTGCGATATTGATAATACTATAAATTACGATGGCTATACTGGAATTAATTTATACAACACCATAGGGTTTTCGGTAGAAGAAAACCATATAAAAACCCAAAGCGGAAATATTACAGGAATACGTGCTAAAGATTTATATACCAACAATATATTGCAAGACGATATTATTTATAACAATAAAATTGCCAATGCCCGTATAGGTATAGAATTTAAAGGATTAACGGGGTTAGCCACATGGGCTGGATTAACCGCCGAGTGTAATGATTTTGGAGCCAATGTATCTGGAGGATATACCGATAATGATTACGATATACGCATAAACCCAGAAACCTTAACCAAAACCATTTGGGGTGAAAATAATGACCCTATGGAGAATTACTTCTCTCAAACCAATACCAATACCGAACGGAATATTAAAATTGCAGCAGCATCTAGCTATTCAAATTTACATACATATATTTGGAATACGAATGAGGTTGAGACCAATCCTAATGATATTACATTGTCAATTGGTAAACAAAGTTTCCTAACTGGAAATAGGAATTGTCCAAGTTTATTGAATTCGTATTATCAAAAACCTCCAATGGTATTAAGAACAGAACGAAACCTAGGAAAAACTTCCTTTAATACCTTATATACGAATTATAACGCTATTCTTAATGGGGGGATAAACCAAAATATTTTAGAGGATTTATGGGATATTGCCAATGTGAATAATGATGCTTTAATTCAGATCCTAATAGACAATAGTCCATATTTATCGGATGAGGTTCTGGTAGAAGCCATTCATTATCCTCATATTTCGGATTGGGATTTAACACAGATTTTGGTTTGGAACGGACCACTAACACCTCAGGTTAAAGAAGAAGTGAACCAAAGCGGACGTTTTACAGCCACTTATCTTAATTTAATATTAGGGCGAACAGGAGTGAGTCAACGATTTTTACTCGACCAGCAATTGGCTCAAAAAGTCCATGAGTATAGTATAGCCGGAAACCATTACTACCAACGAGTTTTATTAGATAGTAATTTAACCGTATTTGATACCGCCGATGTATTTGTAGATTCTATGGATTTAACGGTAGGGAGTTATGACAATCAACATGCTTTAGATTGGTATATAGCTACGGAGCAATATGGGAAGGCCCAAAGTTTTTTAGCAAACCATTCTATTGATTTACCATCCGATGCTTTAAGCCATTTTAAAGATTTTAAACGTTTGTCAACCCATCTAACGGCTCAGGGAGGGAATTGGTTTACAATGGGCGAACGCCAAATTGATTCCTTAACTTTATTAGGGAACGATAGCAGTAAGGCGGACTTTCAATTGGCTCAAAACGTGCTTGAATTTCTAAATATTCAAAGGTTTGCCGAACCAACATCTGATCCAGATGTGAGTGTAAGGCGTGCTAGGCCCATCATAAAACCAGAACCTTTAACGATTGAACGTTTTAAAGTATGGCCAAACCCAGTAACCGATCAATTAAAAATACTATGGACGTTAGACAATAACACGGAAAATTTGAGGATTGAATTAATTAATGTTTTAGGAAAAACGGTATATCAGAACAAGGTTTCTGTTCAAGATGCCTTGATTAATCTGGATTGTTCAGCTTATACATCCGGGACCTATATTTTAAGAATACATCACTCAGAAGGTGTTTATCAAGACAAAGTAGAAATAACCCATTAATTATTTACTTATCTTAGTAGGCATATATATGCCTACTAAGATACATGTTTGTTTATTATGAAATATACTATACTCTTTTTTCTGTATTGTTTTAGTTTGTGTTTTGGAATAGCCCAAAACATTGGCGATCCCTATATATATGAATACCCTGAGCTTTTAATACGACCAGGTAATCTTTCTGATTTAGAAGTGGATTACGATGGCGGTTTTTTTATTACGGCATTCTTAACCGAAAATGATTTAGGACAGGGTGAGGCACCTAGGGAACTTATTGCAAAAGTAAGCCGTGATTTAGAACTTCTTTATAGCCGTTATTTATATGTGGATAATTATGGAACGACAGCCTTTTATTTTGTAGTTAGAGATTTAGTACCCTTATCCAATGGAGAAATTCTTATTGGCGGGGAAATATATAGAGATGGTTGGCCAGTCCAACATATTTTTACTTTAAAATTGGATGTGAATGGGAATGTAGCTTGGTTTAGACGGTATGCTTCCATAGAACATAAGTTTCACCGTTTTTTCCATTTTTATGTGGATGAGTCCAATCCTGATTATTTTTATTATGGGGCGTTTTATTTTACCAGCGAAGACCCTGATGATATGTTAAATTATGAAGATCGAGATTTGTTTTTAGTGAAAGCCGATATATCCAATGGGTTAAGTGTATCCTATACCCCAATGGACGTGTATGGAGATATTGGATTTGCTGGTTCGGAATTTGGAAATATGTATCAGGATCGATTTCAATCGGATGAGTTTTTCTTAGATGCTGCGATGTATCCTCTTCCTTTAGGAAAATTAACCCATGGTTTTATTAAATTTAATACAGAAGCTGAAGTTCTACAAACTCACCATATTGGTCGAGAACTCAGTTATGATACGATCCCTTATATACCCTCTTTAACCGATACCATTCCTTTTTATACCCAAACAGGAGAAATGGCACAATTGCCCAGTGGGAATATTACTTATATCTTTCATGGAAGGGGAATGATGTATCCTGATAGTGTAGGCGTTGGTTTTGCAGCTAATTATCTTAAATTAAACCCAGAAGGAGAAGTATTGGATATTAAAGGGGTTTTTCCACCAGAATCTGAAAATCATATGATAGGTCCGTTAGAAGTAGAATTATATGGAGATAGTTTATTGTTTGCAGGAGGGCGTTTAGAGCCTATGTATTCTCCTTTAGGAGATTATGGAGATTTAGGCATACTTAAATTAGATACCAATGGGAATGTATTGGACAGTTTAATGCTTCCGTTTTATCAAGGTTGGGCTATACCTGGATTTTATAGCGATTCATCAGGGCTCTATGTTTGGTACAATGGGTACAAATCAGGGGATAATTTATTGTCACACTATATCGCACGAATAAATATAGAAACCATGGAGTTTGATACGTTAAAAGCCACGGATTTTGGTCATGATTATCAATATTTAGCAGACAGCACGTATAACACAGACGATATTTTAATTCATGTAACAAAGGTGATCGGTATTCCTGATTTATCAGGCGATGTTGAGATCGGCCTTTACCCGAACCCTGCCCAAGATTATATTGGCTGGTCTTTACCCGATGTTGTTCGAATCAGTGTTAACGACATGAAAGGTCGTGTCTTAATCCAACAACAAGTAACAGAGTCACGTTTAGATATTTCAGAACTTCCATCAGGAACCTATACCATATTATTTACGGATAGCAGTGATAAACAAGCCATAGGTAAGTTTGTAGTGGATTAAAGCGATTATTATGAAATATACGATACTTTTTTTTATATATTGTTTTAGTTTGTGTTTTGGAATAGCCCAAAACATTGGCGATCCTTATATATATGAATATCCTGAGCTTTTAAGTAATTCTGGGAATCTTACTGATTTAGAGGTGGATTACGATGGCGGTTTTTTTATAATGTCTTTAAAAACAGAAAATAATTTAGGGCAGGGGGAAACGCCTAGGGAGCTTATTGCAAAAGTAAGCCGCGATTTAGAACTTTTGTATAGCCGACATTTATATGTGGATAATTTTGGGACGACGGATTATTATTTTGTCATTAGAGATTTAAAACCATTATCTAACGGAGAAATATTGATTGGAGGAGAATTAATAAGAGACAGTTGGGGTATTCAACATATTTTTACTTTAAAATTAGATGTAAATGGAAACCTTGCTTGGTTTAGACGGTTTGCTTCTATAGAATATAAACTTCATCGATTTTATCATTTTTATGTGGATGAGTCCAATCCTGATTATTTTTACTATGGGGCGTTTTATTTTATCAGCGAAGATCCTGATGATTTAATCAATTATGAAGATCGAGATTTGTTTTTAGTGAAAGCTGACTTATCCAATGGGTTAAGTGTATCTTACACCCCAATGGGTGTGTATGGGGATATTGGATTTGCAGGATCTCATTCAGGAAATGTTCATCAAGATCGGTTTAACTCCGATGAGTTCTTTTTGGATGTTTCGATGTATCCTTTTCCTTTAGAAAAATTAACCCAAGGCTTTATTAAATTTAATACAGAAGCTGAGATTTTACAAACTCACCATATTGGTCGAGAAGAAGATTACGACACCATACCCTATATCCCCTCTTTAACCGATACCATTCCATTTTATACCCAAACAGGAGAAATGGCACAATTGCCCAGTGGGAATATCACTTATCTTGCACATGGAAGGGGAATTATATATCCAGACAGTGCTGGGCATGGTTTTGCAGCACACTATCTTAAATTAAATCCAGATGGTGAGGTATTGGATATTAAAGGGGTCTTTCCACCAGAATCAGAATATCATGTAATAGGTCCATTAGAACTGGAATTGTTTGGAGATAGTTTATTGTTTGCTGGTGGACGTATAGAGCCTATGTATTCTCCTTTAGGAGATTATGGCGATTTAGGGATATTAAAATTAGATACCAATGGGAATGTATTAGATAGTTTAATGCTTCCGATTTATAAAGGATGGGTAGTAAAAGGTTTTTATAGCGATTCATCAGGGCTTTATATAGGGTACAATGGATACAAATCAGGGAATAATCTATTGTCACATTATATTGCACGAATAGATATAGAAACCATGACCTTTGATACTTTAAAAGCCACGGATTTTGGTCATGATTATCAATATTTAGCAGACAGCACGTATAACAAAGACGATATTTTAATTCATGTAACAAAGGTGATCGGTATTCCTGATTTATCAGGCGATGTTGAGATCGGCCTTTACCCGAACCCTGCCCAAGATTATATTGGCTGGTCCTTACCCGATGTTGTTCGAATCAGTGTTAACGACATGAAAGGTCGTGTCTTAATCCAACAACAAGTAACAGAGTCACGTTTAGATATTTCAGAACTTCCATCAGGAACCTATACCATATTATTTACGGATAGCAGTGATAAACAAGCCATAGGTAAGTTTGTAGTGGATTAAAGCGATTATTATGAAATATACGATACTTTTTTTTATATATTGTTTTAGTTTGTGTTTTGGGGTAGCCCAAAACATTGGCGACCCCTATATATATGAATATCCTGAGCTTTTAAGACGACCAGGTAATCTTAGTGATTTAGAGGTGGATTACGATGGTGGTTTTTTTATAACGGCATTCATAACCGAAGATGATTTAGGACAGGGTGAGTTACCTAGGGAACTTATTGCAAAAGTAAGCCGCGATTTAGAACTTTTGTATAGCCGACATTTATATGTAGATAATTATGGAACAACAGCCTTTTATTTTGTAGTTAGAGATTTAGTACCCTTACCCAATGGAGAAATCCTCATTGGCGGAGAAATATATAGAGATGGTTGGCCAGTCCAACATATTTTCACTTTAAAATTGGATGTGAATGGGAATTTATCTTGGTTTAGACGATTTGCTTCTATAGAATACAAACCTCATCAGTTTCAACATTTTTATGTAGATGAATCCGATCCTGGTCATTTTTACTATGGGGCATATTATTTTACCAGCGAAGACCCTGATGATTTAATCAATTATGTAGATAGAGATTTGTTTTTAGTTAAAGCTAGTTTATCTAATGGACTTAGTCTATCCCATACCCCAATGGACGTGTATGGGGATATAGGTTTTGCAGGTGTGGAATTTGGTAATATGCAACAAGATCGGTTTAATTCCGATGAGTTTTTTTTAGATACAGGTTTAAACCCCTTGCCCTCACAAAAATCCAAACATGGATTTATTAAATTTAATACAGAAGCTGAAGTTTTACAAACCCATCATATAGGTAATGAAGATGATTACGATACCATCCCTTATATACCCTCATTAACCGATACCGTTCCTTTTTATACCCAAACAGGTGAGATGGCACAATTGCCCAGTGGGAATATTACTTATATCTTTCATGGAAGGGGAATGATGTATCCTGATAGTGTAGGCGTTGGTTTTGCAGCTAATTATCTTAAATTAAACCCAGAAGGAGAAGTATTGGATATTAAAGGGGTTTTTCCACCAGAATCTGAAAATCATATGATAGGTCCGTTAGAAGTAGAATTATTTGGAGATAGTTTATTGTTTGCAGGAGGGCGTTTAGAGCCTATGTATTCTCCTTTAGGAGATTATGGAGATTTAGGCATACTTAAATTAGATACCAATGGGAATGTATTGGACAGTTTAATGCTTCCGTTTTATCAAGGTTGGGCTATACCTGGATTTTATAGCGATTCATCAGGGCTCTATGTTTGGTACAATGGGTACAAATCAGGGGATAATTTATTGTCACACTATATCGCACGAATAAATATAGAAACCATGGAGTTTGATACGTTAAAAGCCACGGATTTTGGTCATGATTATCAATATTTAGCAGACAGCACGTATAACACAGACGATATTTTAATTCATGTAACAAAGGTGATCGGTATTCCTGATTTATCAGGCGATGTTGAGATCGGCCTTTACCCGAACCCTGCCCAAGATTATATTGGCTGGTCCTTACCCAATGTTGTTCGAATCAGTGTTAATGATATGAAAGGGCGTGTCTTAATCCATCAGCAAGTAACAGAGTCACGTTTAGATATTTCAGAACTTCCATCAGGAACCTATACCATATTATTTACGGATAGCAGTGATAAACAAGCCATAGGTAAGTTTGTAGTGGATTAAAGCGATTATTATGAAGTATATTGTTTACCACTTCTCTTTTTGAGAAGGTTATAGGCCTATAAAACGAACTCTAATAAATTATTCAGAGTCTTATAAAGTTAAAAAAGTCCACTATTTCTAGTGGACTTTTTTTGAATGCACTCTATTTATACAAGGTTTAAAATTCTGTATATAGAGTGCGTTATGTGTTGTGAAATTATTGAATCACAATTTTTTCCTGATAAGATTCCCCTTGATTATCAGATAATTTTAATAGATAAATACCAGAAGATAAAGAACCAACATCTATTTTATTCAACAGGTCTGAACCAAAGTGAAAGTGTTTAACTATTTGCCCTGTTGTATTAAGAATAACTCCTTTTTCGAAGTTCATAGTATTCATTTGAATGTTTAAAACCGAATGTGTTGGATTTGGATAAACAACAAAATTGTGATCATCTAACTCTATAGAACCAACATTATTACACTCAACAGCGATTGTTTGATTTTGAGAAACCGAATTTCCGTTCCCATCATCATATGTCCATTCAATAGTATATAAACCTTCGGAAGCATAAGTTAATGGGCTATTTGTAGTTGCCAATATTGTATCAGAACAATTATCTAAAGCAATTGGTATTAATACAATTTCTTCATTACAATTCGCTTCTAAAGTATCTAGCGAACTTATTGCAGGTGTAGGTGCTGTAATATCACTAATCATTACGGTTTGAGTTTGTGTTACACTCGATGTACCGTCAGTATATTCCCACGTTATACTGTAATTTCCTTGAGAAGAATAAATGATAGGATCTACAGTCGTTGCTGTAATACTTCCAGAGTTTGCTGTTGGTGGTACTAATTCTACAGAACATTCGGCCACTATTTGAGCTAATGAATCTACATCTGGAACTAGAGATTGTGTTGAATCAAATGTTTTAAGAATACATCTATTTGGAATGGCACATCCTGGGATAGATCCAGTCTCTATAATTGTAAACGAATCGCCATCAACAACTTGGTAGTGTCCTGGTGCAGAAAAGGTATTTGCAGAACAAATAACAAAGTCTCCCGTATTGGTATCTACATCGAATGAACGTCCGTAGGCAAACGCATAACTTGCTCCAGGTAGGGTACTTGTAAAAGAGGCAGGTAACGGTACACTTGGTGTTGATGCGATATCATATAGATACATGTTTTTATTGGATGACCAAAAATAGAGTTTCTGATTATAGATTCTTAAGAGTTTAGTAGAAGACGCTCCTGTATTTATGGCTGTTCCTAGAACATCACTATTGGCAATATCAATAGACTTTAGTTGTCCACTTCCGTTTAATACCCATAGTTTATCATCAATATTGTCATATACAAGTCCTTTAATACTTCCTACAGAAGGAGATATTGTTCCAGTTACGGCATTGGTTACCGTATCTACTTTAACAACGGTAGAACCCAACGCAACGTATAGTATTCCATTGGCAAATTCCATATGATTCGCATATGAATTAATAGAATTGGAAGGATCACTTACAGATGTCATGGTGTTGTTAGACAAGTTGATAAGTTGTAAGTCGCTTGGGTTTCCCATGCTTACATAGGCTTTTGTAGAGCTTACAAATTTAAGAGCTTGTGGAGCGTCGTTCGTACTAAACGAATGCACTTCTGTTAATGATGGATAATCGGCAATAACCACTCTTCCTACACCGGCTGGTTTTTCAGCAAAAATGGCTTTGTTACCAAAGACTGCAAAATCCTGTAATACATCAAATCCTGTAGTGGTATTGGCTGCTTGATATACACCAGCAGACGTTATTGGAGGTGAAAGGGTTGTATTTCTTCTAAATACATCTCCATTTGTAGATCCAAAATTACCTTCAGCAATAAGATCTAAGGTAAAGGTTGTTTGAGCAAGTGACGATAAAGCCAATACCCAAGCGAATAAAACTGTAATTTGTTTTTTCATTTTATTATGAATTGATTAATAAAATGGAAAATAAGGGAAGAGTAAGGCAATTGTAATAAAGACCTTATTCATTCAACTTTTTCTCCGAAAGTGAACTGTATACGGTCCGTTTAATCTTTAAAAGTTCATAGATTAATCGGACACATTTCGGCAGGTCTCCTGACTTTACCCATTAATTAACCTTCCCATCATAATAGCGACAGTGGTATATTTAATTAAATACAGGTATTACAGTTGCGGGAACAGTTCTCGAATTTCACAAGATTCCCTTTTAATTCATAAATGAAACCAAAAATGCAGTGCAAAACTAATAGAATATTTATTCTAAAGGTATTTTTTATGGAATAATATTAGGCACTGTATTAAGGTAAGAGGAGATGATTTTAAGATTATTATTTTCATATAATAGAAACAGGTCTATCTGTTTTATTAGACTAGGATAGGAGGTTGATGTTATAGATGAATTCCGTTGGTGATATTAAAAACCCTTTGTCCATCAAATTTCCATATTCCGTTTTTGCCACCAAACCAGATGTTGTTGTCAGGATCATCAAAAATAAATAGAATATCAGCAAATGTTTGTCCGTTAAAGGTAAATTCAGAGAATTGTTGTCCATCGAAAATGCATAGATTTCCTAATCCTGAACCAAGCCAAATCTTACCATTTTTATCTTCATAAATGGCTCTTATTCGTTTATTGCAAAGTCCATCTGTTTCAGATGGTATTTCTACCTTTGTTGGTAGAGTAAGTTAAGACAAAACTTATTTTAGCAGTTATGAAGAGAAGTACTTACGAAGAATCCTTTAAGTTAATGATAATGGATTTATACAAAGGCGGACAATCGATGTCTAGCTTATCGTCTGAATATTCAATAAATTTGAATATGTTATATCGTTGGCGTCGAGAATATTTAAACCCAAAGCGTCCCAGTTTTACGGGCAGAGGCAATGCAGCTTTGACTGATGAACAAAAAGAACTAAAGCATTTAAAAGAAAAATTAAAAGATGTAACCATGGAACGTGACATCTTAAAAAAGGCAGTAAGCATTTTCTCCAAGAAAGACAGAACAGGTACGCTATAATTTTGGAATATTCAGCAACCTATTGTGTCGAGAAGATGTGTAAGTCTTTAAATATAAGTTCTAATGCGTATTATTCATGGAAACGTAGGCTAGATATAGAACGTTCTAGCATCACAATAGAATTAAAAGAGTCTATTCAAGCGGTTTATGCAGAAAATAGAGGATTGTACGGAGCTCCTAAACTCCAAAAAGCTCTAGAGAGAAAAGGTGTTTTTTACTCGAGGTCTTATATTTCTAGATTGATGAAAGAAATGGGGCTATATTCTAAGACACGTAGGAAATTTACTAATACAACGGACTCAAATCATAGTCATAGAGTAGAAGAAAATCATTTAGATCGGAATTTTGAGGTATTAGAACTTGGGAAAGTATGGGTATCGGATATTACTTATATCAAAGTTAATCAGACCTGGCAATATTTAACTACAATGATTGATTTAGCAGACCGTAAGGTTGTAGGGTGGTCTGTAAGTTCTAATCTAACAGCTACAGATACTGTTATTACAGCTTGGAAACATGCGCGATTAAATCGAAATATAGAAGATGACTTTATATTACACTCGGATCGTGGAGTACAATATACATGTGATGATTTTAAACAGATTATTAACTTAAATACAAAAGCGAAACAATCTATGAGTAGAAAAGGAAATTGCTGGGATAATGCCGTTGCCGAGTCTTTTTTTAAAACAATTAAAACTGAACTATGCTACCTCATTACATTTGAATCTAAGAAACATTTGGAGACCGAAATCTTTAAATATATGAACTGGTATAATAACTCTAGATTACACTCTACTCTAGACTACAAAACACCTACCGAAAAAGAACAAGAATTAAGATACAAACAAATTAAACGAGTGGCTTAACTTTTTCTACCAAATTTTGTAGGAATATCAAGAATATGTATTAAAGGATTTTCCATTATACACGGTCAATCCACTTTTTCTATTTCCATTAAAGCCTATCCATAGATTTCCTGATTTATCGGAATAAATGGTTCTTACTTGGTTATCACTTAATCCATCTTTAGTTGAAAATGGAGTGAATTGTTCACCGTCAAATTGATGGATACCTCCATGAGTCATAGATGCAAACCACAAATTTCCTTGCATATCTTCTCTAATAAATGGAATCCAATTGTGATATAGACTGTCGTCTTGTTTTCTGCCTATTTGGGTTAGGTAAGATGTAAATTGACCTTCACTATAGCGGTAAGCTCCACCTCCAGCGGTACCAATCCAGAGATTATCATGTTTATCAACGGTTAAGGCATGTGCAGAGTTTGGATTAATTACGGGGTAAACTTTATCGAGCCAAACACTAGATGTATCCTGAAAGGGAAGGGGAGTATGTTCAAAATGTTGTCCATTATACTTGGTTAATCCTTTTTGCGTTCCAAACCAAATATTATCATTATGGTCTTGAGCAATTGAAAACACTTGATTGCTGTTTAGTCCATTTTTTGTGGTGTAATTGGCAAACGTTTTTCCATTATAGAAGAATATACCACCACCGTTACTTGTAAACCACAAATGACCTTTATTGTCTATTAGACCATTAGAAAATCCATGTTTTGGTACGGTTATCTTATTTGGTACGGTGTTTTTGAGAACTGTTGGCGAAGGTTTTTCATTTCCACTACATGAAATTAGTATTGAAGATAAAATCAATAAAATGATATGTCTAAATTTCACTTTCATATACTTTTTGGTTTTGATATTCGAATTGAGCTGATTTATTTTTTATTGTTCTCTAATGTTAATTTTTTCTGGAGGCAGCAATATATCAAATTCTATTTTGGGTGTTATTAAAACGGAATGAGGTGTTTTCATTTCTTCTTTGTTTAAGAGCCCAAGTTTTTCAAAAAACTCAAAATACACATGTTTGACTTGGCACTCTTTTAAGTCAATTTTTGGATGCCATATTTCATACTGGCCAAGTAAATGGTTATCGATTTTATAATAGCCTTTAACAGGATGCGTTAATATATGAATTTGTTCATCCAGATTGGTAAAACCTTCGTGAAGCTTCATGTCTTCTTTGGTACTCATTATATCGACTTCACCTTTTCCATGTGCAGAATTAAATGTCATGGAGTATTCCGAATAGACTGAGTTTTTAAATGTATAGTTAAAATGATAACCGCCTTTTTTCCATGGCATTTTCCAAACTTTTTCAGGAATTATACAAGCCAAAGACTCTAATGTTGTTCCAAAAAACCAAGCCACATGAGTGTTGTCTTTTTTGTCTATTACATATGCTCTATAATTGGTTTGAAAGAAATTAAATTTAGGAAATTTACTCAATCTATAAAATGAAAAATCTTGATCTTTAAATGGAACAGCACTAATCAAGGCATAGGTTATATCCCCTTCTTTAAAAGTCCATAATTCAAATCTATCAGGAATGTATTTTTCAATTCTGTCTACAGGAACTTTAAATGAAATTATGGCAAAATGTTCTAAAAATGTATTGACGTCAAGTAGACTTTTTTGTCTTCTATTTGTAATTCTATTTTGAGTTTCTTTTTGAAAGTTCATATCATTAATAATTAGTGAATACACGTTTTTAATATTTAATCTTCAATATTATATTTTATCTGGAATGTATTGGTGTTCCAAATATATGTGGAGTCATTTTTTGTGGTGTAGTTGTCTTGCGTAAAACTTGAAATTAAACGAGAGGAATTAAAGTTGTATTTCTCTACCAAGAACACAACATCTGAAGGGTCAGAATAATGCTTTTCGGTTAATCGATTTAAATGATCGTAAAAAAAAGAAATATTGATGTGTCGATCCTCAGGGTAATTATCGTCTTTATTAACTTTAGAATATCGGGTCAGCCTTTTGAAATTCTCGAGATTGTTATTTTCATCATAGGTAAAGGTGATGTTTTCAAAAACAGGTAATTCTCCCATTTCCCTTTCGTTGTAACTACATTTAAAGATTTCGGTAAGTTTATTGTCGTCATATTGGTAAAAAATCATTTCAAATTCTTCTTTGTTTAGATTCCCACCTAACATATCTACAAAGTTCTTGTCTTTAAATACATCTTTCCAATAGTTCTTCATTGACCATTCTCTAAAATCTGAATGGTATAGTTCTTTTAATAGGATATAGTATTTCAGTCTTTTCTTTTTGGAAGGCCGATTTACGCCAACAAATTCAGTACTCAATTGTCCATTTTGGTGATGAAAGTAAGTGACATGTTTCCCATCAACCATTTTTCCTTTCCGATATCCGTAGGGATATTTAGCATGATATTCTTGTTCTTTTCCATTAACAGTAACAGATAACTCTTCGTAGTGAATATTGATGTTGCGTACTTGCTTGTTTTTAAAATCAAATTCAATCCACAAATTAATTTCATTACAATGTCTTGAACCATGTGGATTTACGGAATAACAATCATCAAATGTAATGTTTTGTATTGCAGTACTGTCGTTGTCGAAGTCAAATGATCCACAAGCATCATGATAAGGAAATGGACTTTCTCTTTCAAACTTATAACTAAATGGAATTCTATTGTATTTGGGTGTATATAAATCTAAAGCCGAAGAAACTGAACCACCAGTTTTCAAAATGGAATAATCTAAATCAGCAGAGTTAGTACAGGTTAAGCACGAACTCCCTAAGCAATTAAATGGTTGAGGTAAGATTTTATTTACAGTGACACGACCATCAATACACTGATTAATTAAGGGTGTATCATAGGTGCTAAATGTTTGACCAAAGCTGAAATAAGGAAAAGCCAAAAATAGAATCCAAATGTATTTCATAAACATATGATAACTACGATTAGTCGTTTTTATCTGATTTATAAATTTAAGGAATCAAATGCATTTGCAAGTTGATATTAGAATTAAATATTATTAGAACATGCATTATTTACCAAAAGAATAGAGTAAGGTATATAGATTGAAAACATATAAACACCACAACCTTACTCTATTCTTAATCGTATTATTATAAGGTTTCAGCTAATCTTAACACATCACCTAAAACACCACGGGCTGTCACTTTTGCACCAGCTCCAGCTCCTTGAATTACAAGCGGATGATCTCCATATGATTCTGTGAATATTTCAAAAATTGAATCCGATCCTTTTACTTGTCCAAGCGGACTAGATTCAGGCACCGAAACAAGTTTAACATCAAGTTCAGCTTTTGATTGTTGTAAATCTCCTGACAATTCTCCAACGTATCTTAAAACATGATTTTCTTTTTGCTGAGCTTTAATATTAGAGAAGGTAGGGTTAAGTTCTTCTAAACGGTTTAAGAATTCATCCTTACTTAAATCTCTAAATAATTCAGGAATTAAGTTTTCAATAGAAACATCTTCAAATTCATTTTCAAGATCCAATTCTCTTGCAAGGATTAATAACTTACGAGCGACATCGTTTCCACATAGGTCTTCACGAGGGTCAGGTTCCGTAAATCCTTTATCTATAGCTTCCTTTAAAACCACATGAAAGGCTTCATCTCTTACCGAGAATTCATTAAATAAATAGCTTAAAGATCCAGAGAATACACCGCGTATTTTAGTGATGTTTTCACCAGAATCATGCAATAAACGAATGGTGTCTATTAAAGGTAAACCTGCACCAACATTGGTTTCATACAAATACTTTTTTCTAGATGTATGTAATAGTGCACGTAAATCTTGATAGGATTTAATGTCGAGTGTATTAGAAATTTTATTAGATGAGACCAAGTTAAACCCTTGTTCGACAAATTCAGGATATGTTTTCGCAAAGTCTGAAGAGGCGGTGTTGTCAACTAAAATTAAGTTCTCTAAGTGGTTTGCATTGGCATAGTTTGCAATTTGCTTAGGAAGACTAGTTTCGTGTTTCTGACTTTTGAGTTCTATACGCTCTTTCCAATTGGTGTCTAAACCTTCGGCATTTAATAATAAGGCATCTTGACCTGAAAGTGCAAAAATGTTTAAATCTATTTGCTTTCTAGTTTTAAGCTTTTCAGCATTTTCAATAACCTGATCTAAGAATACGCTTCCAACTGTTCCTTTTCCAATTACGGCTAAATTAACCACCTTGTTTTCTCCAAATATTTGACCATGTACAACATTAACGGCCTTTTTAATATCTTGGTTTTTAACAACCAACCCAATATTCTTTCCGTTAAGCGTATTGTTTATTAATAGAGGTTTAATTTGATTTTTAATAAGGGCTTGAAAAGGTTTATGGAAATACTCAATACCATGACCAACAATAGAAATTAATCCGATTTGTTTATCCGTTTTAATAGAGTCTACTTCATTAGATTTTATTTCATAATAGAATTCTTGTTCTAAGGCTGTTTTAGCATTATCCACCTGATTTTCTTCGACTAAAAAACTAATACCACGTTCCGAAGATCCTTGAGAAACCATTCCAACACTAACTTCAGCTTTAGCTAAAGCGTTAAAAATACGAGCATCAACACCTGCTTTTCCCCAAAATCCGTTTCCATGAACTTCAATAAGTCCAATATTATTTTGAACAGAAATCGCTTTAATCCCATCTTTTACAACTTCATTAGAAATTAAGGTTCCTGAATTGTTAGGCTTAAAGGTATTTTTAATTTGAAATGGTATCTTTTTATCTATTAATGGAAGAATCGTCTTTTGATGAAGGATACTCGTTCCAAAATTGGCCAATTCATTGGCCTCCTGGAAGGAAAGATTACTTATTATTTTAGCACGGCTTACCCATTCTGGATTTGCACTAAAAATACCATCAACATGGGTATAATTTTCAACTTTATTGGCGTGGAGGTAATTGGCAAATAGGGCCGCTGAATAGTTACTTCCGTTACGTCCTAAGGTTGTTGTTTTGTTTGCATGGTCAGAGGCAATAAATCCGGTGAATACACCAATAGAGTCTTGAATGTGATTTCGTACATAGGCTATGGTATTTTGTTCAGAAATACCATGTTTTACTTTGGTTTTTCCATCAACAGATTCTGTTTTAAGAATTAAACGAGAATCAACAACATGGCCGTTTATTTTTTCGTGCTTTAATAATTCAACAATAGTTTTGGCAGAAATAAGTTCACCTTGTGCTAATAGCTCCGCTTCGGTAGATTTAGAGAAATCCTTAAGTAATTCTATTCCGTTTAGGATATTCTCAATACGTTCAAATTCTGTATGTAATAAAGGAGAAGAAAGTGGCTGTTCTTGTTCCTTTTTAAAATTGTAAAACGGTGTTGTATACGGTTTACCTTGAATAGCCAATTTGGCTAATTCTAACAATTGATCGGTTGCATTTCCTCTGGCCGAAACAACAATGTGAAATGCTTCTGCAGATGAATGTTTTTGTTTTATAATGTCTATTACAGATTCTAATCCGTTTCCATTGGCTAGAGATTTACCTCCAAATTTTATGATATTCATGACGTTGCGTTTAGTGTGTTGAGTTAAAAATAGGATTAAGAATAGCTTGCAATTGGTTGTATTCTATTAAGAAGGCATCGTGGCCATGTTTAGAATCAATTTCAAAATAACTATTCTGTATGCCTAAAGCATTTAATGTGTGTTGAGTGGCTTTATTTTCAGAGGCCGAAAAGTAGAGGTCAGAGTTTATTCCTATTTGAATTATTTCTGATGAAATGGGTTTTACAGCCTCTTGAAAACTTGTACGGTGAGCCGTTATGTCTAAGGTGGCTAATAAATGATTCATCATTTTATAGGAATCAATTGCATATCGTTGATTTAGTCTATCCCCATGAAAATTTAACCATGAATTCACCTTAAAGTCATCATCTGTTTGGGTTCGTTGTCTATTGAATTTTTCGTCAAACGACTCAGGTGTTCTATAAAACAACATAGCCATCATTCTTGCCGTTTCTAAACCAGAATCCTGTTGATTTAATATTTGCTCTTGGATATGGTTATGACCAATAATCCAGTCACTGGCTTTCCAATCAGTCGCAATCGGAATCAATTTGTTAATGAAATATGGTCTTTGCACAGCCATTTCCCAACTAATTCCACCACCTATAGAACCACCAATACAAGCAAATAAATTGGTTATACCTAAGTGGTCTACAACATTGTAAAACAATTGAGCAATGTCATAGATGGTAAATGCTTTGTAATTAATCCCTTCAGGAAAAGTAGTTTTGAACCCGTTTCCAAAAACATCAATCGATAAGACTGTATACAGGTTTAGATCTATTGTTTTATTAAATCCAACCAGAGTATTCCACCATCCATTTTCATCGGAAGCCACATCAGAATTACCAGTGAGTGCATGATGCACTAAAACAATAGGAGCCGTTCCTAATGCTTTACCGACCACTTGATAGGTAAGCTGAAGGTTTTTGTATTCTACTCCAGATTGGGTAATGTATTTGTGAATGTTATGCTTTTGTAAGAACATGTTTACTTTTATTTAAGGCCTGACTAATATCTGCGGCAATGTCATCGATATGTTCTAGACCTACCGAAATTCGAATTAATCCATCGTGAATACCAACTTCTGCGCGTTCTTCTGGACTCAGCTTACTATGTGTTGTTGAGGCAGGATGCGTTACAATTGTTCTTGTATCTCCTAAGTTGGCTGATAAACTGCACCAATTAATGGCATTAAGAAATTCACGTCCAGCATCTATTCCACCTTTAACAATAATGGAAATAATATTACCTCCTAAACGCATTTGCTTTTTTGCAATATCGTGCTGTGGGTGCGATTTAAGAAAAGGGTATTTAACTTGTAGAACTTGCGGATGGTGTTCCAATTGCTTCGCTAATTCTAAGGCATTGGAACAGTGTTTCTCTACACGAATAGATAAGGTTTCTAAACTTTTTGAAAGAACCCAAGCGTTAAATGGCGACATTGCTGGTCCTGTATTGCGAGAAAATAAATAGATTTCTCGTACTAAATCGGCTCTACCAACGGTAATACCACCTAATACACGGCCTTGACCATCTAATAATTTAGTTGCTGAATGTATCACCAGGTCGGCACCAAATTTAATAGGGTTTTGTAAGTATGGCGTGGCAAAGCAATTGTCTATTACAAGAAGTAGATTGTGTTTTTTGGCAATGGCATTTAAAACGTCTAAATCTATGATGTCACAGGCTGGATTGGTTGGTGATTCCGCATACAATATTTTAGTATTCGGTTGTATAAGAGCCTCAATAGATTCTGGAGCATTCACATCAAAATAGGACGTTTCAATCTGCCATTTTGGAAAATATTTAGTGAATAAACTGTGTGTAGATCCAAACACGGAACGGCAAGCTACAATGTGATCGCCACTAGATAATAAGGCTGATAAGGACGAAAAAATAGCAGCCATTCCGGTTGCAAAAGCATACCCTGCTTCTGCACCTTCCATACAAACAATTTTGTCAACAAATTCTGTTGTATTTGGGTTGGAGAATCTACTGTATAGGTTTTTTTCTTTTTCTTCAGAAAAAGAAGCTCTCATGTCTTCTGCATCATCAAATGTAAAGCTAGAAGTTAGGTATAATGGAACAGAATGTTCGCTAAAAGCACTGCGTTCCGCTTGTTGTCTAATGGCTTGAGTTTCAAATTTGTGATTAGATTTCATAAGAGACTTGGTTTAAGGTTAAGCTTGCTGAAAGTTGTGAAGTTGGTTTTAATACGGCTGCTACCGAGCAGTATTTATCTATAGTGAGTTTAATGGCGCGTTTAGCTTTTGCTAACGGTACATCACCCGTAAATTCGAAATGAATTGTAATATCTGTAAAGAGAGAAGGAATAGATCCTTCTTCGCGGTTAGCGTTTACTGTAACCAGATAGTTGCTGATTGATATTTTTTGTTTGCTAAATATCTGCATTACATCTATGCTAGAGCATGATGCCAGCCCAACTAATAAGAGTTCCATTGGCCTGAAGCTTTGTTCGCCTCTACCTACGTTAATGTGGTAATCTTCTTGGTTTGAGGCTGTAAATACCTCACCATCTTTATGTGTAACTTGAATTTGCATCGCTTTTCAGTTGTAAGTTTGAATGATTACTTATCTTGAAAAACGACCAGAAAGGGCAAAAAAAAGCACTTCCGATAAAAACCGAAAGCGCTATATAGTTGTTGTTGAATAGTTTGCTAGTTCGATCTTATCTTTCCCAATTGGGATGGATGTAGCACCTTCCGAATAATTCGGGGTTGCTAAAGCTTCAATGGGCCATTTCCCTCAGCTTTTCATGATAAGCGTATTCCATTTCTCCGAAATACGAGGCAAATCTATATTTAATTTTTTAATCTACAAAGTTAAATTTCACTTTTAATAAAAATAGATTGATGCAACGATCAAAAGAATGAAGGTTACAGGAAGTAGGATAATCGTGAAAATAGAGGTTTGTAGGGTGGCCTTAAAAATTGAATTTAGAATGGATTTATTGTAAAAATTTCTAAATGCAAAAATTAAGTGAATAAAGAATAAGAGAACGATTATGGTAAGTATATAGTCTTGTGTATCAAGGTTGTAAAGACTTAGATAAACGATGGCAATAATAAAAGCAAACGTAAACTGATATAGGCTAAATATTAAGTTTTGTGTAAAATTATGAGTCTTGTAAAAGAGTAATTTTAGAAAGAAGGCGTAGATCGGAACCAGTAAGAAAATGGCAATAGAAATCATATTAAAAAATAAGTCGAATACGTTTTGTCCTTTTTTTTCTAATATTTTACCAATTTGCCTAACAAAATAGTTTTTTGACTTTAGTAATTCTTTCGGTGGTTTTGCCAAATTAAGTTCAGATACAGAATCATATTGATTGACTGATTCTTTAAACGTGGGTTGTTTAGTGGAATCAGACAGTAAAAGATTCGCATGGGTTGAATCTAGAGTTAGAGAATCTACAGCTGATGAATCTATTGTTAATGAGTCTGTTAAATGTATGTTGCCTGTAAATTCTTCATAAATCCCTTGATTAATTTCGGATCTGAACGAATTGGTTTTTAAAGACAAAAAGAAAAAGAATATTACCGAGATAAATAGATAGATTTTACCTGGATGTAGATAGGTATTTCTTTTACCATCTATAAAGGCTTTAGCTATAAATCCAGGTTTAAATATGAGCGGTATAATTGTTTTAAAGAAGCGGGCATCAAAAGATAAGTAATTCCCTATTAGATCCGAAAATAAAACGTTTAAATTGAGTTTGTTATTTGTTGATTGCCCGCATTCAGGACAAAATTTGTCTGAATTATTTAAGGCATTATTACAATTAATACAGCTTTTCATAATTTTATAGTGTCTTATATTTCAATGGTTTCACCATTGAATTTTAGAATGCTTGTAATTTTAGCTGTAGGTGCAAGAATGTCTGCAACAGAACAATATTTATTTATACATAAATCAATAACGTGTCTTAAATTTTTAAGCTCAATATTTCCGTCAACAATATATGTAATGGTAATAGAATCGAAAATAGCGGGAATGTTTTCTACTCTTGTGGCTTCTACATTAACTGAATAATGGTCTACTTTAAATTTTTTCTTTTCAAATATTTCAACAGCATCTACACTGCTGCACGATGCTAATGATGCTAATACCATTTCCATTGGAGTAAAAATTGATTTTTCTTCGTTACATCCAATAATGGCAATTACACCAGATTCGTTTTGTACTTTAAATTCTTGATTCTGGTGGTGACTTAAGTTGACCTTCATATATGCTTTAGTGAATTATTTTTTTAGAGTTTCAATATAATAAATCAAGATATATTTTTTACTATAATTTTAAAAAAAATGCCTATTGTTTGTGTTTAAACAATAGGCATTAACCACCATTAATTATGTGCTAGGATTGATCGTATTTATTAATTTATGGCTGGTTTCTATCTGGAATTAAAGGGGATGTATAGATAATGTATAGGATGCCTAGGCGTCCTATAAGAAATACAAATAGACCAAAAATAGGAGCAATAAAACTAATTTTTAATCCACCAGCAAGCATGCTAGAAGATATAGAACCAACGGCTTGAATAGAATCAAAGGCAGATATTAGGCCTAATATTTGAGCAAAAAATCCCCACACTACAGCAAATAAACTTAATGAAGCAATTAATGCTTTATTTTTTAATCGGGTTTTGGGTTTTAAGACAGATTGTACAATTAAGAATAGGATAACACTTAAAATGAGTAAAAGCGTAAAGGTGAAAAAGGGACCACCAAGCATTAAAAGTTCAACGATAAATGACATATGATATTTTTTTTGTTCGATGGTAAATGTATTCAACCTGTAGATTGAATTTTATTTTATGCGATGTTTAACCAATTTCATAAAGCATTTAACCAAAAGAATGTGGTTAAAAGAAGCATGACCTTTATTGGAGTAAAAATAAAGGTAAATTATGAAAACAAGTTAAACTCCTATTAATTTATGTCATCTGTCTCAAAAGTGTTCTGCATTCGGAATAATTGTTAATCTTTGGTAGATTATTAAAGCATGAATTAAGAAGATGGTGTTAAATTTAAAATATACAAAAGGTGTAAAGTGGATAATCCACTTATTGTTTTGGTATATCGTATGGCAGTTTTATTTCTATTTTTTTAGTTTTAATACCACTAACTTATCTTATGTAAATTGGTTTTCTACCATACTAATACCAGTGACCTGCTTTGTAACCTACACCAATATTTATTATTTACTTCCTCAATATTTAACTCAACAAAAGTATAGCCTTTTTGTATGGTATAATTTGTATGTACTTGTTGGTGCAGCTTATAGTATTACTATATTAATTTATGTGGGGTTTATATTCCGAACCGATTTTAATCTAGAACATCTTCCACCTTTAAGCAAAAGTTTGCCTTTTATTTTAATAAGTGTTTATCTTATTGTTTTTGTGGTGGTGGTATTTAAATTACAGCGTATAAACCTTAAAGCATACAATCAAAATAAAATATTAGAGAATACAACTTTAGCAAGTCAATTAAAGCT
Source organism: Flavobacteriales bacterium (assembly GCA_965243605.1). Lineage (GTDB taxonomy): Bacteria > Bacteroidota > Bacteroidia > Flavobacteriales > CAJXXR01 > JBMYYR01. Next base: position 36,332 of record CBDEVQ010000096.1, read on the forward strand.
TAAAGAAGAGGAACTAAAGGTTTTGAAAATGCAAATCCATCCACATTTTCTATTTAATACACTCAATACAATTTATGGTATGGCATTAAAGAAGGATGATTATACGCCAGAACTTATTCTTAAATTATCGGATTTGTTGGATTATATTTTATATCAAATAGACCAACCATATGTTCATGTATCTGATGAAATAAACCATGTAAAGAATTATATAGAATTGGAACGTGTAAGGTTTGGAGATGCGTTATGTGTTGATACTAATTTTGAGAATATAGAAGATCTTAAATTGCCACCGATGTTTTTGATTCCTTTTATTGAAAATAGTTTTAAGCACGGAAAACATATTCAAGGGATATTAACCGTAAACATGCAGACACGTATTCGAAATGGATATTTTTACTTTAACATATCGAATTCGGCAGGAAAATCTAATGATAGAAATGCAGGTATTGGATTAGAAAATATTAAAAAACGACTCTTGTTGTTATACCCTGATAAACATAAACTTTCTATTGTTCACAATGGGAATGAATTTAATGTTGAATTGAAAATCTATATAAATGACTGATGTAATAAAGGCAATAATTGTTGATGACGAGCAAATTGCAAGAGAAATTCTGGAGGTTTATTTATCAAAAATTCCACATATAGAATGGTGTGGTAGTTTTGGAAATGGAATAGATGCGGTTGCATTTACAAAGACTGAACAAATAGATTTAGTGTTTTTGGATATTCATATGTCAGAATTAAATGGGTTTTCTGTAATTGATATTTTATCAAATGATATTAAGGTCATTTTTACAACAGCTCATAGAGAATATGCTTTAAAAGGTTTTGAAGTCAATGCTTTGGATTATTTATTAAAACCAATTTCATTTGATCGATTTTATAAGTCTGTTCAAAAATATTCAAATTACAAGCAAGGCCATGAATCTATTCAAGGTAAAGGTTTACCGAAATATTTGTTTATTCGCTCAGATCGGAAAATGCAAAAGGTGAATTTAGTGGATATATTATATATTGAAAGCTATAGCGATTATGTGAAAATACATACATCTAAAGAGCAGTATTTAACTCGAGAAACCATTACCCATATAGAATCTAAACTACCAAAGCATTTGTTTTTAAGATGCCACAGATCTTACATTGTAGCCTTAGATAAAATACAGGCATATACAAATGAGCACATAGAATTAGACCAGTTGACTATACCAATCAGTAGAAGTTATAAGAATGATGTGGTTTCTTTTTTGGGTCGCTTATAGTATTTCTAGTATCTTTAATTAAAATTAGTCCTATGAATTTAGATTTAACGCAAGGTTTACATATCGTTGGGTTTATAATAAGTCTGCTAATAATATCTGTATTGGTTTCTAGAATAATAAGATATGTGTTAATACGGATTATTTCTAAACGAAGAACTCAGTCAAATACAAGTTTAAATTTTCTAAAGAACTCAATACGGTTTATAACAATTGTAATGGCCTTTATGGTCATTGTTCTGTCTGTACCTATGTTCCGTAATCAGGCTAAATTTATTTTTTCTGGAGCGGGAATTTTAGCGGCCATAATTGGTTTTGCTGCAAAAGATGCTATTTCTAATTTAGTTGCCGGAAGTTTTATTGTCATATTTAAACCCTTTAGAGTTGGCGATTATGTTAGATTAGACAATAATAGGGTCGGTATAGTCCAAGATATTACATTAAGGCATACGGTAATCAACAATTTTGAAAACAAACGTTTAATTATACCCAATTCAATTATAAGTACCGAATCTATATTAAACCATAGTATAGAGGATTCTTATATACTTAGTTTTAATAATTTTAGAGTTGGATTTTAGCAAATTTAGATTTAGCAAGAAAAATCATTCAAGAAGAAGCAAAAAAACTCCCGAATATATCAACAGACTACCAACCCGAAACCCATGTGGTTAGTAAAGATGAAATAGAAGTTAGAGTTGTTGATATTAATGAAAGTTTTATTCATTTAAGAGCTTACGTATGGTTAAATAACCCTTTAGAAGAGTTTAAGATTAAATGTGCTTTAAAAGAAGCTATTCATAAACGTTTTGTTGCTGAAGGTGTAGATTTACCAATTCCGAGACGCATTGTTATTAAAGAAGATTAACTTGTATAAATGATAAAAGTCTTTAAGGTTAATAACCTTAAAGACTTCCACAATCCTTAATATAATTATTGATTTTGTTTAATTACCCCACGTAATAAACCTTTTATTAGATAGTTCAAAGTAACCGATTTATTGGGGAAAAATGTATAGGGTAATCGCTGATTTGCATAGGGTGAAAACACCCTTTTTTAGTATTACATTTCTTCAATAAGAAAAACTAAGCCATTTGCAGGACAAGTGACCGATATATTTGTTGATGTTAGTTGTGAATTTTGAATTCCTAATTTTTGTCCACCACTCGCCGAAATAACATAGATTAAAGAAGCGGTAGATTCTGTATGGTCTCCTGAATTTCTAATATAACCATTGGCTGTTCTTGGTCCTATAGTACTTCCATTTAAGGTAAGTTGTAAAGCTGAACTTGTACGTAATGAGGTTGTAGCAGCAACCTGATTTTGCGTAATGGTTACTTTGTAGGTTCCTGTATTGGTAAAGGTAATACCATCATTTGCTACGGTATACTTCGTTAAATCGTTAGAGGTTATGGTTCCTGAGCTTGTATTAATCCAAGTAAAAGGAATTGTACCTGTATTTAAGTTGGTTGTTGTAGTATTGGTAACTTGTATAAATGCTCTTGCAGAAACACTTCCTATAGGTCCTTTAATATTCAGCTTTAGATTCCAAGTTCCACTTTCTTTAATATATAAGTCTCCATTAGAGATGTTTAAATATTCATCGCCATCGTCTCCAACCGAATTTACCGGAGTAGAATTTCCATTAAAGCGAGCAAATTTTGGAATTTTATTAGAAACCTTAAACCACGCTACAGCTCTACCTCTTGCTCCAGAATTAGAGATTGACGTTCTAAAATTGATGACATCTCCAGTTGTAAATTCTATAGGGGTAGATAAGGTATTTAAAGCTCCAGAACTTGCGCTTGCTGTAGCTAATCCAGATGTTGCTGTTGTAATTGTATTGTTTTTATAAACGGTTACTTCTGCACTTCCATTATCTACCGTTAAACCTACAGCAAATAATTTACAAGTTGATGGAATAATTAAACCATTAGAAGATGTACCTCCGTTACCAAAAGAATATTGGTAAGTGGTACTTACAGTTAGAGTCCCATTTTCTTCGGCATAGATTGGGAAAATAGTCTCATGCCCTGAAATTTCAAAAACACTATCGATATACGTTTTAATACTTTTTTGGCTAGCAGTATTCGTGTCACTTTCCTGTTGTAGATGTACGTCTGTAAGGATGTTATCTATTATGAGTGTCTTTACATCATTAGAGTCAAAATTGATATGAACAAGGTTACCATTGGTTAATCCAACATAGTAAGTTTTGTTAATAGTGTCTAAATATAAATCTCCTTCTGAGGCTGATTTATTGGATTGAATTTGGTTGATTTCAGTATCTGTATAATATTGCCCAAGTACGTTTAAAGGTAAGCAATAGAACACTAGGAAGAGTATGGTTATGATGCTTTTTCTCATTGTGTAATAATTAATAGAACAAAGGTAATGACATCTATTTTATCATGACCTATACCTCTTAAACTATGAGAAGAGGGGAGTACGTTCTTCTTAAATAAATTGGTTTATGGTTGTAACAATTTTAAATTTAGTCTTTTTGATATAAATAACGGTGTTTTTCATGAAAAAAAGTTTACTCTAATAAAAATGAGTAAACTTTTATGAATTGATAGAAGCTTCATTCAAAGTTGATTAACGTTCCTTATGCTTGTTGTGTAACCTACTTTATTAAGAATAATGACATCGTCAAAGTATAAGAGTCAATATTTTCAGATTGTTTTATTGAACGACAACTTTAGTAGACCCCATTCGGTATTCACCATATATACGGATATAATATACTCCAGACGCTAAATTTCCTTTTATAAATAAAAATGCATTATCGTTTTCTTTTTTAAAGTACGAAGATCCTAGGTTTTTTCCATGAGCATTATATAGTACCCATTGAGGATTGGTCATTTTTTTTTGCATTTGAATTTTAGATGTATGGACAATAGGAGTAGGATATATATTAATATCTGAAGGTTGAAATGGTAGAATATTTAAAGCGGTATCTGTAGAATATTTTATAATTGTACCACCAGAAGCACAAGCCCACCCATTATTTTCATCGGTAAAATCAACAGATACTATATGCTTATTACTGGCAAGTGTATTGGAATAGGGAACCCAGGTCTCCCCACCATTTAAGGTGTAGGCCATTTTACTATGCCGTCCAACAGCCCATCCATAATTGGGATTTACAAAATGTATTTCTTGGAACCACTCTGTAATATGACTTTCTTGTGACGTCCAATTTAAGCCTCCATCCTCTGTTTTAAATATTAACCCATCTTCTCCACAAATCCATCCTAAGCTTTCATCTAAAAAGACAATATCTAGAATTGATTTATCTGTAATATTAAGATTTGTCCAACTGGCTCCACTGTCGGTTGTTTTATAAAAGACTCCAATACCTCCAATAAACCCTACGGAATCATTAGTAAAACTGATTACACCTAAATAATCATTTTGATTCATGGATTTATCCATCCATGTTTCGCCATTATCTACCGTTTTGTATAATATACCTTCACGTCCGCAAACCCACCCAATAGAATCGTTTATAAAAAAGATAGATTCTAAATCTTCGGTTGTATTAATGGTTTTGCTTACCCAAGAATCCCCTTGGTCTTTTGATTGTATGAGTGTTCCATTAACCCCTACAATCCATCCTACGCTATCGTTATAAAAATGGACTTTCCAATATTTTTCTGAACTAGGAGATGGAACATCATACCAATTTAGCCCACCATCGTTGGTTTTTTTTATAGTTCCATAGTTTCCAACAACAATTCCAGTTAAAGAATCAATAAATTCAATCCCTTTTAAACTAGTAAATGTTCCACTATTTTGATTGGTCCATTGCGCTGTTCCATTATAAGTACATAGAATGGAGATTATTATGGTATATAAAATTGTTTTCATGGATTAATCGTATTACACTGTTTAATAGATGCTAAGTGTCCTTAAAGTTATTTGGATTTTTATTGAACGACAACTTTAGTAGATCCGAAACTATTTTCACCATATATACGGATATAATATACTCCAGACGCTAAATTTCCTTTTACAAATAAAAATGCATTATCGTTTTCTTTTTTAAAGTACGAAGATCCTAGGTTTTTTCCATGGGCATTATATAATACCAATTGAGGATTGGTCATTTTTTTTTGCATTTGAATTTTAGATGTATGGACAATTGGAGTAGGATATATATTTATATCTGAAGGTTGAAATGGTAGAATATTTAAAGTGGTATCTGTAGAATATTTTATAATTGTACCACCAGAAGCACAAGCCCACCCATTATTTTCATCGGTAAAATCAACGGATACTATATGCTTATTACTGGCAAGTGTATTGGAATAGGGAACCCAGGTCTCCCCACCATTTAAGGTGTAGGCCATTTTACTATGCCGTCCGACAGCCCATCCATAATTGGGATTTACAAAATGTATTTCTTGGAACCACTCTGTAATATGACTTTCTTGTGACGTCCAATTTAAGCCTCCATCCTCTGTTTTAAATATTAACCCATCTTCTCCACAAATCCATCCTAAGTTTTCATCTAAAAAGAAAATATCAAGAATTGTTTTATCTGTAATATTAAGATTTGTCCAGTGTTCTCCATAATCGCTTGTTTTATAAAAGGTTCCAACGCTACCAATAAACCCTACAGAATCATTAGTAAATCTGATAACTGCTAAAAAATCATTTTGATTCATGGATTTATCCATCCATGTTTCGCCATTATCTACCGTTTTGTATAATATACTTTCAGGGCCACAAACCCACCCAATAGAATCGTTTATAAAAAAGATAGATTCTAAATCTTCGGTTGTATTAATGGTTTTACTTACCCAAGAATCCCCTTGGTCGTTAGATTTAAGAAGTGTACCATTAGCCCCTATAATCCACCCAATGCTATCGTTAAAAAAATGGACTTTCCAATATCTTTCAGAACTTGGAGATGGAACATCATACCAATTTAGCCCACCATCGTAGGTCTTTTGTATAGTTCCATTATATCCAACAACAATTCCAGTTAAAGAGTTTATAAAATCAATCCCATGAAGGTGATTAAATGTTCCACTATTTTGATTGGTCCATTGTGCTGTTCCATTATAAGTACATAGAATGGAAATTATTATGGTATATAAAAATGTTTTCATGGATTAATCGTATTACACTGTAATTGTCCTTAAAGTTAAATTAATTATCAGGCATTAATATCCTGATAATTAATTTTTAATGAATATTATGATTTTTCTGTTTTATTGCTTAATTAAGTTTTGTGCGTCGGCAATAATACCATTTATAACCAATACAATTTGGTAGGTTCCAGCAGGGTTAGTAGAAAGATCAATTTGGATGGTTGATTCACCTTCTCCACTAATCATATAATTGCTAACCACATTATGATTCATATTATAGACCATTAATACAGCTGTATTTACCCCTTCTGATAATTTAGTGCAAATTTCAGATATTGAGGTTGTTGGATTTGGGCTCACACTACAAATAATACCTTCGGTTACCACAATATTTGTACGGTCATAATCTTTATATTTATCCGAATCTGTAATGACCTCAAGTTGAAGTGCTTTAGATTCTTCAGCCGTTAAAGTTATATTTTTACCACTATATAATAGGTTTCCATCGCAATCGCACCAATTGTATTGGGCATTTTCTCCAATATCTTCTGCTAATAAATTAACATCTGTTCCTTTTAGTATTAAAACATCCGACCCCGAATTGGCTGTAAACAGATCTCTAGAAGATCGTCTAATTTCGTAATGTTCTGAACCTAATACGTTAGGATTTCCATGAAACCTTTGAGAAAATCTGAATGTATAGTTATCATGAACAACTTCTGTTCTAAGGAAGTTTATTTTTGGAGTAACCTTTAACCTTTCATGGCCTTGTAGTTCAAAATTTGGTATGGTAACGTTGGTTTGTGTAACAACAACTGCACTTTCAATAGTTTTATGAGGAGTAAGCCCTATGACGGGATTCGTGATTATATGGGTATATAATTCTGTAGGTAATTCATAATATACTTCAGCTTCATTTAATAGGTTTTGATCTGTAATGATATCAAAATCAAAATGGTCTGCATTGTTTTGGATGTTTTCGATTAAAAACCCTTTGAAAAATGTAATGTCTCCATTATACTCTGTTTCAGCCGGTTCATTTTCATCAATAAGTTGATAATTAAGAACGGTTAAATTTCTTACAACCACATTATTATTATATATCCAAATGTCATACGTTTCAGAATGTAGAGGGTCGCTCGCATCAACCCCATCAATTTTAGCCAATAAACAGGAGCTAATACTTGCACCTGAAGGAAGGTCAGGCATATTAGAATAAGACCAAGGCATGGTTAAAACTGTGGACTGTCCAGGTTGAAGTGCGGGAATATTTAATGTTCCGATGGTTCCTTTTGTATCTGGGTTAGATATTCCCGTCCAATTGTCAGGCCAACCTTGCCATGTGCTAGGTGTTGCCCAGTAAACCGTAACGGTTTCGTTCCCTGTGCTTGGAGCACAACCATCATTTTTAATTCTTAATTTAACACTTGGGTCTCCCCATAATGGGTGATTAAATGTTGGGTTTTGGTGTTCATCTGGGTTTCCATAACTATTATTTCTTATCCAAAGATCGGGACTGTTATCATACACTGTTGTTGTCCAATTTGGTTCCCCAAAATAATCTTCAGGATTATCTCTCATGGCTAAATCAAAACGTTCGTAGTATACGTCTTCTAGATATTGAAGGTTAGAAGGGTCAAATATTTTATCTATTTGTCCAGGAGTAAATATTATTGGACAATATGTATTTTGAAAACTTCCACCAAAAATAGACATTATGTTATTGGTTGGTGGCGGTGGAGATTGAGGCCCAGTGTATTGACAATTAGTATTAACATAGTTTGTGACATTATTATCGTCTGGGCTATAAGTTAATCCTTCATCTAAAGGCGTATCACAAACATAATCTCCAGTAGTTTCACATTGAGATTCTATTTCGGGAGATCCTCCTAGAGCGGCGTTTTGTCCATGATTGGTATGGTATAACCCAAGGCAATGATCTAATTCATGTGCTAATAAAGGGGGGGAATTATAAACTTTATAATAGTTCAATACAACTCTTTTAGAAGGGATAGTTCCTGAATCTCCTCCTAAACTTATATTGGTCTGATTAGTGATTGGATTTATCTTCACAATTGTGTTAACAAAAAAAAGATCGATAGCGTCGTTATCTAATGAATATTGATTCAATATCACGCTAGCCTGATAATTTGGATTGTATTGAGGGTTTATATAAAAATTGGTATTGTCAATGTAATCATAACCTATAGATTTAAATCTGATATTTGTTGGGTAAAAAGAATGCAAATCATTGATTCGGTCTGCTATATAACTTTGTATTGAGGTGATGGTTGGATCACTAGGTGCAAATTCTCCGTTATCTTGCCGAAAAAAGTGGAAAAACAATCTATAGGTAATACATTCAGGCGGGTTTTCTATAAGAGGACCTTGTGTTATTCCTTGAGAGAAATCAGCAGGTTGTGCAGAAGAATTGGTCCCGCAATACTCATTAACTTGAGCTTTTAGTGATAACATCATTCCTAATGCTATCCAAGTGATAGTACGTTTCATATGTAAATAATTAGTTAATAATTTTATAGGAGGCTAATTCCACAGAAATACCATGGAATTATGAAGAGATAATACATTACTGTATGTTTAATCTCTTATTAATGGATTGATAATTAAGTTAATAGAGTAGAGTAAATACTAAGGTTAGTATGTTTTGTTAGAATAAAATATTCGATTTTTTTTTACATAAAAAAAGCTTACTCTAAAAAAAGAGTAAGCTTTTATGAATAGATAGAAATGTCTATTAAGAGTTAATAAACGTTCCTTATATTTGTTATATTAGTAGTTTGTTTTACGACGTACTTTAGATACGTATTTCGCTAAACGCATTACTTGACGAGAGTATCCATACTCATTGTCATACCATGCATAAATAACTACAGATTTACCATCGTTAGAAACAATTGTTGCATTACTATCATAGATAGAAGCAGCTGCATTTCCAACAATATCAGTAGATACTAATTCTTTAGAAACATTAAATTCAATTTGCTCAACTAATGGTCCTTCGATAGCAGCATTACGCATAATTTCGCTAAACTCATCAATATTCGTTGCTTTCTCTAAGTTAATGTTTAAGATAGCTAAAGATCCATCAGGAGTAGGAACACGAACAGCATTTGCTGTTAATTTTCCATCTAAAGAAGGAATTACCTTAACAACAGCTTTACCTGCACCTGTAGAAGTAATAACCATGTTTAAAGCCGCAGCACGTCCTCTACGGTTTTTCTTATGCATGTTATCTACAAGGTTTTGGTCATTTGTATATGCATGTACAGTTTCAATATGTCCTTTTTCTACACCAAAGTTATCGTTAACAACTTTAAGCATAGGCGTAATTGCATTTGTAGTACAAGATGCTGCCGAGAAAATATCGTAATCGTCTGCACTGTAATCTAAGTGGTTTGCACCAAATACAATGTTAGGAATTTCTTTTCCAGGCGCTGTTAAGATAACCTTAGAAACTCCTGTTCCTGCTAGGTGACGACTTAAAGCAGCCTTGTCAGTAAATACACCTGTATTATCTAATACTAAAGCATCTTTAATATCATAAGCTGTATAATCTACATCTTCTGGGTTACTTGCTTTAATTAATTGTACGTGGTGACCATTAATTACTAAAGCCTTGTTTTCAAAATCTTCAGTTACTGTTCCAGGGAACTCTCCGTGAACAGAATCCGTTCTTAATAAAGCAGCTCTTTTAATGATTTGCTCATCAGAATCGTTTCTTACAACAATAGCACGTAAACGTAGTTGATCTCCTTTACCAGCTTGCATGATTAACTCACGAGCTAATAAACGACCAATACGACCAAATCCGTAAAGAACAACATCTTTACCATGAACATTATTATTTTCTTCAGCTTCAAATCCTTTAAGACTTGCAATTACCGAATCTGCTAATTTAGATTTGTCTTCACAATTAAAAACAAGGTTTCCTAAATCGATTTTAGCAGCTCCATAGTTCCCGTTATAGATTACTTTGGCAGCTTCTAATGCATCATAAATGCTAATTGGTTTTTTTACAAAATCACGAGCATAGTCAAAAAGACTTAAAATTTCACTCGTTTTAGAGTCTCGTAGTTGTCGACGAAAAAGAACAAGTTCAATTTGTTTGTCTAACCATAAATCACTTACGATTTTAATTAACTCAACAGTTGCTTTTTCTTCCTTTACGCGAAGCGTTAGCTCTTCTTCGTAGTTTAAGATACTCATATCTATATTTTATTTGAAGTTTTTTAAATAAACGGTTGGGCGAAAATACGAAGAATTGCACCGAATATCAAACATCAGTAATGAAACTTTTAGCAACTTAAATTATGGGGCTTAAAATTGATTTTTAAAAATTAAATTTCATGATATAGTGGCGTATTAACGGGACGCCCTGTAAATTCATATCCTTTCATGATTTTAAAACCGAATAATCCGTTCGCCATTTTCAGTCTGATATAAGATGGATTTACATCTCTACTAATCATAAAAAAACGAACACCAGGATATTGACTGTAGGCGTTATGGTGCAATTGCATAAAGAATGAACTCCCTCTATGATAAGAGTTTGAGACTTTATGGAATTCAGGATGAGATGGACCGCTAAATGTATAGTTTAATATAAAAAATAGATTTACAATTAATGGACCAATAGAAGATGCATTAAACCAGTTTTTTTGAGTAACCTTTTTATTTAAGATGTTCTTGCGAATAAGAAAATAGAAGGTTGGTGTTAGCATAATTAGAAATACCAAATATAAGGGGACAAACGTATTAAATGTATAAAAAAGTAGAGCGATTAAATTAATAACACCAAAGATGTAATACCTAAAGTTAGTGTTTTTAAAAATGTATTTAAATGCTATACTAAAATGTTTAAGATTTATAGTTTCATGGGGAGTGAAAAATGCCCTATACCAAAAAGGGTAAGTTAAAGCAGATAAGGTAACACTAACAATCCCTCCAATTAATACATCTACAAAAAATAAAATTGGAATAAAGAGCATAGCTATAACAGCAATAAAGTATCCAATTTGATCTAAGATTGTTCCAATTGCAAGATGAAGTTTAAACTCAGGAGATCTTCTATATGCCTCCTCTTTTCTACGTTTTGCCTCACGCATTTTTTCACGACGTTCTTCACGTTGTTTTTCTCGATCAGATTTAAAAGAGTCTTTGGTTGCATTGGAACGATCGCCATGGGTTTGAGTTCTTTTATGCTGTTGTGGAAGCGAACGTTGTCCAGTTAAAATCTCATATGCATTATTTATCGCTATAAATTTAGCTTTTGCACTTGGGTTTGGATTTTTATCAGGATGGGTAAGCATGGCTTTTTTTCTAAATGCACGCTTAACCTCTTTTTTTGAGGCTCCATCAGGTAAGCCTAATATTTTATAATATTTAGAATATTGGTTCAAAATAATTAGAGTTGAAGATCCGGTTTTTATGATTTTACTGGACTAATTTACAATAAAATTTATCCAATACCGTATGGTAAATTTTAAATAAAGTATTTAAACAAAAAAACACCATTCTAAAGAATAGTGTTTTTCTATACCTCACATTAAAGAGGTTGTATTTTGATAGTTATTGCTGTTGAGAGCGAATAATTTTATTAATCTTTTTATCGGCTAATGTTTTTATACGCTTTCCAACTGGACTTTCAGCAAATCGAGATAAAATATCAAGATCTTCTGTGTTTTGAATGATAGATACTAAAAGTCTACTATCTTCAAACGTATTTTTATAGTCTAAACATTCTTCAAATAATTCAAGACTCAATGGTTCGTTATTCAATCGTCTGATAAGCGTTTCTCTTAGAACAACTTTTTTAGTCCAGTCTCCAAATGTAGAAAACTGAATTTTTAAATGTTCAAATTGTTTATCTGTAATTTTTGGAGATTCAATAAGTTCTTTAAGTGCAGAACCAGCCATATGTTCATTAGAATCTTCAACAGCAAGTTCAACAAAGTTCTCTAACTCTCTATCCGACAATTTTTCTTTGCTATTTAACCAATTTACAAAAGAAGTAAATCTGTAATTCTCTTGTACTTTTTCTTCTGATGCTAGAAAATGGTTTAATTGTTTTTCGAATTCTTCTGGAGTTATAAACTCATAACGAATCCATTTTTTTGTATAGCCTAACTTAGATAGTTTCATGGTTTGTTGTTAAAGTTATAAAATCTAATGCATAGATTTTAAAAGTCCATTTTATTACAATTTTATCTATACAGAGTGCTCTATAGAGTTGTTAATAAAATATACGGCAAAATTAAATTTAAAAAGCGAATTATAGGTTAGATTATATATTTAAATAATAAAGAAGCGTATTTTATTATGAATAGGGTAACGTATTTACTGGGAATTTTAATTTTAATAGATGATTTTTAATTAATTAGAAGGGTGAAGTGTTTTATTTTTAGTATTTTACGTCTTGTTTTAAATAATCGACAATTGATTGTGAGTTGTTAAAAACAGAACATAACATTTGAATTTCTGAGTCTAGGAGCGATGATGGTTAGCTTTTTGAATCGGTTTAGGATCAGATTACCATTTATTTTGTTTACTTAACTTGATTCGCTTTTAGTCTATATATATTATTTCTTTGGAGACCGGATCTGAAAAAAGAAAGCTTGTTAGATAATTATTAATCTAACAAGCCTTTTTTTAGAGTTTCACCCATTCTCCAAATACACTTCCGTCGTTATCATCAATAGACAACAGTTTAACGGGGATGGTTTGGTTTCTTAAACCTGGATCGTATTCTAATTTAACTTTAACATAGTTTTCTGTAAACCCATGGATATAACCATTGTGGTTATCATGTTCAAAAAGAACCGTTTTAGTTTTACCCAATTGTGAGTCATAAAAGGCATGGCGTTTTTTAGCAGAAAGTATACGCAACATTTTAGAACGCTTAGATTTTTCAGCCTTAGTAATTTGATTCTCCATAACATCTGCTTCTGTGTTCGCTCTTTGAGAGTATGAGAATACATGTAAGTATGAACAGTCTAGTTGAGAAATGAAATTATAGGTTTCTAAGAATAATTCTTCTGTTTCTCCAGGGTATCCCACAATAACATCTACACCAATACAACAGTCTGGCATAACTTCTTTTATTTTATTAACACGTTCTTGGTACAATTCTACATTATAACGCCTTTTCATTGAACGTAAAATAGTATTGGTACCCGATTGTAATGGAATATGGAAATGAGGAACAAATCGATTGGATGTAGATACAAAATCAATCGTTTCATTTTTTAGTAAATTTGGTTCTATTGAAGAAATACGAATTCTATTAATTCCATCTACATCATCTAAGTTTTGAACCAACTCTAAAAAAGTATGTTCATGGCGTTTGTTTCCAAATTCACCCTTTCCATAATCTCCAATATTAACACCCGTTAATACTATCTCCTTAACACCTTTTTCAGCAATTTCTTTAGCGTTTTTTAAAACACTTTCCATTTTATCACTTCTACTTATACCTCTTGCTTGAGGTATCGTGCAATATGTACATTTATAATCGCAACCATCTTGAACTTTTAAAAAAGCTCTTGTACGATCACCAATAGAATATGCAGATTCAAACTGATTGGCTTCTTCAATTTCACAAGAATGTACCGTATCTAATGATTCATCATTAACTAATGCATTGATATAAAATGGAAGCTTAAACTTTTCGGTTGCCCCCAAGACTAAATCCACACCATTAATTTCAGCAATCTGCTTAGGTTTAAGTTGTGCATAACATCCAATAATGGCAATTATAGAATCGGGCATCTGTTCGCGTTTTTTGCGAATCATACGATTACATTCTTTATCCGCATTTTCTGTTACCGAACATGTATTAATAATATAAATATCTGCGTCCTCGTCAAATTTAACACGGTCGTAACCTTCATCTTCGCAATTTCTTGCAATTGTTGAGGTTTCAGAAAAGTTTAATTTGCATCCCATTGTATGGAAAGCAACTCGTTTATTGTTTGTCATATCAGAACTTAGCTTTGATACTCTGAAAAATTGAGTGTATTTTTAGCGATGCAAATTTAGTTCATTTTTTTATCATTATGTATAACATATCTGTAGCTTTAAAATTATTCCTCATCTTTTTTGGATGTTCACTCATATCGTGTCAGCAAAAATCAACACATAATTATACTGTGAATGATGTGTTTAGATACAATGAATCCAGTGATATTAAAACATTAGATCCTGCATATGCAAGCAATCAAGCTCATATTTGGGTATGTAATCAAATCTATAATTCACTAGTACAGATGGATTCGGCTTTAAACATCCAACCATCATTGGCAAAATCTTGGTCTATAGATACTACAGCGACCATCTATACCTTTAACTTAAGAGAAGATATTCAGTTTTATGATCCAGAGGGGAGGTATAGCTCATCTTTAAAAGCATCTGATGTTGTGTTTTCGTTAGAACGTTTACGATCTAAAACCCTTGCAGCACCAGGAGCATGGATATTAGAAAGTGTTAAGAAAGGCGGAATAACAGCAATCAATGAAACTGAAGTAAAGTTTGAGTTAACAGAACCTAATCCTGCATTTTTATCTCTAATGTCTATGCAATATGCCAGTATTTTGTCTGAGACGTATTATAACGATGTTGCTGAAAATTATTTTAAACAACCGATTAGTACTGGGCCTTATTATTATAAATTTTGGGAAGATAAAGTTAAATTGGTTTTACGTAAAAACCCTAAATATTTTGAGAAGGATGTTAATGGAATTTCTCTTCCGTATTTAGAAGCTATTTCAATTCGTTTTTTACCAGATAAACATGCGGCCTTTTTAGAGTTTATTAAAGGGAATTTAGACTTTATATCTGGAATAGATGCATCATATAAAGATGAGGTTCTTGATAAAGAAGGAAAGCTTAAAACAAAATATGAATCCGAGATAAATTTAAAGAAACAAGATTATTTAAATACAGAATACCTTGCGTTTTTAGTGGATAGCATGTCGTTTTATCCATATAACAACGCCGATTTTAGAAAAGCGGTAAACTTTGCTTTTGATCGAAATTTAATGATGAAGTACATAAGGAATGGAATTGGAACACCCGCTGAAAATGGATTTGTTCCGAAAGGACTTCAAGCGTTTGAAATGGATAATAAATATACATTTTACAACAAAGATTCAGTAGAATATTACCTTTCTCGTTCTCAATATAAAATTGAGGGTAGTCCAGAAATAGAATTGCATACCAACAATTCATATTTAGATTTATGTGAATATATTCAGAATAGTCTTAACGGATTTGGAATAAAAACAAGAGTTACTGTACATCCTTCATCCACTTTAAGACAAATGATCTCTAAACAGAAAGTCCAATTTTTTAGAGCAAGTTGGATTGCAGATTATCCAGATGCTGAGAATTATCTTTCTTTATTCTATAGTGAAAATAAAGCGCCTAATGGTCCAAATTATTCTCATTTCGAAAATGCAATATTTGATTCTCTTTATGTTGAGTCTAGAAAAATTGGGGCGCATAAAAATAGAATACCTACATATAAATTAATGCAAAAGATAATGATGACAGAATCACCCGTAGTTCCATTGTATTATGATGAGGTGTATTTGTTTATGCAAAAGAATATTAAAGGGTTACAAACCAATCCTATGAATTTAATACAAATTAAGTATATTGATAAACAATAGCTATTTTAGCTCGAATACTTTAAATATAATAATTAAAAAATAAATTATGAAAAAGGTTATAGTTAATATAATCGTATTGATGCTTATATCATGTTCAAATACATCCCCTTGTGAAAAGGAATACGAAGACCAATTAGGTGTAGAATTAGTATTAGGATTGAATGAATCTGTAAATACATTTGAACAAATGTTAGAGGTTTATTACCAATCACAACCGTCTACAAGCTTATATTCTAAATTTTTAAATGATGTAGGACATAAAACATTGGATTGGAATAAGTTTTATGAGAATACAATAGAATTAGAGTCTATTAAAGAAAAGGTTTATCAATCAGGATTATATGATGAGCTAGTATATAAATATATAGCTGTTGCAGATTCAACAGAAGGGTTAATTGGAAGGAAATATTATTATCAACCTAAACATTCATCAGAACCAATAGATTCTATAACTATTAGATTAGATAATAGACTGGATTCTATATTTAAAATGGAAGGTGGTATAGTAGAGTATATTGATGTCAGTAAATTAGACAACAATATGTCTTGTTCGGAACAAAATAGCATTATTATTAAAGAGTACTTAGAAACAAAAAAATCTGCTGGTAGTATAATGCCATATTTGATAGCTGGTGGACTTTTAAAACATCCTTCACTAAAAATAGATTATTTTATGAAACGTATTATTGTTAAGGAGTTTTTACTTTATAACGTTTGTAAAAGTATCTATAGTGAAAGAAATTTAAGTCGTAAATAGTTCTCGATATATGTTGCTTTCTCTGGAATATATAAAATATTGAGAAGTGAAATTTTAATACCTTAATGAATAATCAAGATATGTAACGCTTAATTGTAGAGGTTCATATTGTCTGATAATGAAGGGTTATTTGAATATAGAACACAACTCATTCATTATTTTCATCATAAAATAACCTGCAAATTCCATTCACAGTGCTAATTTCACCATTCATCGGCGTTAAGAGGTTTATGAGGTGTATACCGTCATTTATTACCTTAAACTGTTGCTATATTTGTAATGTAATCAAAAACAAAGTTTAACAACAAAAACAAAATAAGATGAAAAAGTTTGCATTAACATTAGGATTAGCATTAGTAGGTACAATGGCATTTGCTCAAGACGATCAAGATGATAGTCACCAAATTTCTTTCGCTATTCCAGCAACAAGTATCTTAGATATTGAAGGACCTGGAGGAAACAACGGAATTAACTTTACTCCAGAAGCGATTACTGAGGCTGGTAATGCATTCGACTTCAACTTATCTAACTCTGCGCTTTGGTTAAACTACTCTAACATTAAAGCCAGTGCAGAAACAACTAGAAAAGTTACTGTAGGAATGACTAACGATTTACCAACAGGAATGACTCTAACGGTTGCTGCTGGATCAGATGCTGGAAACGGGAACGGCGTAAAAGGAACACCTAACGCTTCTGCTATTACATTAGCAAACGGATCTTCATCAACTATTATTACTGGAATTGGAAGTGCATATACTGGAAACGGTATAAACAACGGACACCAGTTAACATATAACTTATCGTTTGATGATGCAGAATTCCAAACATTAAGTGCTGACCTTAACGAATCAGTTACGATTACATATACTATTGCAGACGAGTAAACAACAGCAACTATTATATATTAAAAAGAGCCTAGTACAATGTACTAGGCTCTTTTTTGATTAAAATTAAATTGGGGGAAATAAAAATTGTATCGTTTATAGGAATTTATTTCCTAATCACTTTATAGTTTGTGGTTGTGTTATCCTTTTTAATATTTAAAAAATATAACCCAGAAATAGTAGGCAATGAGAATTCTACATAAGAGGATTGGTTATAAGTATTTATTGAAACCAATTTTCCTAAATTATCATAAATGGAAATACTTAACTCAGACCATATTTCTTTAGAGTTTAATTGAATTATACCTGTATTAGGATCTGTAAATACATTAAGAGATTGATCCAGTTCTAACGTATTTAAGGCCGAAATGGTTATGCATTCCGAAGTATCAGAACATTCAGTTTCAGTAATAATAACCGCATAGGTTCCATTAGATGTTGGTGTGAAACTTTGGTTAGTGGCATTTGGAATAGCCATATTGGTAGAACAATCTAGCCATTGGTAGATTTTATTATCCAGATCTGCTTTTAAAGTATCTGCAATTAAAGAAACGCTATAGTTTGGGTTTTCGGCATATCTACAAGTTCTAACTTTATATAAATCAAGTTCAGCATCTGTCATCCAATGTACAGAAGTAAATGGCGAACTATTAATTGTAAAGTAATAAAAGGCTTCAGCTTCAGCTTGTGTAAACCCAATATTCATATAATAATCAATATAGGGTTGATGTTTTATATGACCTACTGGGTAATCTGTTGCAGTAACGTTTCCATTTTCATCTTCAGCCCAAGAGTGAACACCAACAGCATCTGGTGTATTTTCTACTATACGTGTAGAACCGGCTAAAAACATATCTGTGGCTCCCGATGCAATAAATCCTTGGTGTGGTAGATACATTTTATAGCCATGATCATATATGAGTTGAGAGGCTTGCAAATTTGCTTCATCGTTAGCAGAACCAGGACATGCATACATAACAATAGTTGTTACATCCGGATTATTGTCTATTAAATTTTGTACAACTGTTGGTGTGGTATTATCAATTACACCATAAGCCACAGCAAATGTTTGATGAATATGAAATTGAAAGGTTGCGGATTCTGAAGGATTTAAAGTTTGAATGAAATTAGAATATCCTAATGTGTCAACAGAACAGTCACAGCTTTCAGAAACTTGTGCATTTCCTAGATATATTAGACCTAGTGATAATAAATAAAAAAAAGTTTTTTTCATGAGTATATCTTCCTTTAAAAGGTTAAACTCATGGTATACAGAAAGATTTTTCTGCAATGGAATGTAGATATACCGCCAATTTCTTCCATGTGATGCGGTATATAGTATTTAATAATCCAATCCTATTGGCGAATTTATATAAAAAAATAAATTCAAGAATGAAAAATGATAAAATATCTTTAAATTTTAATACCGATAATAGTTGGTGGAAATCTGATATTCCTATTTTTTCTTTCGTTTCAAACGTTTAATTTGTGTTTTAGCATGTTGGTTTAAAGGATCAAATTTTAATACTTCTTTATATTGGTTTATAGCTTCTTTAGGTTTGTTGGCTTTTATTAAACCTTCAGCATAACTGTCATAAACATTTGGTTCAAATTTGAAAAGTTCTTTATTCAGCTTAAAAATAAGAAGGGCTTTTTCAATTTCTTTACGTTTTAAGAAGACATATCCTAAAGTATTTAGTTCTTTACTTTGTTTACATAAATATTGTAACGATTTATATAATGCATCATATTGTTTTTCAATTTCTTCTATCGTAGTACTCTCAAAATAATACATGGCAAAATTTGCAGCTCTGTAATTTGGTTTAGATGGAAATTCTAGCGCTATTTGAGCAAGATCTGTATGTAAATTGTTAACCGGACTTTCAACAATTCGAGCTTTTTCTTCTCCGTCTTTTTTAAATATAAATGTAGGTACTCTGTGGATATATTTACCTTGTTCTTCGTGATTAGGCCCAACCTTATATTGGTCTTCGGTATCATATAATGCCGTAAATGTTAATTGCTCTCTATTCAATCCTAAATCGTCCCAAAGTTTTACAAATCTTGAAACCCAGTACTTGCTATCTCCACACCATGTACCTAAATAAATTTCAACCTCATAATCTTTTAATTTCGTATTCCATTCTGTATTAATACCTTCTGGAATTTTATAATCGTTATAATATTTGTTAAACCAAGTGCTGTAAGTTGAATCTGATTCTAGATCAGAAATATTAAAGGGCCCACATAGGTGAGTTTGGCCATTATTGTCGGTGTATTGTGTTGAATTTTGAGCAAAAGTTGTTAAGGAAATAAAGAATAAAACTAAAAAGGAAATTGTTTTCATAAGATTAGATGTATTAAAAATTATTTTAAATATGAACTTAATTTTAATAGTATACAAATATGTAAATGTTAATTAATGCGATTTTGGAGTTGTTAACCTTTCTAGTATATTTGAATGATAATGTTGATAAATTAATGCCTTTCATCTTTTCTTATAGACTTTACTTTTGTTTACTTAAAATAAAACAGATTCTAACCTTAGACTAATACGTATTAATTGAAGTATAAGAACTTTATTGGAATAAAGGGTATAAGATGCATTTCATTACATACATCTAAATAGGAATTGTTATTAAAAATTATCTAAAATGATTGAATCAAAATTTCAAGAAATCGCTACTGAAGTTAATGGTATTTATAAAATAAATGATGCTAAATATAATGGAGGAAGAAGTGGTGTTATACCAGTAACGGAACACCTTTTAAGAGTAGAATATAAATCGAATATAATAGATGTTAAATATGAATTTGGAAATACCAATGTTGCTCAAGTTGTATCTACCTTTCAATGTAAACGCATACTCACACCTTTTCAGTTAAGTACAAAAAGTCATTTTGGACGTTTGTTTTCGAAAAATAAAAGTCCATGGAAAGTTAAATGTCATGACAAGGAAGTGAAATACCTTTTTGAACGTTTATTAAATAGTGCGGGTTTAAAGCAAATGGCTGAAGAAAGAGCTTTTGAACCTGAATTAATTGGAACCTTAGCAGGGCAAAAATATACATTGAAAACAAAATTCTATTTAGGATTTGATGATAAAGAAGAATCTCTATTACCTATGATTAATTTTTATAAAATGGTAATAGATTATGTGTCTTCATTAAAATAAAGGGTATTGGATACGGAAACAATTAAGGAATTAAGTGAATAACCACTCGGATTTTGAAATTTCAAAATCATAATGTCTCCTATATCTTATGAAGTAAATGTATCGCAAGTCATAAGAATTTTTTTTGAATGTAGGAATGGTCCGTTCGACTGGTTTCGACGTTAGGAGGGAAGTGTATTTATTAAGGTATTATCTATTCTACACAGCACCTTATTCTATCGTGAAACCATATAACACAGTTATCTAATGCTATCCATTTTCCATTCACGGAGTTAATATTACCATTCATCGGCGTTAAGAGGTTTATGAGGTGTTGATCACCATTTATTACCTTAAGCTATTGCTATATTTGTAATGTAATCAAAAACAAAGTTTAACAACAAAAACGAAACAAGATGAAAAAGTTTGCATTAACATTAGGATTAGCATTAGTAGGTACAATGGCATTTGCTCAAGATGATTTAGATGATAGTCACCAAATTTCTTTCGCTATTCCAGCAACAAGTATCTTAGATATTGAAGGACCTGGAGGAAACAATGGAATTAACTTTACACCAGAAGCGATTACTGAGGCTGGTAATGCATTCGACTTCAACTTGTCTAACTCAGCACTTTGGTTAAACTACTCTAACATTAAAGCCAGTGCAGAAACAACTAGAAAAGTTACTGTAGGAATGACAAATGATTTACCAACAGGAATGACTCTAACGGTTGCTGCTGGATCAGATGCTGGAAACGGGAACGGCGTAAAAGGAACACCTAATGCTTCTGCTATTACGTTAGCAAACGGATCTTCATCAACAATAATTACTGGAATTGGAAGTGCTTATACTGGAAACGGAATAAACAACGGACACCAGTTAACATACAACTTATCGTTTGATGATGCAGAATTCCAAACATTAAGCGCTGACCTTAATGAATCAGTAACAATTACTTACACAATTGCAGACGAATAAATCATATATAACAATTAATAGAACGGGAAGGGCGAGGTACATTATGTACTTAGCCTTTCTTCTTTTATAAACGGAAATATTTTGATAGTTTCGCAAATAAAATTAATATTAGAACATGATTGTATATAATTTCCATGCTGTAATAATAGCTATTATCCTATTCATTGTAAATTATTTGCTTGGGTTTATAAGTGAGGAATTACAAGATTTTACTGGGCCATATTATTGGTTAATCGCCTTATTTATTTCTTCATCTTTTGAAGCTTATGGATGGAGACCAAAAATATATTTAGTTCCACTAGGTATTGTTATTAAGTTAATTACGTTATATTTATTAATGTCTGAATTTGGCTTCAATGGATTAATAGGTGGGGCATTATATGTTACAATCGTATTTATCGGAATTATTTTAATTCAGCATCAATTATTTTTAAAAAAATGGGATATTCTTAACAGAGAAATAAGAAACGCTCAAACTTCAACTGAAGAATTTAATGTATTCCCGATGCATTTTTACCCTAATAATTTATTAAATGAAAAGTATTTTTCATTTGTATATGATTTCTTTTTAGTTAAATGGTTTAAAAAGGATACAGTGAAGTCCTATTTTTTAGCGCTCATTAATCGGTTAGATGTTTTGCATGAAAACGA
Source organism: Flavobacteriales bacterium (assembly GCA_965243605.1). Lineage (GTDB taxonomy): Bacteria > Bacteroidota > Bacteroidia > Flavobacteriales > CAJXXR01 > JBMYYR01. The sequence continues at coordinate 58,812 of CBDEVQ010000096.1, forward strand.
TGAAAAATACGCTTCGTTTTCTTCATACTTTAAAGCTCAATTAGACGAGCCAAAACCGTTAATTGCTGAACATTTATTAGAGTCTTTAGCTGTATACGTAGAAACTGAAAAATCTTAATTTGAATTAATATACCATAAGGTTCGAAATCAAATTACGAATTAAAGAATAATTTAATTGTTGCGTATTAAAGTATTGATAATCAAGATATGATAGAAGCTAAGTTTAGAGAAGTATCAAATATAGTTGATGGATTATATAAACGAATGGATTCTTATTATGAAATAGAACGGAATGCACCACCATTACCTGTAACGAAACATTTTTTACGTGTGGAGTATAAATCAACCATTATTGATGTTCAATTTGAACTCGGAAATACAAATGTGGCTCAATTTGTTTGTTTAATGCATTCTAAACGAGAATTGCACCCGTTAACCTTAACAACGAAAAGTCATTTAATACGGCTGTTTTCAATAAATAAATACCCTTGGGTTATTAAATGTGATGATAAAAGTACAAAGGCATTAGTAGAGAATAGTTTAGAGCAGTTTGGTTTAAATGCACTTGGTAAGAAATATGCATTCGAGCCAGATATAGATATTCAAAAAAGTGGACAAAAATATATCGTTAAAACTAAGTATTATTTAGGATTTGACAATAAAGAAGATTCATTATTGCCCATGGTTCTTTTTTATAAAGGACTAATAGATTTCGGATCTAGATTAAAGTAATTGGACGATACCCCTTAATGGAACTAACATTCAATTGTGGGTTATAATTGCAAACGCCTCAACTAAAATTTATATCTAGTTAAGGCGTTTTTTATGGTATTATTTATTTTCCGATTTTGGTGATTCAGAATTTCTTTTAGGCTCTCGTTTTGCTTGTTTTAATGTTTGCATAAGCATCCATTCAATTTGTCCATTGGTGCTTCGAAATTCATCGGCTGCCCATTTTTCAATTTGTTTCAACATATCTTCATTTAACCTTAATGCAAAAGCTTTCTTTTTTGCCATAATAGTGTGTTATCTGTGTTTATCACGTTTAAATACAGGTATTATTAATATGAGGATTCCATTAATAGATAGCTTCAATACTTTGTAATACCTTGTGATTTTTCGTTATCATTTCTCAAGCTCGAGTTGAACGTATGATTTACATATTAATGGTTTAATGTTCCTGTATTTAAAACAGGAGAAGCATCTTTATCGCTACATAAAATAACCATTAAATTACTTACCATAGCTGCTTTTTTATCTTCATCTAATTCAATGATATTTTTTTTCTTAAGTTCCATAAGAGCCATTTCAACCATGCTAACAGCACCTTCTACGATACGATGTCTAGCCGATACAATTGCTGTAGCTTGTTGACGTTTTAACATGGCATTAGCAATTTCTTGTGCATAGGCTAAATAACCTATTCTAGCTTCTAAAACTTCAATACCCGCAATGGCAAGTCTTTCTTCTAACTCACGTTCTAGTGCATGGTTTACTTCGGCCATACTCGATCTCAATGTTAATTCCTCTTCGTGTCCGTCGTCTGCAAAATTATCATATGGATATAAGCTGGCTAATTCCCTAACAGCAGCATCTGTTTGTACACGTACAAAATGTTCGTAGTTATCAACATCAAAAGCAGCTTTATAGGTATCCAATACACGCCAAACTAAAATTGTAGATATCATTATTGGATTTCCTAGCTTATCATTAACTTTTAAACGTTCACTGTCGAAGTTACTTGCTCTTAATGAAATTTTACGTTTTGTAAATAACGGATTTACCCAATGTAAACCATTTCTTTTAATGGTCCCAATATATTTACCAAATAGTAAGAGAACTCTAGAATTGTTAGGTTGAACTAAAGTTAAACCAGCAAGAATGATAAGAGATACAGGAATAAATGTTGCATATAGTGGGTTATGAGTAATAATTATGGCTGCAATACTTCCAATTAATATTGCAAGTCCTAAAAATAACATAAAGTAACCACTTAATGGATTAAAAGATTTTTCGTTGTTCATAATGTTTAATTTTGATATTAAAATGATATCACAAAGATATTAAAAGTTATTAGAATTACAAAATGATATTTTTAATGTATCGGTTAAGTTTTGTGAACTCTAGGGTTAAGATAGGCTAGAGGAATCGTTTCACATAAGAAATATTAGAACAAAAAAAACGCCCTTAAAAACCATGTTTTAAGGGCGAATATTATATTGTTGAAAGATTATTTCTTTTTAATAGAAATTAATTCAACGTCAAATTCTAAAGTAGATTTTGGTGGAATTACAGGTGGGTACCCTCTTTCTCCGTAAGCTAAGTAGAAAGGAATAATTAATTTAGCTTTTTCACCAGCTTTCATTCCTTTAATAGCAATATTAGCGTTTGGTATTCTTTTTTATAAAACTGAAAATCCTATTTATTATTCTACGGTTTTCAGTAACAATTTGTGCCGAACCAGTATTTTCTGGATATAAGTGTATGGTTTGTCCGTAAGTAGTTTCTGTATTTTTAAAAGAGACTTCTATATAATTTAATAAAGAATTATTTTTAACCTCTTTGTTTGGGAGTACGTGTACCTTGTTAACTTTTCCAATTAATTGACCATATTGTTGAAATGGATAATTATCTAATTTAACATAGACAGTTTGTCCTTTTTGTATTTTTCCAAACCCTAAACTTGAAACGGACATAATTCCAACAAATTCCTTATCAATAGGAGAGACAACAAATAATGGTTCTCCTTTTGAAACGTTTTGATTCTCATTTAATGGTTTTGTAAACATCAATACACCATCGATTGGTGATGTTAATGAATAGTTTAATTTCCAGTTGCTTAACTTGTTGCGAATGGAAGTTAAATAATTGTTTATATTTTCTAGAAATTTACTTTTTTCCTTAAAAATAGAATATTTTAAATCATTTAATTGCTTTTTATATTTTGTTAGAGTAATATTATTTTGAATATAATTTTGTTTATGCTCTTCAACTTTATGCGAGCTAATATAAAATGAATTTTCCTTGAGTTTATATTCTGATTTACTTATAACTCCTTTATCAAATAAAGATTTTTGAATTTGATACGTATTACTATCATTTTGAAATTCTTTTTCACTAATGACTAATTTACGATGGCTAATAGTTACTAATCTGGAATAAAAGTCAATTTGTTTTTTTAAGTTTTCTATTTGATTAGTGTTATAAGGATGAAGAGAAATTCTTGTTAAATCATGACAAGAAATTATTAATTCATTATATTCCTTTTGAAAAGAACCTAATTCAGTTGTATTAGGTTGTAAAAAAAGATTTAAATCAGAATAGTTTTCTGATTTCAACAAACTATCAATTATTATGGTTTGATTGTCAATCCATTCTATTACCTCAAAACTAGTTTGATTTTCGATGCTTGCGATTATTTGTCCTTCTTGTATTGTATCTCCAGATTTATAGATTAAATCTTTTAATAATCCTGAATCTTTAGATAATAATTTGACTGGAGGGTTCTTAGTTTGCACTGATATTGAGCCATCTATGTAGTCAGGGTATTTAATTATCCAAGAAATCAAAATAATAATTAGCGTTAGAATATACAAAACGGACATACCCCATCTGATTATCCAACTAGGTATATGACCTAAAATTTCTTGAACTTCATCACTTCTGATTTCGTCTATCTTATTCTTTTCTGTCATCTAATTTTCCTAAATCTAATTGATTTTTGACTAAATTATAATATGAACCTTTTTGTTCAATTAATTTTTCATGATTTCCTTTTTCAATAATATGACCTTTATCTAATACGACAATTTGGTCTGCATTTTTTACTGTACTTAATCTATGGGCAATAATAACCACGGTTTTATTTTTGAAAAATAGGTTGAGGTTATCCATAATTATGCGTTCATTTTTAGCATCTAAAGAACTTGTTGCTTCATCAAAGAATAGAATATTGGGGTTTTTGTAGACTGCCCTTGCTATTAATATTCTTTGTTTTTGTCCTCCACTCATACCAATACCTTCCATTCCAATTTTTGTATTGTAGCCTAGAGGTAGGTTTTCGATATATTCTTCAATATTAGCGATTTTAACAGCTTCCTTAAGTTTATCTTTATCAATTGTGTCAACTCCAATAGCAATGTTATTGGCTATTGTATCGTTAAATATGAATCCTTCTTGCATAACAACACCACAATTTGATCTCCATAATTGGTGAGTTAAAAGGTTTAATGGGGTTGTACCAATATTAATACTTCCTTCTATAGGTTCATAAAATTTTAAAAGCATTTTCATTAAGGTAGTCTTTCCACTACCACTAGCCCCAACAATAGCCGTGATTTTGTTTTGCGGTATTTTTAAATCTATTCCTTTTAATATAATATTATTAGATCCTGTATATCTGAAAATAACATTTTTGAGATTAATATCTGTGGATGAAGGTAGTAAGGAAACTTTATTTTCAATATCTAATTCTTCATCATCTTTATCATGTATTTCTGACAGTCTTTCTAACGCAATTTTGGCATCTTGTACACTATGAATAAAGGAAATAATTTGACTTATTGGTGCGTTTAATTGCCCAACTATATATGAAATAGACATCATCATACCTAGAGTAATATCTCCTTGAATCACCAATTTAGCAGATAAAAATGAAATAATAATATTTTTGATTTCATTAATGAATGATGAGCCTGTATTTTGCCATTGTTCTAATGATAAACTTTTTAAGGACACCCTATACAGTTTGGCTTGAATAAACTCCCAACTCCATCTTTTTTGCTGTTCAGCATTGTGAAGTTTTATATCTTGCATTCCAGATATTAATTCAATGACCTTACTTTGTTCATTGCTTGCTTCATTAAAACGCTTATAATCAAGGTCTTTTCTGCGTTTTAAAAATATCATAACCCAAATAAAGTATACAAATGAGCCAATTAGAAAAATTAAAAATATTTGAAAATCATACCATATAAGAACAGCTCCAAAGATCACAATGTTGAATATGGAAAATAATACAGATAAGGTGGTTGAAGTTAGTAAGGATTCTATTTTATGATGATCACTAATTCTTTGCATAATGTCTCCAGTCATTTTACTGTCAAAAAATGCAATAGGCAAATTCATCAATTTGATGAAAAAATCTGATATTAACGAAATATTAATACGAGTACTCAGGTGTAATAATATCCAACCTCTAATAATATCTATTGATGTTTTCCCAATAAATAAAAAGAGCTGTGCAATTAGTATTAGATATATGAAATATATATCTTGATTTTGAACTCCTATATCTACAACACTTTGCGTAAGAAATGGGAAAATTAATTGTAAAATACTACCTGATAATAACCCTAATAAAAGTTGGAAGAGATATTTTTTATAACGCCAGATGTAATGTTTTAGAAAACCAAATCCTTTTTGTTTAACAGAATCATCAAACTCTTTCTCTTCAAGTTTAGGAGTAGGCTCTAATAATAATGCGATACCTTCTTCAGTGTTTTCATTAGCGTCTTTACCTATCCAGTTATTGATGAATTCTTGTGAATTATATTTTAATAATCCATGAGCGGGGTCAGAGACATAAACAATATCATTTTTTATTTTGTAGACAACAACAAAATGATATTGTTTCCAAAATACGATTGTCGGTAATGGAGCTTCATTTTTTAGTTTTTCAAAATCTATTTTAACACCTAAAGATCTAAAACCTGGTATTTCTACCTTTGTTGGTAGAGTAAGTTAAGACAAAACTTATTTTAGCAGTTATGAAGAGAAGTACTTACGAAGAATCCTTTAAGTTAATGATAATGGATTTATACAAAGGCGGACAATCGATGTCTAGCTTATCGTCTGAATATTCAATAAATTTGAATATGTTATATCGTTGGCGTCGAGAATATTTAAACCCAAAGCGTCCCAGTTTTACGGGCAGAGGCAATGCAGCTTTGACTGATGAACAAAAAGAACTAAAGCATTTAAAAGAAAAATTAAAAGATGTAACCATGGAACGTGACATCTTAAAAAAGGCAGTAAGCATTTTCTCCAAGAAAGACAGAACAGGTACGCTATAATTTTGGAATATTCAGCAACCTATTGTGTCGAGAAGATGTGTAAGTCTTTAAATATAAGTTCTAATGCGTATTATTCATGGAAACGTAGGCTAGATATAGAACGTTCTAGCATCACAATAGAATTAAAAGAGTCTATTCAAGCGGTTTATGCAGAAAATAGAGGATTGTACGGAGCTCCTAAACTCCAAAAAGCTCTAGAGAGAAAAGGTGTTTTTTACTCGAGGTCTTATATTTCTAGATTGATGAAAGAAATGGGGCTATATTCTAAGACACGTAGGAAATTTACTAATACAACGGACTCAAATCATAGTCATAGAGTAGAAGAAAATCATTTAGATCGGAATTTTGAGGTATTAGAACTTGGGAAAGTATGGGTATCGGATATTACTTATATCAAAGTTAATCAGACCTGGCAATATTTAACTACAATGATTGATTTAGCAGACCGTAAGGTTGTAGGGTGGTCTGTAAGTTCTAATCTAACAGCTACAGATACTGTTATTACAGCTTGGAAACATGCGCGATTAAATCGAAATATAGAAGATGACTTTATATTACACTCGGATCGTGGAGTACAATATACATGTGATGATTTTAAACAGATTATTAACTTAAATACAAAAGCGAAACAATCTATGAGTAGAAAAGGAAATTGCTGGGATAATGCCGTTGCCGAGTCTTTTTTTAAAACAATTAAAACTGAACTATGCTACCTCATTACATTTGAATCTAAGAAACATTTGGAGACCGAAATCTTTAAATATATGAACTGGTATAATAACTCTAGATTACACTCTACTCTAGACTACAAAACACCTACCGAAAAAGAACAAGAATTAAGATACAAACAAATTAAACGAGTGGCTTAACTTTTTCTACCAAATTTTGTAGGAATATCAACCTATACTTTCAGAAGTATTGGCTATATTTTTTAATGAACTACCTTCTCTAGTTGTTTCAGATAATTTTCTTAACTTTTCTAAAGATATACTTCGACCGTAATGTTTAGCAATAATTCTTAAACATGTAGGGCCACAATCCATCTGATCAGGCTGTAAATAAAAAGGAAACTTGGCCATAGTTTGTTACTATAAAGAAGGGTTTAGATTGCAACTATTTTTTTTAAAATACAAACCATTTTTTTCAATTATTTCGGATGTATCAAAACAACAATAACGGTACTGACAAAGTTTACACTTTTCTATTTTATCGTTATTAAAGCTCCATTGTGTTTTCAATTCATTATTATTTATTATTGTTTTAATAGGAGTTTCAATACAATTGCCTACTTTATTACTATGACCAATATGATTATAAACATCTCCATCTGAATTAATGTAAATATGGCTATTAAGTCCTAAATTAAAATGATTAGCTTCTGTAAATGCCTTATAATTGATTAATAATTGATCTGTACTATTTACAGGGTGATACAAATCATTAAGTTGACTATAATTAAAGTTTAAAAAGGTATTATTGTATTTCCTATTTTCAATTGTATTATTTGTGAAACAATAGACCAAAGAAACACGTTTGAGATCAATTTCTTCTAATATTTGATTTAAACTTTCAGTATTGCTTGCGAATAAACTTAATTCGATAGATCTTATATGAGAATTGATGAATTTCTTAAGGACTAGTTGGATAAAAGAAACAGATACTTCTTTTTGAAATGATAAATGAATAGAGTTTATGTTTAAAGCATAAATCTCGTCGAATATCTTTTCAAATTTATTCTGATTTAAAGACAATTCTATCGTTAAAGAATATAAATCATAAGGGCTTTCATACGAAGAATTAAGATTTTGTAAATCAAGCGTGTTTGTAAAGTATCCTATGTTAGAGTTTTCCAAAGCCGAAAATAAGTTTTTAATCGCGTTAAAGTTATTTTCGAATTGCTGCTCTAATGATTTAACTATTCCACCATTTAGTTGTAGTTGATGTAAAACATTGTATATATCATTATCAATAGGATGCAGTTTTTTTCTTAACAAATCATAAATACAAGAAGAATGTTTACCATTCACCAAGATACATGAAGGGTATAGTTTAAAGTATTGTTTCATTTCTTATTTAGTGTTCATCGGAAAGATTGGTTTATGTCCAAGGTTAATCTCAAATAATGGGTTACTATGTAAATTACTTCTGTGTGTTAAATTGTTAGTTTTAGGATTGTGTTTTGGGTGTTGTTTTTCTTTAATTTCAAGAATTTGAAATCCTATAGGAATTAAATTTTTATTATTTTTTTTTAACATAAGGTATTTATCCAATTAATTTTTGCGCTATTATCTTATATAATTGATAGTTACAGTGGTTTTCAATAAATCCAAATTGTCCATGAGGATTTACTTCAAGAAAATAAAATTTTCCTTTTGTATCAATCATAAAATCAATAACACCCATATTGAAATTTAATACAGACATAAGTTTTCTAACCAATTGGCACTGTTCATTAGGTAAATTATAAGGTTCCATTCTATTAGGAAATTCATCATCATAATTTCTATAATCAATTTTAGTTTTTTCATTTTCTTGAGAGAAAATAGCCATACTATAAAATTTATCATCAATAAATAACGTTCTTATTTCAAATGCTTTATCAATATATTCTTGAAAACAACTTAGCCCAAATTGATTATCAACACTTTCTACATCAGTGCTTGTTAATAATTTAGGTGAAAATGTAATATGATGATTCTCGGTTATAATTGAATGAACCTCATCTAGAGGTTTAGTCATTACCTTTTTGTACTTCTTAATAAATGAATTTAATTCTGTTTTCTGTCTTGTTATTAAAGTATTAGGAATTTGTATTCCTATTGATTGAGCATATGTTAGAACAGAAAGTCTATTAAGGTTAGATAATTTTGAGTATCCAAGAATTTTTATATGCTCAAACTGACAAAGCCAATTATGAAATTGTTGCTTATAGATTGTAAACTCATCTTGAATTTGAGTGGAAAATTCACTGTCTACTGAATAATTATTGGTGTCTCTTCTAAACCAAACTGAAGTTATTTTATTGGGATCTAATCTTTTTTTAAAAAGATAATATTCAACAGCGTCATTGTTTAAAGACATTTTAGAATTTAAAATTAGATCTGTTTCATTAATTCTTAATACAGGAACATCAAATTTTAAAATCCAATTCATTACTAAATCAGAAGTTGTATCACCTTCTTGGCTTATTATAATGACCATATTTGTGTAAAATAAATATGGAACTCGAAAAAGGAAAGATTTCTCGAGTTCCAGAGATTTTATATTGTTTGTTTAAACAATATTAATTAGATAAAGAATAAGCCGTCTTAGGACGTTCTCTTCCTACTATCATATCTGGTGCACTTGGACCTTCACATCCTTCATCTGGTATTAACATTGTTCTACCTGAACCATCTAATAAAGGAATGATTCTATCCCCACCTTTAATCTCTTCAAGATTTTCAACAACATTGTTTTTGAAATTTTCTAATTTTAACATAATATTTTAAAGAGTTCATTTTTATTAAATTTAAATTTCTCAAAAGGATTGAACTCCTTTTTTATTAAAAACCTATTAAGAAATCTTCTATTATTTGATTACAAATGTATATATAAATTCATCATTAAAGATGGTTTTTTTTCTTATTTATTGTTAATTCTTTTTGTAGGTTTCATTTATTATTGACTGTTTTTTATTTTTTTATTTTGTAATTTTTACATAACAATTTATCTAGGTTTATCTCTATGATTAATGGAGGTTTATTAGGGTGTATACAACCTTTTAAACTTTCAGTATGGGTTCGAGTTTTTGGTGTTAATTATTGATTTATAGCGTTTAGTGGTTGGTTATAGAGAGCCAATTTAGAGTGAGTTATCAACCCTTTTTCAATACAGAAAAGGATGCGTTTAAAATTTATTAGATGTCGATTTCTTGGTGCGAAAATGTAATAACAAATTAAAGATTATAGCTTGAAATAAAGGTTGTTTTACCTATTAAATTATTTTTCATTATTTCTTATTATAGACATTATTATGTTATTTTTTATCGCTAAATTATATTAATTAGTATCTCTTTAGAGACATCATTGTATTTGTTTATTATTTTTTATTACAAATAACCGCAATCAATTTTGATTGCGGTTATTTGAGAAATAATTACTTCTTCTTAATAGAAATTAATTCAACATCAAATTCTAAAGTAGATTTTGGTGGAATTACAGGAGGGTACCCTCTTTCTCCATAAGCTAAGTAGAATGGAATAATTAATTTAGCTTTTTCTCCAGCTTTCATTCCTTTAATACCTATTTCCCATCCAGGAATAACCATTCCTGTTCCTAACTCTAATTCGAAAGGTTCATTACGTTGAACCGATGAATCGAATACAGAACCAGTGTCAAGCATTCCAGTATAATGTACCATTACAGTATCTCCTTCAACAGATGCTTCACCATTACCTTCTTGTTCAATTACTTTAATCAAACCAGATTCAAAGAATTGTCCATCTGGATAAAGTGTTTTGTATTTTTCAACAAAACTTGTCATCTCTGTGCGTAAGGCTTCCGCTTCTGCTTCTTGTTGACCATATAAAGCCGTTTCAAAAACTTCTTTCGCATTAAATGCTTCAGCTTTAGAACCAATAGCTTCAATAGTTAAAGTTTCTATAATATCGTTTGCAGCAATATTATGAACAACATCCATACCTTCAACAACTTCACCAAATACAGTATGTTTACCGTCTAACCATGGTGTTTCTGTGTGTGTAATGAAAAATTGAGAACCATTTGTACCAGGTCCAGCATTTGCCATAGATAAAATACCTGGTTTATTATGCTTTAAACCCGTTACTATTTCATCTGGAAATTGGTATCCAGGTCCTCCAACTCCAGATCCCTTAGGACATCCACCTTGAATTACGAAATTAGGTTCCACTCTATGGAATTTTAAACCATCGTAATAAGGAACACCTTTTCCTTTTTCTTCGTTTTCTATTACACCTTGAACTAGTCCAACAAAGTTGGCTACTGTCATAGGTGTTTTTTCAAACTCTAAAGACAAGCTAATAACACCTTTGTTCGTGTTAATATTAGCGTATAATCCTTCTGCTTTTGACATTTGTTATTGTTTTTTTTGTGGAATGTTTTGTTGTTGAGGCACTTCTTTAACATCCATTAATTCTACATCAAATACTAATGGTGTATTTGGAGGAATTGGACCTGCTCCACGTTCTCCGTAAGCTAAGTGCGCTGGAATAATAAATGAAGCTTTATCACCTACATGTAATAATTGTAAACCTTCATCCCAACCTGGAATTACACGACGTTGTCCAACTGGAAACTCGATTGGTTGGTATGGTCTTTTTTCGTTGTATTGATTATTTGCTTTTGCTACTTCTTCGTAACTAGTATCAAATACTTTTCCATCCATAAATTTACCTGTATAATTTACAGATACAAGTTTACCTGCTTGCGCTGGTGCTCCACTTCCTTTTGTTAGGATGTCGTAATACAATCCAGAAGCAGTTTGTTTTGCGTTTGGATGATTTTTAGCGATGAAATCTGCAAATTGTTTTTTAGATGCAGCTTCAGCTTCAGCTTGCTTTTTAATAGCATCTGCCTGTGTTTGTTCAAAGGCTTGTTTTGCTTTAAAGTTTTTAGCAGCTTCTGTTTCAGCAACAATTTCAACAGAAGTAATAAGGTCATCTTGTTGAATAGCATTTACGATATCCTGACCTGCAATAACATGTCCAAATACAGTATGTTTACCATTTAACCATGGTGTAGCTTTATGAGTAATAAAGAATTGAGAACCGTTTGTTCCAGGTCCTGAGTTTGCCATAGATAGAATTCCAGGTCCGTCATGTACTAATTCACTAACAATTTCATCAGCAAATTTATATCCAGGGTTTCCATTTGGACTTCCATCAGGACTTCCAGATTGTATCATGAAATCTTGAATCACACGGTGAAACTTCAATCCATCAAAGAATGGTTGACCATCAGGACGGTCATCATTAGGCATCTCACCTTTAGCTAATGCAACAAAGTTACCAACAGTCATTGGAGTTAATTCAAACTGTAATCCAAGTTTAATATCACCCTTAGATGTATGAATAATGGCATATAATCCAGTTTCTTTTTTAACGACAACAGGTTTTTTAGTTTCCTCTTTTGCAACTGTTTTTTCCACTTCATTTGTGTTTTCTACAGTTCCAGTAGATGCTTCTCCACCACAAGAAATGAATCCTGTTGCTATTGCTCCAATTACGAGCGTCTTTATTAAGTTCATTTTATTGATTTTTTGTTGATTAATTCTACGTTATATATTAAGACTTGGTTAGGTTTTTATGTCTTTTTTCATAACCTCTAAATCCATATGCTAAATGCGAAGGTAAGATTAATTTTGCTTTTGAACCAATACACATTTTAGAAAGTGCTTCTACAAGTCCGTTAACTGTATAATCTCGTCTAAAATGGACGGTTTGAGATTGCTTAGGAAATATTGTGTTTTCGTATATATCCTGTATTTCAATTTCAATGTCTAGAAGATCTCCTCGTTTTGGAAATTGTGTAGTACACTCCTTACTTAATAGAGTATGTCTAAGTCCAGATTTTGTTTTAACCATATCCCATTGCTTTATGCTAACCAAGGTGTCTATGGCTTTGTTTTCATATTCAACAAAAGATTTTGAATGTTCTTTTTGTTCTTTTTTGGACTTATTAACTTCGACCGAATTATCTTTAATTGGTGGTTGAACAACAACATCAGATCCACATCCTATAACAAAGATGGAAAGGCAAAAGGCAAAATATGAGTTTCATAGGTTACAATTTAATAGATTTAGATAAACGATCATATAAAATTATAGACCCTGACGAGGCTACATTTAATGAATTATTAAAAACAGAGGGTATTTTTATAAGATCATGACAATGGCTTTGAGCAATCTTACTTAAACCAGAATCTTCAGATCCTAACAAATATACTGCACGCTTTGGATGATTATAGTCTTCTAATGGAATAGATTCAGGATCGAGTTCAACACCAATTAATTGACAACTAAAAGGAAGGTGAGATCGTAAATCATCCATGTCTTTATAGTGGTATAATGGAATTTTAGTCCAAGATTTAATGGTGTCGGAACTTTGTTTTTTATACCGTGTATTTACAGTGAAAATAAAACTAGCACCCATTAAATATGCACTTCGCCAAAGTGTGCCAATATTATATTCATTTTTAGCATTTTCAATTCCAATACCAAAAAATCCTGATTTTTGAGTATAATCCTTGTGCATTTTACCAGTAATAATTATCTAGTTTAGGAAATACTTCAGTTTCAAAATGTGAATATAATTCTTCCATTGTACCTTTAAATTGTCCTCCGGCGGCACTTTGGTGTCCACCTCCATTATAAAAATCGGATACAATTTTATTAACGTGCCAGTTTCCTACAGCTCTTAACGAAAGTTTAATTTCATTATTTTGCTCTATGAAAAAAGCGGCAACCTCTATACCTTGCATAGATAAAAGGTAATTTACAAATCCTTCGGTATCTTGTTTTGTACAATTAAAATCCTTCAATTCTTTAGACGTTAACGATAAGAATCCTACTTTTTTGTCTAAGAATAATTTCATTTTCTGATTAATGCAATATCCTAATAATTGCATGCGCTCTGGGCGGTTATCATCAAATAAATTACGATGAATAATTTCATGATCTAAACCATGTTGTTTAAAAGTCATGGCAATCTCATGGGTTCTGGCATCTACACTCGAAAATCTAAAAGATCCAGTATCCGTTAGTATACCTGTATAAATACACGACATGATTTCTGGTGTATATATTTTAGAAGCATCTAAAGCATCCATAAAATCATAAACCATTTGACAGGTTGAAGAAATTTCTGGTTTAGAAATAACATGATCACAAAAGTCTACAGGAAATAAATGATGATCTATCATTATTTTGAATGCTTTAGTTTGCAGTAAAGCATTTTCCATTTGTCCTATTCGAGAAGGGTTATTATAATCTAAACAAAATATTAAGTCTGCATTATTTAGGGTTTCTGTTGCGCGCTGTTCTTGAAATTCGAAATCAATAACAACATCAGACCCTGGTATTTTAGATAAATAATTAGGTACAGGATTAGGTAAAACCACCGATACATCTTTACCAAATTGTTTAAAATAATAATACATAGCTAATGTAGATCCACATGCATCACCATCTGGCCCTTTATGGGCTGTAAATACAATTTTAGAAGCCTTGTTAATTTGTTCTTTAATTTGATCAGTAATCATTTATACAGTATGTTTACGGTGTTTTTCTATTTCTTCTTTTAAGTATGTTGCTGTAAGTCCTTCTGTTTCCATAATTTCATATGGTGTACCTTCGGCCATAATTTCACCACCTCTTAAACCTCCTTCTGGTCCAAGATCTATAATGTGATCTGCGTTTTTAATAACATCTAAATTATGTTCAATAACAACAACGGTATTTCCTTTATCGACTATTTTATTTAAAACTTCCATTAATACGTGCACATCTTGAAAATGCAGTCCAGTAGTAGGTTCATCTAAAATAAATAGTGTATTTCCAGTATCTCTTTTTGAAAGCTCCGAGGCCAATTTAACACGTTGTGCTTCTCCACCAGATAACGTTGTTGATGCTTGTCCTAAATGAATATACCCTAAACCTACATCTACTAAGGTTTGTAATTGGCGATTAATAGCAGGAATAGGTTCAAAGAATTTTGAAGCTTCAGAAATACTCATTTCTAATACGTCAGAGATAGATTTACCTTTATATCTAACTTCTATTGTTTCTTTATTAAAACGTTTTCCTTTACAAGTTTCACCACGGTACATAAACATCAGGTAGGAAATTCATTTCAATTAATTTTTTTCCACCACCTTGGCAATCTTCACAACGTCCGCCTTTTACATTAAAAGAGAATCGACCAAGTTTATACCCTCTAATTTTGGCTTCTGGTACATCAGCAAATAATTTACGAATGTTTGTCCAAACACCAGTATAAGTAGCTGGATTTGAACGTGGAGTTCTACCTATAGGACTTTGGTCAATTTCTACAACCTTATCAATATTATCTATCCCTTCTAAATCTTTATAAGGCATAGGTTTTTTTACAGCTCTAAAGAAGTAGGTGTTTAGTATAGGATAAAGCGTTTCGTTAATAAGGGTAGATTTACCACTTCCGGAAACTCCTGTTATGGTTATTAGTTTTCCTAAAGGTAAATTTAAATCTACATTCTTAAGATTGTTACCGGTAGCCCCAGTTAACTTTAAGAACTTACCATTCCCAGATCTACAAATAGATAAGGGTGTACTCTTTTCGTAAGATAAATATGAACCAGTAGATGGAGATTGTGCTGTAATTTCGGCATAAGAACCTTGAGCAATAATATCACCTCCATTTTTACCAGCACCAGGACCCATATCAATAATAAAATCGGCCTCTTCCATTATTTCACGGTCATGTTCTACAACCAAGACCGAATTACCAATATCTCTTAAAGCTTTTAAAGAATTAATTAATCTGGTATTGTCACGTTGATGCAGACCAATACTAGGTTCATCTAATATATACAAAACACCTTCTAGTTGAGATCCAATTTGAGTGGCTAAAACGTATACGTTGCGATTCTCCACCAGATAATGATCTAACTTTTCGGTTTAGTGATAAATAGTCTAATCCTACATTTAATAAAAAGTCGATACGTTTTTTAAGCTCAATTAAAATTTGCTCTCCAATTAATTGATTCTTTTCGGATAGGGTTGTATTAAGATTTTCTATATATGTTTTTAAAGTGAAGATATCTAGGTTTGCAACTTCGGCAATGTTTAAATCTCCAATTTTAAAAAATCTAAATTCTTTTTTTAATCGATCTCCTTCACAAACATTACATGGGATTACAGATATATAATCCGATGCTTCTCGTTTTATTTTTTGAGAATCACTCTGTTCATATTGCTCTTGAATATAATTGGCAAATCCACCAAAATCCACTTTTATTTCGTGCTTAACACCTACACTTTCCTTAAAATAGGTAACAGAACCTTTATATCCGTATAAAAGGGCATCTTGTCCTTCTTTAGATATTTTAGACCAAGGCGTTGTGTCTTTAATCCCAAACTTTACAGAGATACCTAAGATTTGTTGAGCCAACCACGTGCTTTTCTTATCCTTCATGGTTGCAATGGCACCACCCTTTAAAGTAGCATTAGGATTTGGAACTATTTTGGTTTTTATCTGCAACAGCGCGTTCTCCTAAACCTTTACAAGTTGGACAAGCACCTTTAGGTGAGTTAAATGAGAAATTATTTGGTTCAGGATTTGGATAAGCAATTCCTGTAGATGGACACATTAAATTCCTACTGAAATATGCATAAGTATCTTTATCATAATCATAAATCCTTATTACATTATCTCCATGTTTCATGGCCAATTCTAAAGACGTTTTTAAACGTTCTTCTTTACCAGCATCAATTTTCATTCGATCAATTACAATATCAATATCGTGATTTTTATAACGATCTAATTTCATTCCGTATTGAACTTCGACCATTTCACCATCAATATTGGCAAATACAAATCCTTTTTTACGGATTTGATCTAAAAGTTCTCTATAATGTCCTTTTCTATTTTTAACAACAGGTGCTAATAATGCTATTTTTTTTCCTATAAAACGATCCGAAATCTGTTTAATAATTTCTTCGTCAGAAAAACTAACCATTTTTTCACCCGTATTGTAAGAATATGCTTCTCCAATACGAGAGTAAAGTAGTCTTAAGAAATCGTAAATTTCGGTAATGGTACCAACTGTAGATCTCGGATTTTTATTTGTTGATTTTTGTTCAATAGAAATTACTGGACTTAACCCGGTGATTTTATCCACTTTTGGGCGCTCCATATTTCCTAAGAAATTTTTTAGGTAAGAAGAGAATGTTTCAATGTAACGTCGTTGCCCTTCGGCATAAATGGTGTCAAACGCTAAAGACGATTTACCACTACCACTTAATCCTGTTATAACAACAAGTTTATCCATAGGAATTTGAACATCAATATTTTTAAGATTGTGTTCTTGGGCCCCTAATACTTCTAAAATTTGTTCTTTCTGTTCCAATTTCCCTATGTTTTGTCCTGAAAAAAAATCAAGCTTCAAATATAGTGGAAATTATGCGGATTTGAAATAAGAAATTGCAAGGATATTAACTATAAAATTTAGGAAGTTGTTCTAATTTAAATAAGCTTAATCCTAAAATGATTCTTTGGTAACATTATATCTTTTATTTTTACCGAATGAATGAAAAAAGAGAACAACAACCAAACAACCCCCTACATGGTGTTAAGTTAGCCGAAATTATAGATTATTTAGTTGGGCTTTATGGATGGGAGGAGCTTGGAGAACGAATTAAAATTAATTGTTTTAGAAGTAATCCTACCGTAAAATCTAGTCTTAAATTTTTACGACGTACACCTTGGGCAAGAGAAAAGGTTGAAGCTTTATATTTAAAATCGATTAAGTAATATATTACCACATTGTGTTTGGGAAACCTATTTTTAGATTCGAAAATAAAAATTGATTCTATTAGTACAAGTATGTCCTCAAATACAGACGTGTTTTATAGAGTGAATTTGTAAGTAGATAACCCTTAGGTATTAACTGTAACAATACACTGGCTAGTCATTTTTGAATTAGTTGGTATATAAGATGATAAATGTAAAAAATATTGATATTAACGGTGTTATTTATTAAAGTCTGATGGTTTTTTTAGTATATTACGACGTATTTATAAAAAAAATATTACGATATGCTTTTAACAACAAATAATATTACCGAGTTAGCATCGGGTATTAAAGACCATGTTGGAAACAATACGGCCTTAATATCGGTTGGAGAACATACAGAAATTAAAATAGAAGAACTTATAGAGGCTTTAAACGGCATAGATGTAAGTTTTATTGGTGGGATTTTCCCCAAGGTCATTTTTAATGATGTTGTCTATGAAAAAGGTATAGTTGTTAATACATTGCACAATGTTGTACATATGTCTACTGTACGTAATATTAGTACAAAAGATTATTCTATATCTCCTTTAGAATTTGACCAAAATAAAAAGTATAGTCTTATTACGTATGTAGATGGATTAACCTCTAATATTTCAAGTTATTTAGGAACACTATATGAGAATTATGGGATGAAAACAAATTACTTTGGAGGAGGTACTGGTAGTTTATCTTTAGTTCAAAAAGAATGTGTGTTTTCTAAGGACGGATTCTTTATGGATGCAGCAATTTTTTGTGTAATGGAATCTCCGTCTAGTATTGGAGTAAAACATGGATGGAAAAAGTTAGAAGGACCTTATATTGTAACAAAAGCAACAGGAAAAACCATTGAAGAAATTAATTGGGAAAAGCCTTACGATATTTATAAAAGTATTGTTGAAGCTGATGCCAATGTTGAATTTACAGATGATAATTTCCTTGATATTGCAAAAGGATATCCAATTGGAGTAATTAGACAAGGGTTTGATTATGTAATTAGAGATCCTTTAACTGTAGGTGAAAATGGTGAACTTGTTTGTATTGGTGATATTGAAGAAAATACACTAATTGATGTGATGAAAGGAGATACAACCTCTTTAATTACCTCCGCTAAAGATGCAGCAGAAGAATGTTTAATTAAAGCAGAAAACCCTGGTACAGCTATAATTATTGACTGTATTACACGTGGATTACACCTTGGAGATGAGTATATTCACGAATTAGAGAATGTTTCTCAGACCATTAAAAAAGATCATCCAAATGTATCTGTTGGAGGTGCATTAACGTTAGGTGAAATTTCTTCTTTTGGTAACGGATACATCGAGTTTTATAATAGAACGATAGTAGTAGGATTATTTGAATAAATGAATACAGGAAATCAAATTTTAGATATTCTGAGGCTTTATGAGTACTCAATGAGTATAGGGAAATCCCTTAGCTATCACGAAAATTGCGACCAATTTTTGAAGTTATTGTTAAAGCGAAGAGATTTAAACGCTTGTTGGGTATTAAGACAGCATAAAAATCGGTATATCAATGAATATTCTATCCCTCTAGGGAATCAGAGGCAATATTCGTTAAGCCAAGAACTTCTTAAGTTTTTAAACGGTATAGAAGACTATACCCTGTTAGAATATACGAGCAAATTAAATGAACTTACAACGATAGATATAAATGCAGGATATATTGCAATATATAGGCTGAAGGATCATGGTTTTCTGTTTTTGTATTCTAAGGAAGATAATATAAACACGAGAGATTTAAGTAAACTTTTACCTGTAATAGAAAAATTTGCAATTACATTAAAAGCGTGTAGAGCTTATGCAAATCAGAAAACTTTACTTTATAGACTAGAGGAAAGAAATACAGAGTTAAATAATTATGCACATGTTGTTTCTCATGATTTAAAGTCGCCTTTAAGAAATATTGATGCGTTGACAACATGGTTAAAAGAAGATCATGGTGATGGTTTGGATAAAGGAGCCACTGAATATATTAATTTAATAAGCGATAACATTTCTAAAATGGAAGACCTTATTAGTGGTATATTAGAATACTCAACGGTAGGGGTAAAAGATTATAAAACAACACGTATTGATATTAATAGAATCATGAGTGATGTTTTAAACTTTTTATATATTCCAGAGCATATTACGATTAAAGTTCAAGATGATTTTCCTGAGATTTTAGGAGACACACATCGATTAAAACAATTGTTTCAGAATTTAATAGGGAATGCTATTAAATATAACGATAAAGAGCAAGGGCTTATTGAGGTTGGTCATAAAACCTTAGATAATGCTTATGAGTTCTTTGTTAAAGATAATGGTAAAGGAATTGAAGAAAAGTATTTTAAAAAGATTTTTAATGTTTTTCAGAAATTAGAAAATACCAAAGATTCTTCTGGAATAGGATTATCTATTGTAGAAAAAATTGTTTCGGCTTACGGAGGTCGTATTTGGTTAACTTCAGAAGTAGGTATTGGAACAACATTTTATTTTACAATTAGTAAAGAGTAAACATTTTCCAGTTTAAGTTGTATTAATTTGAATATTAAAAAAGCACTTTAACCGCATGAGGTTAAAGTGCTTTTTTATTTATTGTTGTACTTTATGAATAGAATTCCTCTTTTTTTTAAGAGCATTCACTTCATAAGAATTATTTATTAGAGTCATTTAATCGCTTAACAAATTGTTCTACAATATCTTTAGAGTGTGTTGCTCTAATTTCTTTATTATTTAATCCTTCTAAGTGATTAATATGACGGGTAAATACATGACTCACATATAATGGAGATGAGCTATTGTTAGCATGAGCATTATGGCAACTAAAGCAATTCACTAAATTTCCAGATGTTTGAGTATGAATTGGCGTTGGAGTTGTACCAAATGCAATCTGTACATATGTTTCCATAGTTATATTGTATTCAGCAACAGAACCTCTTGCAAAATCTCCAGGTTTAGCGTCTGAGAGGTGATAACCTAATGAATCAATCAATTTTGCTTGAGCTTCATTTCCATTATATCCTTCCGTGTTAATCCAAATAGATCCATTATAGAAGTAATTATTCCAAACTCCGTTAAGTTGTCCTTTAACACTTTTGTTAATTTCTTTTATGTGATTAAAGTTTTCTTCACCATCTTGACTTGTTTCCATAAATACTTTTTGGTTAGAAGCATTCTTTTGAACGGGTGTTCCATATTCATATACAGAAAATACATTCGTATAGTTTCCGTTACCAGAAGTAATGTTAGCAACCGTAGCTGTAACGTTTTTACTAAATAATGGATAATTAACATTGCTTGTTACTTGTGCATCTGTAGTTGCAGTCGCTTTACTCCAATCATATTTGGGAGCAAGATTTTCATGTTCAAATGTTGCCCAAACAAACTCAGGGTGATTTTCAACTACACCTACAACATGGATTCCTAAAAGTGCAACAGATGTTTTTATACCATCTATTACACCTTCTGTAATAAAATAATCATCTTTGTTTTGTAATGCATCGGCATCAATCCAAGAGGCTTTTAATTCTAGAGCTCCAACAGGGAAAGTGATATCCTTAACCGCTTCTGGATTCTTTTTAGCGATTGGTGCATAGGTTTGCATTGTTTTATAAAACAAATCGTCTAAAAATATAGAGTAGTATACAGTATGCGAAGGATTGTTTGGAGTCTTTAAAATATCGTTGTAAGTAGTTGAACTACTTGCTTGTGCTGTAGCAGTAAGCTCTATTCCTTGGTCGGTTGCTGTTCGGTTACCATTTGCATCTACTTGAATAAGTTTATCTAAGAAAAAAGGTTTTCCATTACTCTCATTGGTAAGCCAAAGAAATTTTTGCCAAGACCACTGGTGAAAATCACAATTGTTGACTTTAGAATTATCAGCAAATACACTGGTAGGTCCTTCGTTAGGAGCAGGTGTTCTTCGCATTCCATCTATGGTGTTAAACCATTCAGATGGAGCCAAACATGGTGTGTCTGCTGGTTTAGCATAGTCATCAGTTACGGCTACTTTATCAACTTCTTTATGTTCAGGTTTTTTTGAACTATTGTCATTTCCACATGCAAAAAGCGAACTTATTGCAATAGAAATTAGTAATTGTTTAGTGGTGTTCATTTTATTAGATTTAGTTGTTTTTGTTGATTGTATGTGAGTGTTAACATATGTTAATAAACTCTGTAGATACAAATGTAATGGATTGGTTGTAGGTTTTTTCACGTAAAAATACCTGTTTAATAAGATTGGGTTTTTACTTGATTGTGTAATAAAGGTTAAATGTAATATGAAAATATTAGTCTAATCAAATAGACATTGAATTATTATGAAATTACAGCGTGTTTTTACCTTTAAAAAAGAGAGCAGACTAATACATATTTGATTTATTTATGAATTCCTGATATTTTATTCAAAAATAATTTCACAAGTAATGGCTATTCTTTATTTTTGAAAACAAAAAAATCGCGTCATGCAATATAGAATAGAAAAAGATACCATAGGAGAGGTTAAAGTGCCTGCAGATAAGTACTGGGGAGCACAGACAGAACGTTCAAGAAACAATTTTAAAATTGGACCTTCAGCTTCTATGCCAATTGAGATTGTACATGCTTTTGCATACTTAAAAAAAGCAGCTGCACATGCAAATAGTCAATTAGGTGTTTTACCGGAAGACAAAAGAGATTTAATTTCTGCGGCTTGTGATGAAATTATTGCTGGTAAATTAGACGATCAATTTCCATTAGTAATCTGGCAAACAGGTTCGGGTACACAAAGTAACATGAACGTTAATGAAGTTGTGGCTCACAGAGCACAAGAATTAGCTGGACGTGTTATCGGAGAAGGAGAAAAAGTTCTTTTACCAAACGACGACGTAAATAAATCTCAATCATCTAACGATACGTTCCCTACAGGAATGCATATCGCTTGTTATAAGATGATTATTGAAAAAACAATTCCTGGAATTGAAAAATTAAGAAACACATTAGCAAAGAAGTCTGAAGACTTTAAAGATGTTGTTAAAATTGGTCGAACACATTTAATGGATGCAACACCATTAACAATTGGTCAAGAATTTTCAGGATATGTATCTCAGTTAGACCACGGATTAAAAGCTTTAAGAAATACTTTTGCACACTTGTCTGAGTTAGCTTTAGGAGGAACAGCTGTAGGAACTGGATTAAATACACCAGCAGGTTATGATGTATTAGTTGCTGAGAAAATTGCAGAATTTACGGGGCTACCTTTTATTACTGCCGAAAATAAATTTGAAGCTTTAGCGGCACATGATGCTATTGTAGAAACACATGGTGCATTAAAGCAAATCGCAGTTTCATTAAACAAAATTGCTAACGATATTCGTTTAATGGCTTCAGGTCCACGTTCAGGAATTGGTGAATTAATTATCCCAGCGAACGAACCAGGATCTTCAATTATGCCAGGGAAAGTAAATCCAACACAAGCAGAAGCCATTACTATGGTTTGTGCACAAGTTATGGGTAACGATGTTGCTGTAACCGTTGGTGGAACTCAAGGACATTATGAGTTAAACGTATTTAAGCCAATGATGGCATACAATTTACTTCAAAGTGCAGAATTAATTGGAGATGCTTGTGTATCTTTTAATGATAATTGTGCAGAAGGAATAGAGCCTAATCATTCTAGAATTAATGAATTATTAAACAATTCATTAATGCTTGTTACTGCTTTAAATACTAAAATTGGGTATTATAAAGCTGCTGAAATAGCAAATACAGCTCACGAGAATGGAACGACACTAAAAGAAGAAGCAATTCGTTTAGGGTATGTTACAGAAGAACAATATGACGAATGGGTAGTACCTGCAAATATGACAGGAGCATTAAACTAAACCTTAGTTTTATTATAAAATTGAATAAGAGGTAACTTCTATTAGAAGTTACCTCTTATTTGTTTATATATTAGGCTACCAATATCCAGAAATCCAGCTTCATAGACTCTGAGTCGGCTGCATTTAATAATGCATTACAATATGTATTATCTACATAGCCTTGACATATTTCTTTTGTCTTAGCTAACGTTTTACCAAACGTAACTTCTGAGTAAAGCGTCTCTGAGAGTACCCCAATAAAATGCCCTTGGGTATTTTCTGTTGCATTTAAATACTGATCCTCAATCTCATTTGAAATTGAAATTAATTCTTGTACAGGCATTGGAGACTGTAAAGAAAAAGTCCCAAATTCTACGCATGTAAAGTGTTCAGGAATTTGAAAGTTGTCTTTTTGAATCTGATTGAAATTCATAACTACAGATTCTTGTTCTATAAGACTAAAGAAAGCTTGTGCTTCTGGACTTTCTTGAACACCTTTAAACATGGCTTGCATGGTTTCCATATTATCAGCAAACAAAACATTTGCATATTCATTATCACGGTTTCTTACTAAACAATGAAATAGTACACCTTCATGGTTTGCAAGAAACTTTTGCTCAAATTTAAGGATAGCTTGCAATAGACTATCTTCAGTAACATCTTCCTTTTTTTTAAAAGAAGTAAACTCCATTACACGCGGGCTTTTCGAAAAATTCTGAATCATTTTATTTTGATATTATCGTTTGTATATGGCGAAATTAAGACGAGCTAATGACACCCTTATGTCAGAGGTATCATGTAATTCATGCAGTATAAGCGGTTAATCGACGTATTTTACAACAATGCTTAGTGGTAAAAATGTAATTTTAAGTCTCCCCAATGATAAACCGTGAATTATGTCTTTAAAATATTATTCAAATATTAATGACTTTTTGGATGCTCTTGGAGCTCCCCAATTAATTCTTGATGGGTTTTATATTGTGAAATTTGAGGATTATAATTTTGATATTAATCAAGCTAGAAACGCCTATAAGCATGATTATTTTGAGATATTATTAACATTAAGGTATAATACATATACACCTATTGAAGATAAACCCAAGAACGTAATAGATTATAATTTGTCTTTCACATCTCCTGGGCAACACGTTAATTCGGAAGCTTTAAAGATGAAGGATAGAATAAGTTATATGATATTATTTAAACCTGAATTTTTGCCATTTGCAACAGGTTTATTTAATTTGTTTGAAACATTCCCATATTTCAACAATTTTATCTTACCCAGTTATCAACTTACGGCACAACAAAAAATGCTATTTAAACGATGTTTTCAAGATATTTACGAAGAATATCAATTAGGGGAAATAGCAACCATAGATATTTTAAAATCGTATTTAACAGCGTTATTATTTAAGGCCAAAAGAGAACTTCAGTTTAGTACAGGTATTAGTTACTTAAAATCCAGACGTCAAGAAATAACATTTAATTTCGAAAACCTTATTAAGCAAACCCAGCAAAAACATCAACCCATAAAGTACTACGCAGAACAGTTAAATATTAGTCCAATATATCTTTCTGAGTGTATTAAAAAAGTTTCGAATAAAACAGCAAAGCATATTATTGATGAGTATTTAGTTCTTGAAGCTAAATCTTTACTTAAGTTAACCTCTAAAACCATTTACGAAATAGCAAACCAACTTGGTTTTGATGACGATTCTAATTTTGTGAAATACTTTAAGAAGCAAACAGGTTTAACTCCAAAGCAATACAAAATATACGCTTAATAGTAATGGTTTACTTACTGCATTTAATAATAGAATAAGCATTTTATACCTTAATATTCACCATAAAAATCAACGTAATTACCTGTTAATTATGTTTGTTTTGTGGTTAATTGAATTCATAATAATGGTTTTTGGAGTTAATAATATCAGAATAAAAGCAATTCAAATTGTATAAATCCTTCCCATTTTTTTTACATATGAAACCTTTAAGGTTCACCTATTATTTAGAAGGGTATACAGTCAATGTGTTGATTACTAAAGGGATTTCGTCTATATAATAGGTTAGGGTTATTAGAGATACTACAAATTGGAAGGAGTATCTAACATCTAACACATACGGAATGTTATGAAAATATATAAGGATTTAGTTGAGGCCATTAACGATTTAAGACGAAGAGGTTATGTATACGATTATAACCTAAATGAGAACGTCATAATTTGCAACAAATTAAAGCAAGTATGCGTTCCTAAAGAATTTGACATTATAGAAATACATCGTTTTGAGGGTATGTCTGATGTAAGTAGTGAATCTGTAATATATGCTTTAGAAACTACAGATGGAAAAAAAGGAATACTTGTAGATGCTTATGGAAGATACTCCAATGCCATGTCACCAGAAATGTTAGAGAAATTAAGATACAAATCAATTTAGCCGTTGTTATTTATTAAATGCAATAGTTTTGAATTTATTTATTGTGTTAAAATGTATATCATTTTTATATTTACCAAAAAATTTAAATAATGAAAAAAATATTAATTTCTGGAATGTTATTTTGTTCTTATTTCGGAATAGCCCAAGAGGCTTGTGAACTGATGCAGAATGAATCTAAAAATTGTAAAATAGTTAATGTTGAAGATGTTCGTTGTATTGCAGAAAATTCTGAAAATGAAAATACAATCTTTTTCACCTTTGGACTTTGGTGTAGTCCATGTAGATTACATTTAAAAGATGCTATAGCATTAAAAGAGAATTATGATGTTCATTTAATCATTTTACTTTCCGAAAAAGAGGATGATGAGTTAATTACTAGAACAATAGATTACCTTCATAAGCAAGATGAGTCTTTAGAAATAATGACAATGAAAGATACTTATGGTAAAAGACAAGGACAGAAGTATAAGAATTTTTTAAAAGAAATAACACCAGAAGGAACGAAAAGCATTCTTGGAATGTCTAAATATATCGTTTTAGATAATAAAGGTAAAGTTCAGAAAATAACAACTTGGAAAGATAATAAGGATAACGATTGGCAAGATAATTCTAAGATGTTAGAGGAACATGTTGTTCCATTATTAAAGGTAAATCTAAAAAGATCTATAAAGGAATAATAGGGTTCAATATTATGACAATATTAGTTTAATGTATTCATAGATTTAAATAAGGTTAGCTTTAAATAAAGTCATGTAAATTAACGCGATGATTACCGGAAAAGTTGTAACTTAAGATCTTAGACGATTTTATACTATGCAAACAAAAAGACTTTATTTACGTCATCAATCTCCAGAGCTCCTTTCAGAAGTTTTAAATAAAAAAATTTCTGATCAGATGGTGTTTTTTGGTACAGAAACAAAAGCGGAATTAAGTTTTGAACTTGAAAAAGTTAAAGCGAAAATAAAGAAAGGTCTTATTAAAAATTGGGTAAAATGGGATCTTATTAGCATAGCTTCTGGTGATGTAATAGGGAGTTGTGGCTTTCATAATTGGCAACCTGAACATGAAAAAGCAGAAATCGGGTATTTATTACACGAACGATTTCGAAAACAAGGATTTATGACCGAAGCTTTGAATGAAATAATAATTTATGGTTTTGAAGAAATGAACCTTAATAGAATTGAAGCATTTATTAGTCCTTTAAATACCCCTTCTTTACATGTGGTTAAATCCTTATGTTTTACATATGAAGGAACCTTAAGACAACATTACAAACAAAACGATGTTATACACGACTCTGAAGTTTACTCATTGTTAAAATCGGAATATACGAAATCCTAAAATATAGTGGAATAAAAACGAAAACTCCCTCTTCTAAAAATAACAATTTTAGCAGAGGGAGTTCTTATTTAAGAGGGTTTTGAGCGCTTTATTGCTTTATAAATTTAAACGCATAATTCGGAATAAAATAGACTCCTGTTGGCAGTTTGCTAATATCAATTATTTTTTCAGTTTCGCTAGGAGTCATAGATCCATGCATAACCGATTGTCCCATTGCGTTTACAATTGTAAGATCAACATCTTTACTATAGCCTTCCTGTCTATTAATAGTTAACTCAACATTAGAGGCAAACAGGGTTAACTTAGTGTTATTGTTGGGTTCATTAATGGAGAGCGGGGCATTTGAACAATTGAAATTTTCGTAATTATAAATGTTTTGAACACCATCTACATCCGCAAAAAGATGATTGAGTTGATGTTGGATATTTGATGTATAATCTCTAGAGAATACACCTGCATAATCTAAACATATTTTATCTCCAGGACCAAAATCATGTGAAAGCGTAGAGGCAATCATTTGTCTATAGCTAGGTATACTTCCAATTGTAATTTCTGACCATTCCTCTGTGAAAAGAGGGTTTGAAGTCCCTGGATATATAAATTTTGTCGGTTGGTTACCATTAGTACCAAAAGAACCGTAAGTTAGGGGTGTTCCATCATTATTTAAGCCTTGCATGATATTTAAACGTGCTTGTTGGGTTTGAGGCCTACCAATTTTTGGGTTAAGATCAAATGAAATAAGTCTAGTAGAGGTGTAATCCTGATTTAGTAAAGCCCAACCAAATACTGGTGGTTTATCACCATAGCCTAAATGTGTTGAGGTGTGGTTATCAAATGCATCTCCATTATATACATAGGCAATATTTTTTGAGACATGTGTTCCAATAAAATCATCATTAAAAAAACCCAATTCAAAATTCAAGAATTGACTAACATAAATATCGTTAAACGTGAGGTTTTCTGAGCGATTATAAATTTCATAATGTACAAAAAATGAATTGTCGAGGTAATCTACTCCAGGTGAATCATAGCCATACAACATTACATGTATTTCGACATACAGTTTTTGTCCATTAGATGCGTTATGTTGATACCGCGCATCATTAAACATCGCGAATAAAGCTTGGTCTCCTCTAATTTCGGGGTAATCTCCCAGTTCGGGTTCATAAATACCATTAGCATTAACATCAACAAAAGGAGCTAAATGAGTGGCTTCACCATATTCAATGTCACCATGGGCTGGCCAGTTTAAGATGTCCTCTGGTATTGAATAGCCGGATGAGTTATAATTTGCAATATGGGTTGCAATTTCTGATTTAGAGACTTTCCAAACATGATTGTATTTTGAGAAATCTTCTTGGTAATTTGCTGAACTTACAGGGCCTATTGCATAATCTATTGCAGAAATACCTGTATTTTCGAAGGTTTGTGCGGCCAATCTTAATTCATTATTTTGATCGATACCGGCAATCCATAAATTTTGCTGAAATATCGTATTAATATTTGTTCCCGTTGGCATTTCAGCTACGTGACTATCAATTTTTCCAGGCCTGAATAAATTCCCTCTTGAAAATAAAGGAATCTTCATATTATTTATTTCTAAAAATTTATGATTGTCATGTATTTGAGCATGAGAATGCTGAGCAGATAATAGAGATATTACAATAGCAAATTTATAAATGTTTTTCATGATTTTTATTATTTAATTATAAACAAGATAGATAAAATATTTAAAACTTGTAAAGTAAAATGTCATGTTTTTTTTGAATGGGGTAATAATACCCATATTAAGGAACAGGTGTTTTTGCTTGATTATTAATGAGTTTGATCGCTTATTTTTGAGTATTACACTTTGTTGTATTGTTTTGATTCATATTTAACACAATTACAACTATTGAACAATTCTTAAAAAATTAACGCGTATTTATTAAACATTATGAAAAAAGGATTTGATAAAGTATTAATTGTCATGTTTGAAAACCAGTACAGAAACTATGTTATGCAAGACCCATTTATGCAAAAAGTGGTTGCAGCAGGGTGCGATATGACAAATTATTTTGGTGTATTTCACCCATCTCAAACCAATTATTTAGCTTCTATTGCAGGTGAAGTGTGTGGAGTAACAGACGATACACCTCCAGTAAGTCCGTTAATGCAAGAAACAATCACCAATTTAATGCAACCTCAAGGCGGTATTCAAAAAGCAACGTGGAAAGCATACATGGAAGCTTACCCAAATGAACCGTGGAATAAGGCTTGGGAAACACCAAACTATCCAGCATCTGAAACTCCGATTGATGAATACCCGAATGATGGGGTTAACTTATTTAGATATGCTAGAAAGCACAATGCATTTTCATCGTTTCATGACATACAATCTACTGAGGTAAAATGGAATAATATAAAAGATGAATATGCATTTTGGAAGGATGTTTATGGACAAAACTTACCAGAATATGCGTGGTTTACTCCAGATATTTGGAACGATGGACATTATTTATACAACACAGGAATTGCGCCAAACCCAAGATTACCTCTTGTTACGCAATTATCAGCCTGGTTAGAACAAGTGTTTTTAGGTCATCCAGAAACTAAATATGTACAAGGTGGAACTAAATTTGGACTAGAGAATATTGGATTAAAATTGGATTTAGATCTTGTTTTAACAGACCCGAAGAAAGCATATGCAGAATCCAATATACCAGAAAATACTTTGGTTGTGGTAACATTTGATGAAGCCGATTACGATGCCAATAATTACGACACCAATTACGATGGTCCTAACCAAATATATACGGTATTATTAGGAGACATGATAAAACCAGGGTCTAAAATAGATACTCCATATAATCATTATAGTTTATTAAATACCATCGAAAAAAACTTCGACCTTGGTAGCTTAAATAAAAACGATAAAGGGGCCAATTGGTTTCGTTTTTTATGGGATCAAAAATTTATCTGGGAAACACCAATAAAAACGGAGATATCAGCAAATAATGCGGTCGCCTCATTTTGGTTTAATAAGCAGTTTAATATCCTGTATAAAAACACGGATAATGAGTTGTTGTGGAGTGCCTTTAATGGTGTTGAATGGACTAAAGGGGAGTCAATCGGAATTTCGGTAACCGAAGAATTTTCTGTGGTAAGTAATGAAAACGAAGTTCTTATTGTATTTACAGAAGGAAATACGAATGCCTTGTATTATGTATCTTATCATCAAATAAACGGATGGTCTTCTAAACAATCTTTAGGACAAGATAAGGTTGGTTATTTAGCATTAACGTGTTTTGAAGATTATGCCTCTCAAACAAAACAAATAATGCTGGCATGGCAGAATAAAACAACCAACGCCATATACGCTTTACGTTATATTAATGGGGAATGGGATAAAACGATTGAAGATGTTGGCCAATTTACAGATGGACCAATAACAGCATCGTCTTTAGGCGCTTCAGTTTATTTAGTTTATAAAGAACGAAATACATTTAAAATGCGCATGACATCTTATAATACAGCTCCATTTAACGTATTAAAGCCAGAACTTTCTAATGGTGTAAATAACCATACAACCTTACACCAATGGTCACCAATGGATTTTCATGTGGGACACTTTTCTAAAAAGGAAAACCAGAAACAAGATGTCTATTTAGCCAACGGAAGAGTCTCTATGGCAGCTATAGATGGAGAAATGCATCTGGTATATAGAGGGCGATATATGGATACACCAAATGCAATAACCACATGCTTTGGATTAACAGGAATATACACTGCAGAGTCTGAACTTACAAATGGTTATGGAACCTTGGATCAGGCGGGTTGGACTTTAGAAGAAAAACATAAAGCCATCTCTTTAGATCCTACAAGTGCTTTGTCTTTAGTCTCAAATGGCGATCAATTTATGATGGTTTATCAAGCTGAAGGAGAATCGAAATTATCTTTTGTAATAGGAGGGTATAAAACAAATTCAACAGTACCAGTAGAACGTGTACAATCTCAAAGTGTAGTCACATACAAATAAGCTACATTTAGTTTAATTAACCTTAACCACGCCTCGTTTTTTATAATTGGGCGTGGTTAATTGTTTAAAATAAATACGACAAAAAAATGTAAAAAATAACACAATGTGATTTTTGTCACCTCCTCAAATTTATATTAATCGTAATATTGCGATGGGAGATATGAAAAGAGGTTTAAGCAAAATAGAGTACCAGGAAGACACGGAATCATTAGCCAAATTTGCCAAGGCGTTAGCACACCCTACACGAATCGCTATTTTAAGATACCTAGAAAACCAATCCTGTTGTTTTACAGGCGATTTGGTAGATGTTTTACCGATTGCTCAATCGACAGTTTCTCAACATTTAAAAGAGTTGAAAAATGCAGGCTTAATTCAGGGTGAATTAAAACCACCTAAAATTAAATACTGTATAAATCAAGAGAACTGGAAAAAAGCGAAAGCCCTATTCTCTAATTTCTTTGAATAAGTTTTTTTATACAAACCAATCGTTTATTTACGATAAACAATGAACTACAAAATGAGCAAAATTGTAAAAGTATTAGGGACAGGATGTCCAAAATGTAAGATGATGACCAAAGTTGTGCAAGATGTTATTCATGAAAATAATATTGATGCCACTGTTGAAAAAGTTGAAGATATCATGGAAATCATGAAATTTAATGTGATGTCTACACCAGCTCTTGTCATAAATGATGCGGTAACTATTAAAGGAAGAGTGCCTTCAAAAGAAGAAGTATTAGAGGTGTTGGGATAAAATAGCATTTGTCCGTTTAAAGAATCACTAACCATTCATTAGAGTACTTATGTTTAATTGGATACAGACCTTAGCAGATTGGTTCGTATATAACCTTTTGAATCTTGAAAAGGGCGCCCATCTGTCAGACGCATTAAATTTCTTTATTTACGATACCACTAAAATATTAATTCTACTTTTTGTAGTTATATTTTTTATGGGAATTGTTAATAGTTACTTTCCTATA
The DNA here is from genome assembly GCA_965243605.1 of Flavobacteriales bacterium. GTDB lineage: Bacteria > Bacteroidota > Bacteroidia > Flavobacteriales > CAJXXR01 > JBMYYR01. The sequence goes on from CBDEVQ010000096.1 coordinate 91,052, forward strand.
GATAAAGTGAAAAACTATTTGTCCAGAAACAAATTGTATGGACTAGAATATTTGATGGCCAGTTTATTTGGTGTAGTAACACCATTTTGTTCATGCTCTTCGGTTCCATTATTTATAGGTTTTGTAAGAGGTGGAATCCCTTTAGGTGTTACCTTCTCTTTTTTAATAACCTCACCTTTAGTAAACGAAGTAGCCATTGGTTTATTTATTGGTCTCTTTGGCGTTAAAACCACCGTAATCTATGTTATAAGTGGAGTTTTATTAGGTACCATATCGGGGTTTATTCTTCAGAAATTAAAATTAGAACAGTTTTTAACCCCTTGGGTTAAAGAGATTTTAAAGAATGCTCAACGCGAACAAGATCAATTTAATGAAGAAGGATTGCCCTTTAAAAATCGTTTACCAATAATTTGGGAAGAGGTTAAGAAAATCCTAAAAGGAATCATTCCTTATGTAATCATAGGAATTGCAATTGGAGGATTAATGCATGGGTATATTCCAGAAGGTTTCTTTGAACAATATATGGATAAAGATAACTTATTTGCAGTCCCAATTGCCACCATATTAGCAGTCCCAATGTATTCTAATGCATCGGGAATATTACCTGTAGTCCAAGTACTGGTATCAAAAGGAATTCCTTTAGGAACAGCCATAGCCTTTATGATGGGGGTTGTAGGACTTTCATTACCTGAAGCCATGCTCCTAAAAAAAGTAATGTCTCTTAAACTTATCAGTATATTTTTTGGAGTTGTAGCCCTATGTATTATCATTTCTGGTTACCTCTTTAACATCCTCTTTTAAACCGAAATAAAACAATATGAAATACATTAAGATAATCGCATTTTTAGTGAGTATAGCCTTTCTATTTGCCTGTGGTAGCAACGTTGAAAATAACGCAACGGCCAAAACAGTAGCCGATCATATTTCAAAAATAGAAGTGATAGACTTTCATTCTACCCACCGATGTAAAACGTGTAATGCCATAGAAGCCAACACAAGCTATACGTTAAATACGTTTTTTAGTAAAGAATTGGAAAATGGCGATATTACATTTCGCATCATAAATGTAGATAAAAAAGAAAATGAAAGCATGGCTGAAAAGTTTGAAGCAACGGGTACAGCTCTATTTTTAAATGTAATACATGAAGGACAAGAAAGCCAAATTAATTTAACCGATTTTGCGTTTATGAAAGGGAATGATAAGGCAGATTTTTCGGAGACTCTTAAACTAAAAATAGAAGACGCGTTACTATCAATATAATGGATTATTTACAATCGGTTTTAGAACAAACCAATTTTCCTATTCTTATTGCTTTAGTGTTAGGATTAATGACGGCCATTAGCCCTTGCCCTTTAGCAACTAATATTACGGCTACGGCCTATATTTCAAAGCATATCTCTAATAAAAAACAAGTTTTTATGAGTGGTATTGTATATGCTTTGGGTAGAGGTTTTAGTTATACGCTTATAGGAATAGTATTGTTTTTTGGAGCAAGTAAATTTCAAATTGCACGTTTTTTTAATCAAAATGGTGAAAAGTATTTAGGACCCATTTTGGTTGTTCTTGGGTTGATATTTTTGAACGTTATTAGACTTAATTTTCTAAATAAAACCAATGTTTTAGGACGATGGTCTGAGCAATTAAAAAGTAAGGGGCTTTTAGGCGCTTTTTTAATTGGAATTATTTTCGCTTTGGCATTTTGTCCATACAGCGGAGCCTTGTTTTTTGGGATGCTTATTCCTATGGTTATTACCTCCATAGATGGGCTTTATTTACCTCTTGTATTTGCCTTTGGTACAGGGTTACCCGTCATCTTATTTACATATTTATTGGCGTTTACAGCAGGTAAGGTCGGAGTCTTCTATAGCAGAATAGGAAAAATAGAAAAAGTTATACGATTTATTACTGGTATTGTTTTTGTGCTAACAGGATGTTATTACCTATTAATATTTATGGAACTTATATAAAATTACGATTCCATACTCCATTTCATATCATCTCCTAGAATTGAGAATAACTAGAATCACAAAAAGTCTATTAACGCGTATTAATAGCTGATATTCAATTTTTATTGACCTTATTCTTGCAAACAGGATTCATTTAGAAGTATGCATGCAATGAATGAGAATATGGGCATAAATCGATAGTGATTGATATTCGTTATCTTTGAGAGATATAAATGATGTATACCATAAATTATTAATTAAGAATTAAACATATGACACAAAATATAAATATGGCTGTTTTAATAGACGGCGATAATATCCCATCAGCCCATGTTAAGGAAATGATGGAAGAGATAACCAAATACGGAAATCCAACAATAAAACGGATTTACGGTGATTGGACAAAGCCTGGATTAACCAAATGGAAAAATTTACTTTTAGAAAATGCCATAACTCCAATTCAGCAATACGCTTATACCACAGGGAAAAACGCAACAGATTCGGCCATGATTATTGACGCCATGGATATTTTGTATAGCGGGAAAGTGAATGGATTTTGCTTAGTATCCAGTGATAGTGATTTTACAAGATTGGCCACTCGATTAAGAGAGGCGGGCATGCAAGTGATAGGAATAGGAGAAAAGAAAACTCCAAATCCGTTTATTGTGGCTTGTGATCGGTTTATTTATATAGAAATATTAAAGAAACAAACCGAAGAAAAAACCATCAGTTCAGATGTAGAACCTTCAAATGTGGATAAAGTAACCAAGAAGGATATTCATTTAATATCATCAACCATTAAAGATTTATCCGATGATGAAGGATGGGCATTCCTTGGAGATGTAGGAAGTTTATTACAGAAAAAACGTCCAAATTTTGATTCTAGAAACTATGGTTTCGAAAAGTTAACACCATTAATAAAATCTATTGATTTGTTTGAAATAGAGCGTAGAGAAAATCAAAAAAGTAGAAATAAATTAATTTTTGTTCGCATTAAAGCTAAACCATCTTCACGGTTAAGAAAGGAATAATACTTATCGTTTTTTAAGCCATATATAAAAGTTGATATAAGTAAAATAAATCCAATGAATTTATTTTCAGTGTGTTAAATTAAATTTTGTAATGCTTTTATAAGTAAGTACAATGTATATGTTTACTTCTTGTGAAGCAATACACTAAATAATATTAATAAACATTTAAAATATATTATTCATGGGAGATTATGCTATGGGGTTTGCAGGTATTGCTATTTACTTAGTTGTTGTTATTGGTTTATTTTTAGTATTAAGAAATGTTGTGCTGTGGTATTACAAAATTAATATTGGATTAGACGAAATGAAAAAACAAACAACGGTTCTAGAAGAGATTTCAAGAAAATTAGACGAACAAAAAGGAAGTTCGATTCGATAATTAATTCATTGTAAATATCTATTTACGAATTAATATTTTGGAAGGTTAAAAAAAATCCAGTGTATTTCACTGGATTTTTTTATGCATTACCCTCTTGTTTTTCTGAGATATACCGCTTAATTTTGGAATATAAACAATAGAATAACTCCGTTTAATAGTTTTACCATTTTTGTAGGTTTATACAAATAGTAAAACTAGAGTTTTATAAACGGCGTTGGTTTAAGGGGCAAGTATCAAATTCTAACATATATGAATGGCAGTTAATAGGAATAAAAATCAAAAAATATTAGTAAACGGAGAACCATTTATGTGGAAGGTAAAATCGCATTGGGATTATACATCTGTGGTTATCCAGCATGAAATAAAAAGGCATCAATACATTATTTCAAGTATAGAATCTGGACTTACGTTAAATGGTAAAATTTTGCCTATAACCCCATGTATGATAAAAGATGTTATATTAAGAGCTTTAGAAAAAGGTTGGGATCCTTGTCAAAAATCTAACGATTATATGTTTATAGAATTAAAACGACCTTTAAACTTAAATTTAAAACAATATTGGGACATTCAGTCCAATTAATTTAAACATTCAACTACAATAATAAATATGACATGTCAAGCCTATTAAATTCTATTTTTATTACCGATGCTATTACCTTTGGAATAGTAATCATCTTTTATTTTTTATGTACCAATATTGGAATGAATTCTATTGCAGGGTACAAAACCAGACAATCGCTTAAAAGCGATAAACATTGGAAAGTGGCTCAAAATCATGCCTTTTCCTTATTTCTCCTACTTATTCCAATTCAAATAGTAACCCATAGTGTCATGTATTTTTTGATTGAAGATTGGGCATTGCACGAAACATTAATTAATGGAATTACCTTTGCCAATATTGGATTGGTCATTTTTTTAGTATTTTACTCCACAGAAAAGAAATTATCAAAAATTGAGGATTAAATGAACCAACGTTTAGACAACTTTATTGCCCGAATGAATAACGTAAAGACGAATGCTAAAATCATCTTTATAATTTATATTATTAGTGTGTTTTTTAATTGGATGTTGTTTAACATGTGGGATTCCAATGAGATGCTTATCTATAAACTTTTTGGAAGTATTGCAAAAGCGTTATTCTTTAGTTCGATTATTTGGTCTATTGTAAATGGTGTTCTAATCCTAAAATCGAAGGATATTTCGAATACCGATAAATTACCTTGGTTTATTCTAAGTAGTGTTCCTCTTTTAGTTTTGGTCTTTTTTTACTTCATTTAAAAATAATTCACTCAGAATTTTCCCTTATTAATATCGGCTAAAACCAATCCATTTGGTTAATGCAAGCCTATAATATATTTATGCTTATTTTTACAACATAACATAAATCAAACATTTTTGGTTCGATTGATAATCTTAATCCATGAATAAAAAGCAACGTTTACGGTTATTCAAAATCCTTATGATTTCCATTTCTATAGCATGTACATGGTATTTTACTTGGGAATTTGTGAGTGTATGGATTTCACCATTGCCAGATACTATTCAAGAAGAAATGGACAATGCGGTTGACGAAGGCTTTGATGGGATGATTGTTTATATTGATGAGAAAGGAAAGACCCCAGAATCTTATGCCTCAGGTTGGAAGGATCGAGATAATAAAATACCAGCAGACCCGAACTCAATATTTAAAATTGCGAGTATTAGTAAACTATATGTTGCAGTATCTATAGCAAAACTAGTACAGAATAACCAATTGTCTTTAGACAAAACCTTAGCCGAATATTTTCCGGATTTGGCCAATAGAATAGAATACGCTGATGAAATTACACTTGAACTCATGGTTCAGCACCGTAGTGGGATTCCTAATTTTACCGACAATCCAAACTATTGGCAAGATGAAAAAAGAAAAGAAGCATTAGAGTACGCGATAGATTTACCAGCTCCTTTTAAACCTGGAGAAGATTATGGATACTCCAATACTAACTACCTTTTAATAAGACGATTGATTGATAAAACACTTGGGTATAGTCATAAACAATACATAAAAGATGAAATTTTAACTCCTTTGGGATTAAAAAATACCTATTGCTCTTTAAACGACGTTAATTTAGATGATGTGATGAGCGGGTATTATGTAGGTATTGATGAAGATTTTAAGACTGAAAACACTGGATTAATGTTGGCAACAGCCGAAGATGTTGGGCGTTTTATTAGAGCACTAAATAACGGTTCTGTTTTTAATGAAGGCGAACAAGAAATCTATTCTTCAATTTACGTCTATGAACATACAGGGCTCGTTCCAGGATATCAAAGTATTGCAAAATACCATAAAGACATAGATGCCGTTGTTATCCAATTTGTAAACACGTCTAACTTTGAAGGGAACACTTGGTTTGTTTCCGAAATAATATACGATCGTATACTAAAGATTTATAAAAAGAATTTAAAGTAGATTTTAAATCCTCAGTTCACTCAAAAAGTCAATTTTATAGCCATATAAAACGTATAGAAACCATGTGTAAACGTTATACATTTGTTTTACCTCCAATTATGAATTCGTTTTAAAGCGTTTTAAAAATAATGAACAAAAACAGGTAATTGGTTCATAACGAGATCATGTCGTAAAGATGACGTTATCATGACGTAACACTTCACCTGGTATCTAGTATACTTTTGTGGAGAACAAAAAAAAACAAGTAGAATGGGAGCAACAAATTTAGCAAACAATTTAAAGCAGCTTAGAACACAAAGAGGCATGTCTCAAGAGTATTTGGCAGAAGAGGCAGGTGTTAGTTTAAGAACCGTTCAAAGAATAGAAAATAATGAATCGGTTCCAACCGGAGAAACCATTAAACGAATCTCTACGGCATTAGAGGTTGACATGAATGCCTTAGTTGGTACACAAGTAATCCAAGAAACTCAAGACCTAAAATCGACCTTAATATTCCTGAAAAAGAAACGGTCTACCGCAACCGAAAAATCCGATATTAAAACGTTTGATTCGTTTATAAAACTCATAAATAATTTAATAGAAAAAGACCTAACACCCATTCAAATTGAAGGGGTAGAAAGCTATATTAAATATTTAGAGTTGGATAAAATTCCATCGTTTAGTAATGAGTTGTTTAAACTCAAATTAAACAAGTTTAAAATTTTCTTAAAAGAGAAATTAAAATTTGTTCCCGAAAACCACTACACAAAATTGGGGCTAAATTTTGCAGTACCGTTTATTATAGCATTTACTTTAAGTGCAAGTATTCCGCTTACGAATAAAATAATAGTTTGCATTGGGTCTTGTGTGTTTGTTGGAATTGGATATTATTTAGATTCAAGAATTAAAAATAAACAACGTAATTTTCAATTTTAGAGAAGGTACATTAAACTTGGACTAAGAAAGAACCTCATAAACCCTGTTTGTACTGATTACATTCTAAGATTTTTAACCCAAATATCCGATTCCACACTTAAAAACATATAGATTATATAAAATTTTAAAACAAGTTTTATAACAACATGTATTCTTCATATGTATTACAGTTAAGATGATTACATTTGGCAAAAAAATAAGATAATGAAAAGAATTTTCAAATTAATTATTTTAATCACATTATGTACGATTGGTTCTTGGCAACTTCAAGGTCAGATCCCAAATTTTGATTGGGTAGGGCAACTAGGAGGAACAGCAACTGATGTAGGGAATTCTATAGCCTATGACGATGCAGGAAACGTGTATACAACGGGTGGATTTTTAAACACAGTCGATTTTGATCCTGGTTCTGGAATTTACAACTTAACCTCTTCTGGAAACCGTGATATTTTTATTCAAAAATTAGATGCAGCAGGTGATTTTCTTTGGGCTAAAAAAATAGGAGGAACAGCAAAAGACGAAGGATTGTCAATCTCAATAGGCCCATCTGGAGATATCTACATTATTGGAGTATTTAGCGATACTGTCGATTTTGATACAGGAACTGGGCAATCAATTCAATATGCTACAGGAAGTTATGATATTTATATACAAAAATTGGATTCTAATGGAAATTTTCTTTGGGTTAAAACGTTTGGAGGTGCATCTATAGATAGTGGAGAATCATTAACAGTGGACGATTCTGGAAATGTATATGCAACTGGTTTTTTTAGAGGAATAATAGATTTTGATCCTGGTGTTGGTATTGTAAATTTAGATGCAGTAGATGCCTTTGGAGATATCTTTATTTTAAAATTAAATAGTAATGGAGATTATGTATGGGTTAAACATATTGATGGAAATTATTCTGAATACGGTAACTCAATAGCTATAGATACATCGAGAAATGTTTATGTTACAGGTACTTTTTCTGGAACGGTAGATTTTGATCCGAGTGCAACAGGTGTAGAATCGAGAACATCTGTGGATTTCGATATATTTGTTCTGAAATTAAATGCTTTAGGAAATTATGTTTGGGTAAAACAAATGGGAGGATCAGGTTCAGAATCGGGAGCTTCTATTGCTGTAAACATTTCTGGTGATATATATACAACAGGCGGGTTTTCATCACCAATCATAGATTTTGATCCAGGAGTAGGTACAACCAATTTCTCATCTCAAGGATGGAACGATATCTTTATTCAGAAATTAGATTCTAATGGGAATTTTGTCTGGGCAAAACAGATGGGAAGTATAGAAGATGATCATGGAAATGCAATTGCTTTAGATGAATCTGGAAGTGTTTATGTAACAGGAAATTTTAAGGATTCTGTTGATTTTAATCCTAATGTGGGAACAGACCTACTTGTATCTTCTGGATATCAAGATATTTTTATTCAAAAACTAGACTCCAATGGAGAATTTCTATGGGTTCATAAAATAGGAGGGGCATCTTCTGATGAAGGACATGCGATTGCTGTAGATGTCGATAAAAGCATTTATGTAACGGGTGGATTTATGTCTAATGTAGATTTTGACCCAGGTTCAGGATTCACAAGTTTATCGGCAAATGGAAGTTACGATACTTATGTTCTTAAACTCTCTGCATGTTACCCGACGGTATTAACACCAGAATTAGCCACCTTACCAGATGTATTAGGCGTATGTTCGGCCATCAATACATTTATACCCCAAGCCAATAACGATTGCGATCTATTGGTTACAGCAACAACATCAACCTCTTTTCCCATAACAACACAAGGAACAACGGTTGTGGAATGGACATATAATGATGGATTCGGAACGGTATTGACACAGAATCAAAACTTTATTGTAAGCGATAGTACAGATCCTGTACCGGATAATGGTATTTTGGATGAGCTTTCGGCAACGTGTATTGTAAACTTAACCGATGTCGAAATTCCAACAGGAATTGACGATTGTGCGGGCGCAATTACGGCTTCTGCCAACGTCACTTTTCCGATAACAGACCCTTTCATCACTGAAATTATTTGGACGTTGGACGATAGCAATGGAAATGCTAGAGTATTAACCCAAAACATTGTTTGGTCAATAATCAATACAGAAACTACAATAAACGACCAAACCATAACCTCTTCACATACAAGTGGAACTTTCCAATGGTTAGATTGTAATAATAACCAACCCATTAACGGAGAAAATGGTCAATCGTTTACGGCAACAACGAATGGTAGCTATGCTTTAGAAATTACAGAAAACGATTGTATAGATACAACGGCATGCATTGTCATTGAAAATGTTGGAATAGAAGCCATAAACCTATTAAATGAAGTTGTGGTTAGTCCTAATCCAACATCAAATAATATTGAAATACAGCTTGGTAACGCGATTGATTTGGTGGAAATATCTCTAACGGATTTATTAGGTAGAGTGGTCTTTACAGAAGAATATAGTCATATTAATAAGGCGAATGTAGAGGTAACCGGTCAAGCAGGCGTATACTTATTAACGATTAAAACAAACGGTGTGCAAAAGACAATAGAAGTTGTTAAACAATAGATTTTTACGTGTTTTTTAAAGCGTAAAAAAGATTTATGTAACGAACAGGGTTTTATGAAATTCTGTTCGTTAACATGTTGTTTTAAACCAATACATAAACGTTTTATTGTGGTGTTTTAAATCTTTTTTTTTAAATTGCCATTATTAGAAATTCAACGCTAAGACAATCCGTTTATCTAAAGTGGGGTATTGCTTTAAAGAAGAATAAGCCAGAAATTAAGCATAAACGTATTAAAGAAATAATAGAATAATGAAAACAAAAGTTACCATAAAAAGAGAGAACAATTTTTTCAATATATTTAGAGATTATAAAATTTTCCTTAAAGGTGAATGCATTGGGCGTTTATCCAATAACAAGGCGTTCGAATTTACAATAGAAGAAAAGTCAGATGTTCGTTTAAAAATAGATTGGTGTACAAGTAATGAACTCATAATAGAACCAAACACCAATGAAATTGTATTGTCTACAACATGTATTCTGGATGGTTGGAGAGTCTTAATTTGGCCGTTATATCTTACGTTTTTTTCAAAAAAATATTTGCTTTTAGAAAGGGCATAAATAGATGATTACAGTCAATATGACGAACACATCTGGTATTTTGGTGTATAGAATACATACAATGTATTTAATTTTAAACTAGAGGTTTTAAATAACTGCTCTTAAAACCTTTATACCCGTATTCCATAGCTTAAAAAAGAAATCAACATACTATTGTTAAATCGAATAATGTGTTGTTTTTTTTGTGTTTCATTGTTTTTAAGAATTGGTTTCAAATGTGTCCAAATTCCAAACAAGTGAGATCACCAAGATCGTCTATGAACATAATATCTTCACAAAAAAAATCCCAACCCTGAAGTCAGGATTGGGATTCAAAAGTCGATTGATTTTTAATTACCTGATGGTAACCTTTTGGATCAGACTATTCTTTTGGTCTTGTACTTTAACAATGTATGATCCTGCTGGTAGCATAGATACATCTATTTGTGCATTAGACTCTTTTAATTGCTTACTGAAGATCGTACGACCGTTTAAATCTGTAAGGCTGTAGTTTAGGTTATCAGATACTTCCATATCCAACTGAAGGAACAATACATCACTTGCAGGGTTTGGGTAAACTGTTAAAACAGGCGTTTCAATTTCCACTGTTCCTAAGTTTCCGTTACCAACATGAACTGTAAATCCACTAGCCATTTTGGTAATTATACCTGTTGTAGTAT
>CBDEVQ010000097.1:0-16182 GCA_965243605.1 Flavobacteriales bacterium
CAGAAACCTTTTCAAACAGAATCTAAAGCACCACGAAACTCATTACGTCTGTGTACTAAAGACACTTCGCTAGCAACGTTGCTTAAGAAAATAGCCCAGTCTAATGCAGAATCTCCACCACCAGAAATAACCACACGCTTGTTTCTATACAATTCCGGATCTCTAATAATGTATTCTACACCATTGTTTTCAAATCGGTAATGGCTTTAATAGGCGGTTTTCTTGGCTCAAAAGAACCTAAACCTCCAGCAATAAAAACAATAGGAGCATGGTGCTTTGTTCCTTTGTCTGTAGTTACAATAAAACTACCATCCTCTAATTTATCTATAGTATCGGCACGTTCTCCAAGGGTGTATCCTGGTTCAAACGGCTTTATTTGTTCTGCAAGGTTATCGATTAAGTCTCCCGCTAGTACCTCTGGGTAGGCCGGAATATCATAAATGGGTTTTTTAGGATAAATCTCGGAACATTGTCCACCAGGTTGTGGTAAAGCATCTATTAAGTGGCAACGAAGCTTTAATAATCCGCCTTCAAATACAGTAAACATTCCTACTGGTCCTGCCCCTATAATAAGTATATCTGTTTTAATCATTGCTCTTAAGTAATTTTGTGCAAATTTCGGAAATTAGCCACAGTTATAAAGCATAATGTCATTATATTTTTATTTTTTCGAAAAAAAATAAAAAAGGTATTTTGTATTTAACCTATTGAAAAACAAAAATTAAACCCCTGTAATGGAATTGTTTTTTAATAAAAGATAAATAAAAAGTTAATTAAGATGAGTTTTAGGCTTGTGCAATAATAAAAAGTATTATATATTTGCATCGCAATTGGCCCATGGTGTAACTGGCAACACGTCTGTTTTTGGTACAGAAGAGTCTAGGTTCGAGCCCTAGTGGGCCAACTAATTGCTTTATTGGCCCATGGTGTAACTGGCAACACGTCTGTTTTTGGTACAGAAGAGTCTAGGTTCGAGCCCTAGTGGGCCAACTGTCGAGTGCAGGTTGGAGAATTATTTGAAATTTACGTTTAAATAGTTTGCGGTTTTTAAAAAAACCATATATTTGCACCCACAATTCTGCGGCTGTGGTGGAATTGGTAGACACGCCAGACTTAGGATCTGGTGCCGCAAGGCGTGGGGGGTTCGACTCCCTTCAGCCGCACATCAAGAAGCTCTAACTAGAAATAGTTAGGGCTTTTTTGTTTTTGCTAAATACACAGGATTTTAATATTTAATCTTATACATTTATGAGCAGAAGAAATATTATACTAAACTTAGTATTAATTGCTATAGCTGCATTGTTATGTGTGGGAGGCGGTATATCTTGCTGTTTATCTTACGGGCATGGATTAGCAGATATAATATATGTGATACCACTAATGGTATTTACTGGATTATATGCTTTATTGCTTCTAATTTTATAGAAAGAAAGTATTTAAGTCATTAGCTGCACCAGCTATATTTATATGTATTCTAATCTGTTTTATTTTGCCCTTAATATTTGGTAGAGGATCAGAGTGCCCATGTGATTTATTTTAGGGCTTAAAGTAAGCCTTTGTATGGTTAGTAAGATCCTGTTTACACACCCCTAACCCTTCTCTAGAGGGGAAGTATTTTTTGTGATAAAAATGAATTCGAACAGACAAAACAATTGAAGAAAGCAAACAATTATAAATACTTCAAAACCTTATCTCTATAAACCCTTAATCCACGTATTGTATTTTTAACCCCAACTTTACCCGCGTAAAAATCATAAAGCACATTAAATCGTAGTTCTCCTAAATCGTCAATGCATTGGGGTGGGTTAACCACCACAGCAAGCGGAAGCCCCAACAACAAGCTTTCGGCATTATAATTAAACCCAATGTGCTCTACATTAAATAACTTGCTAAACTGGTGTTTAAAAGCCTCTACCTTTTTAAGTTCTTTAAGGTAAGCTTTAAGCAATTTAGGTGTAAATGGTTTTTGGGTTAGTACATACTTAATAGCCGTATAAAACACTTTGGTATTAATACGAGTATTACAACCCAATGAGCTTTGTAACCCATTAACCTGATGTATATATTGTATAAACTCTAAACCAGAAATACAATAGCCAAACAGGTGTTGGTTATTTTCTGATTTATAAAATGTATTGGTGTAGGTAATTTGGTTTTGGATGGCTTGATTTAATAAAATAACAGACATAATGGATGATTTTATAAATAAATTATATAATATGATTATCGTTTTAGTGTGATAATTACAATGTAAATGTAACAGAATAAATAATAAAATCAAACATATTGTGTGATTAATTATTAAATAATTATCGTTTTGTATGTTTGTATATCAAGATATAAATAAATTATGCAGATTTTAAGGATAAAAGAATTGTTGAAGGAGAAGGGAATTTCTGGAAAGCAATTAGCTCAAGAATTAGGTGTTACGGAAAATTCTATCAGTTTAATTTTAAATAATAAACGCCAACCCAGATTTGAAACGTTAGCCGATATTGCTAAAGTATTAGACGTTGATATCCGTGAATTATTCTATTCTACTAAAGAAACTCAAAGTGATACGCTTTATATTAAGAAAGATGGAGAGTTTGTGGCTGTTGGGAAGTTATTAAAGAATTAAATATGATAGAAGATATTCAAGAAAGAGAATACAGAAAACCATTTTCTGAATTAGCACAGGAGTACATTCCTTTTATTTACTCATTAATAGACTCTGAAACTTGGGATGTAATGGAATCGAAGATGGATGAAAAAGTTACAGAATTAGAGAAAGCATTAAAAACCAATCTAAAAGTTCAAACAGAATTATCTATTTCAGTGCTATTAGCAGAAGCTTCACGAGGGCCTGATATATCTAATAACTATATAGTATTTCTAAGCTTCATTAATAATAAGATTGAATCTATATATAATAATATTGATTCTAACTTTCAGATTGATCTTATTTCTATGATTAAGAGATTAATGAAAGAAGGGGATATAAAAGTGTTAGAGTATATTACTCCTCAATATTTAAATTGGATTGCGGAATTTTTAGTGTTGGATATGTTCTTACAAAAAAAGAATATTACACTGATTGATATTGAGAGAGATAACGAAAATGGTAGATCAATGGATTTTGTAATTGAGACTAATAATATAACACTATACATAGATGTCGTAACAGTACATATAAGGGGTGAAGCGGCAATCAACATGGAAAATTTAAAACGAACAATTGAAGGTAAAATTGAAGGTAAGATAGTATCCAAAAAAATATCAGACCTAGAGGATAATTATATCATGCCTATTTTCTCTTTTGATGAGTCAAATAAAGAATCTATCTTAAATTATTTGAGAAGTACTACCTTATCTTGTAAAGTGATAGAACCATATTATATAGCACAATATACAGATGGTGAAATTATGGAATATAAGATGGTAGCTTTAAATTAATACTATGATAGCTAGTCTATACTTCAATCAACACTCTTTTATTTAGTGGTGGAGGTGGGGGTAATAAATTTAGTCTTTACAACTTTTCAAGATACTCAGCCATTTCACGATCAGTAACACCTGTTATAGGTAGATACAAATTGATTAGTGAAATTCTAACGAATTCTTTTTGCTCTTGAATAGAAAGGTTTACTATCGATTCTATTTCTTTTGAAAGGAGATCAATTAATTTATTTTGAATTGGTAATGATGATGGACTAAAAGTTATGGACCTACAAATACTTTCTACATCAGTAATAATTGATACTAATTCTTCTCTAGAAGTAATTTTATCTACTTGCTGAGTGTAATTGTGTATTTTTTCTACGGCTTGAATTTGTTCTTGTGTAACGTTTTCCATTTGATAAATTTTCCCCAAATATAACATTTCTACAATAAAGGTTTAATTCAATAATAAGATAAATTGCTTTTAGAGTTTATGCTACCTGCTTAAAAACGTAATAATTAAACCATACTTCCGTTTAGTAATAAAATAGAAAAATGAAATTTAATATAGTTTTAATATGTATAGGAATAGTAGTGAGTTGTTGTCCAGACCAACGCCAAAACTACCCCGATGGTATAACGGCAGCTAAAATTAGATTAGTAAAACTTGGGATGAGTAAGACCGATGTTGTTAACATATTGGGTATGCCATTAGATAAATCGCCAAGAATACACCATACAATTATTAATAAAAATGAGGTCACTGTATATAAAGAGGGGCTAACGTTTCAGTACACCAAACGGTTAGAAGAATGTAATTACCCTATGCTTTGGGTACACTTTGATACCACAGAAAATAAAGAATTAAGAGTAAGCAGCGTATATGCAAAACATTACAGCTGGTTTGACGATATGGGTATATATGGCGTGTCTAAAAATGATAAAACGGGCAAACAAACCAGTTGGGAGCTTGACGCATTTGAGGAGTTGTTTAAAGAGTGGTAATGTTTTGTATTATGGTAGTTGATTCGTTGTTAATATTTTACTTTGACGCTATCGCTATGATTTTCTTCTTTTATCTTGATATAAAAAAGAAACAAAAAACATCAAGCCAATCCCGCACCTGCGGGATGCTCCGCATCGTTCATTCTCAAGGTTACAGGCTACTTTTCTCGCTGTTCTCGAAACGCCATTCCACCTTTTCATTCACTAAAACCGCATTTTAACGGTCTATATTACTTCCTCTAAATACATGAGTTCCTCTTCTAAACGTCGTTTACAACTATGCTTTAGTATTTTCACTTCTATTCATCAAACCTATTTTATTAAGTAAAGAGAAGCTAACAATCTTTATTACAAATTATAAATTCCTAATAAGAAAAAGATTAAATTAGTAATTCAATATTAATTACAATAATTTTTTAAAAAATGTATACTATTAAAGCAATCTTAAAAACAACCTGCCTTATATTGGTTTTAGCATGCATAGCATGTACCGAAAAACCAGAATCTACCGAAAAGCCAACGGATAAAGAAATAGAAGCTGCTATAGAAAGACTAAAAGAAGAAACCAACGAAGAAATAGATGTAGAAAAATTTAGGGCAATGATGGAAAATCCGCCAAAAGTAATAGAAACGGCGCCTACTCCAGAGTCTAAGAAATATGATAAGATAGAAGAACAAATAAAAGAAGGGAACACCTTTCCGGCATTTGAATTAGAAGACAGTGAAAACAACTTAGTTTCCGATAAAGACTTTAATAAAGGTTATGTGTTTTATTCGTTTTGGGGAACATGGTGTTCTAGTTGTATAGACAATATTGTAGCCGTTAGAGATGCACGTAAAAAAGGTGAATTTAAGGATGTTAAGTTTGTAAGTGTATCTGTAGATGGTAAAAAAGAAAACTGGGATCAGTATATTTATCAGTACGACATGAACGATTATATGACCAATGTATTAATAGGAAGAGACAGAGAACATGTATTGAGTAACTTTTTATATAAAAAAATGCAATCTGTTAATGATAACAACGAAGCCACATTAGAGTACCATTACCTTACACCATCATACTGTTTGGTTAAAGATGGGGTTATTGTAAGTAATCATCCTATGTTACCAAAATATGGGGATGCGTTTTTGGAACAGCTAAAATAGGAGACGTAACTATTTTAACTTCCTTTGAATAGATGAATTTTTTATATGTTTACACTGGAATATTAATTCATATGGCATTCAAAATTCTTAAGATTGAATATTCATATTATTAGTAAAATTGAAGTAACACAAATATTGAAATATGATGACTAGACTCCTAATTATGATGAGTTTAATTTTTACGACCTTCTGCAATGCACAAGAGTATAAATTAAAAAAGCAAAAGGAAAATAAAAGAAATGGAAAAGCTAGATATACAGTAATAAAAGAACAGCCTACGGTTAAACATGGTAGATATTATATTAAAGCATATGGAGGTAGCTGTATTTTAATGGATGGACAGTATGTTTTAAATGAAAAAACAGGTGTTTGGATAGAGCGTTATAGAATAGAATCATGTTCATTAAGAAGTCAAGGATCCTATAAAAAAGATGTTAAAGTTGGAACGTGGTCATATTTTAATCATAAGGGAGATTCAATTCAAGTGTATGATTATAATACGAAGGTTTTAAAGTATTCCTATACACGTTCTAACCTAAAGGCAGAGGGTGCCTCATTATTTCCTGCAGAGTATATAGGAGGGCAAATTTCATTGTCTTATTCTTTAAATAGTATGATTTCCATTCCTTCTGAGCTGAATACTACAGGTACAAACCGTTTTAAAGTAGACACGAAAGTCACAATTAATATTACTGAGAAAGGAAAAGTAAAGGATGTTACGTTTTCAGAAGAAATAGGGTACGGTATTGATGAAGACATAATTGAATGGCTAAAAAGCGATACTAATTTATGGGAGCCAGCAGTTTCTGACAATCAAACTATAGAGGGTAAGATAGTAATGCCAATTAGGGTAAGTATGATGTTTTAGTTTTGAGTGTTTGTTTACTGACTTAGCCTTAAGTAGAGTAGCATGTAATCTTTACATTCATTAAAACCGCATTTTAACGGTCTACATTACCGCCTCTAAATACATGAGTTCCTCAAATGTCAAAATGCAGAATAAGAGAACGTCCTTGTACCTTTAACGTACACTTCATATATCTCATTTTACATTTAATCGTAATAAATCCGCCAATTAAAGACATAGAAACCACAAAATAATCACCTTTTACTACCTTTGAAACATACTAGCTGAACCTCATACAGTTAAGCATTGATTTTATACAATAAAAAAGAGCAACTTTCGCCCACAAAAGTTGCTCTTTTTTGTTTTAATAAATGTATTGAAATTAAATATTAAGTCCAGATACAGAAGGTTTACGTAAAACTGTTCCTATATAAATAAAGGCCGCCAATAGAATACCAGGTAAAGGCGTATGGTTGGCTACAATTTCGGCTACAATAATTCCTCCAGTGTAAGAACACAATAAAAAGAAACCAAGGTTACCGGCTTTAGGAATCCAATAAATAAGCACACAAGTAATTTCTAGCATTCCAATAAAAGGCGTAATCTCACCAATATGTGGAATGGTATTCATGGCTTCCACCATCCATTCGGCACCCAGAATTTTATTACTCCCACTAAATACAATCATTAAAGAAGGAAGAATAGAGAAAATATATCCTAAAATTTTACGGGTTTTACTAATTTGTGTTTCGTGTAACGTTGTCATCATCAATGTTTTTATAATTAATACACCACAAAATTAGGGCACCGTAAAACCCTATGCATTAATATATATTAAGAGTTGATTATTTTACTTTTGTGCTCGTAGTCTATCGCCTTTGGCTTTACTAAGTGCTTCGGGTGTAATACCCAAATAAGATGCAATAAGCCGTTGAGGTACCCGCTGTAGTAACTCGGGGTAGGTTTCAACAAAATGATCATAACGTTCTAAAGCTGTTGCACTCATGAGCATAATAACGCGCTTTTGTAAAACCTCTAATCTATTCACTAAAGCATGAATTGCTGGCGTATGCTTATCCAGATCTTTGGTATACGTTATAATTATAGAATCTTCTAAAGCTTCAATAAACAAATCGGCAGGTGCATGGACAGATACATTATCTCCAATAACCCAACCTTCAGGGGCAAACATAAAAATATGTTCTTTCCCTTTTTCGTCTATTGTATACCCTCTCAATAACCCAGATTCAACCTTATAAACTTTACTGTTTAAATCGCCTTTGCGCTGTAGGATATGTCCTTTTTTTATAGATTCGTCTTTCATTATTTAGTACTTAGAAAAGAGATAAAGGTATGTATAATTAATTATTGTAAACCTATATTTTATTGTAAGCTGTACTTAGCGGGCACACTATCCACAAACCGTCCTTTTTAGCAACATATATTCCCCATTTGATTTAAATTCACGAATAGAAATGCCAACATAGCGTTTAAATGTTTTAGACAAATGACTTACATCGGTAAACCCAAGTTCGTCGGCAATTTCGGTTAGGGTATAATCGGAATTTAGTAAACGGATTTCAACCAATTTTAGTTTAGCCTTAATAATGTATTCACGTAAGGGCATATTCACCTGTTTTTTAAAATACTCACTCACATAGGTAGGAGACATAGCAAATGTATCCGCCAAATGTTCCACCTTTAAATATTGGGGTTTATCTATATGCTCATTTATATAGGCTAACATTCTCGTAATTCTATCGTCGGATTGTTCAGTTGTAACTTCATGAAAACTCCCTTGTTTAATATTTCTGATTAATATTTCTAGAATACTTGTCATTAAACTTTTAATAAGCATAATAGAAGTGTCACCATACTTTCTAGACTCTAATAAAATAATAGAAATTAAACTGTGGAGGTGCTCTCTGTCTAAATCATCCTTTATTATATCCCCAGGGATTTGGTTATAATTTGATAAAATATATGAGGCCTCTTTAAACCAAGCATTACGATCTATAGACACCTTGTTAATCGATTTAAAAAACGAATCGGTAAACTTTAGAAATACAAACTTTGTTGGTTTATGGATTATAAATGAATGACACTTTAAAGGTGGTAATAAAAAGATACGTCCTTTTTGGTAGGGGTATTCGTTATAGTTTATACACTGCATTCCATCGCCTTCAGTAATAAATACAAGCTCAAAGAAATTGTTTTTAACGGGACGTTGTTTCCATTCTGACAATTCTAATTCTTGTATTTCAAAAGGTTTATAAGTCTCTATTACTTGCATTTTATCTTCATTTTGAGTCTAAATTAAATAAAAAACATCATAAATAGACAATATAATAACAATTAACCTTTAAAAGTACATGCTTACCCTTTGGTTATACAATTAAAGCACATGGTTCTTGCTCTATCTTTGTAATGTAAAATTAAAACAGCACAAAATGAGTCAGTTAACTATAGTAGCCAGAATATTGGCAAAAGCAGAATATAGAGATTTAGTACAATCTGAATTGTTAAAGCTAATAGATGTTACTAGAGCCGAAAAGGGGTGCATCAATTACGATTTACACCAAGATAACGACAACCCAAATATGTTTCTTTATTATGAAAACTGGGAAACAAAAGCGTTATGGCAAGCACATATGGGCAATAAACATTTATCAGACTATATGAAAGCAACGGAAGGTGCCGTAGAAGAGTTTGTTGTAAATGAAATGACAATAGTAAAATAATAGGGTTATGAAAGCAATAGGATATAAAGAGAATTTACCGGTAGACAATAATTTGTCTTTACAAGATATAGAACTAGAAACACCAGAAGCTAAGGGACGAGATATATTGGTTGAAATTAAAGCCATTTCTATTAATCCGGCAGATTACAAGGTACGCTTAGGTATGAAACCAGAAGCTAACCAATGGAAAGTATTAGGTTGGGATGCAACTGGTATTGTAAAAGAAGTAGGAGACGATGTGAGTTTATTTAAAGTAGGCGATGAAGTTTGGTACGCTGGGGATTTTACACGTCAAGGTAGTTATGCTCAATATCAAGTTGTAGATGAGCGTATTGTAGGGCATAAACCAAACGATTTATCTTATGGAGATGCCGCTGCATTACCATTAACGTCTTTAACGGCTTGGGAAATGTTATTTGACCGTTTGCAGGTGGAGAAAGAAGATGTATCTAAAAGCATTTTAGTTATTGGAGCTGCTGGCGGTGTAGGATCTATTATGGTACAATTACTAAAACAGCTTACAAAATTAAACATTGTTGGTACGGCTTCTAGAGAAGAGACTACCACTTGGTTAAAAGATTTAGGAGTAGACCATGTTATAAACCACAGAAACAAATTGAGCGAAGAGTATGCAAAATATAATTTGACTGAACCAGATTATGTAGTGAGTTTAAATGCTACAGATATACATATTGATGAGATAATAAAAGTGATTAAACCGCAGGGTAAATTTGGATTTATTGACGATCCAAAAACGCTTAATGTAATGCCATTTAAAGCAAAAGCGGTGTCTACACATATAGAATTAATGTTTACCAGATCTATGTTTAAAACAGACGATATGATACAGCAACACCATATCCTAAACGAAGTTTCTAGTCTAATAAATAGTGGTGTATTAAAGACCACAGTAGGAATGCATTTAGGATCTATTAATGCAGAGAATATTAGAAAGGCACATGCGTTGTTAGAATCTCATACATCTAAAGGTAAAATTGTATTAGAGAACTTTTAAATACCAGAAACAAACCAATAACTAACATATAAAACCAAAGATTATGGCTTATTATTCAGTACTAGACGTAACACCAACAACAGATCGTTGGATTCCTGATTATTTACCAACAGCGAATAAATTAGTCGCTAAACACGGCGGTAAATACATTGCAAGAACGACTACCCACGAGCAAGTGGAGGGGCAGGGAGATCCTGTTGGATTAAGAATTATTATCGAGTGGCCCTCTAAGCAATCGGCTGTAGATTTTATGAAAGACCCAGAGTATGTGCCACATTTAGAGGCCAGAACAGCGGGTTCTGTAAGTAATCATTATTTGATTGAGGCAAAAGATGATCTTGCTTAAATTCTGAAACACGTGTATAAACAGAGTCTGTTTTAAATGAGAGAGACTCTGTTTTATTAATAGTGGTTTAGAAAAATAAAAAGGATCAAAATGGAAAAATTTGAAGATATTAATAGAGGGTATAATTCAACGTTTAAGCCGAATAAGCTTAGTGTGGGATTGGTTGTTCCTATAGAAAATTATAGTCAAAATGCAGTGCCAACCATGCATCAGCATTTAGAGTTAATACAACGTATAGATCAGTTGGGTTTTAAGGCCGCTTGGTTAAGAGATATCCCGTTATATGTACCTTCTTTTGGCGATGCAGGACAAACCTATGATCCTTTTACGTATTTAGGATATCTGTCTGGATTAACAAAAGATATTGCATTAGGGGTGGCGAGTATAGCTTTGCCACTACATCACCCTCTACATATTGCTAAATCGGCAGCTACAATCGATCAACTTTCTAATGGAAGGCTTATTTTAGGGGTAGCATCTGGAGATAGATACGATGAATATCCTGCAATGGGTAAAGCGTATGAAACCCGAGGAGAACAGTTTAAAGAGGCGTTTAATTATATTCGTAAAAGTCAGGAACACTTTCCTCATATAGATTCTAAATATTATGGCAGCATAAATGGAAACCTAGATGTATTACCTAAACCTAAACACCATAAAATCCCAATGTTAATGACTGGGTTTAGTCAACAATCATTAGATTGGAATGCCGAATTTGCCAATGGTTGGATGTCTTACCCCAAAGACCTTAAAAACCAAAGAGAAACCATTACCAATTGGCGAAACATCGTAAAAGATGTGAGCTCATATAATAAGCCATTTATGCAACCTTTGTATATCGATTTACAAAACGATAATGCGTATAAACCACAACCAATCCATTTAGGATTTAGGTTAGGGATAGATTCCTTAATTGAGTATCTATACAACTTACAGGATATAGGAGTAAATCATATTGCATTAAATTTAAGGTTTAATACAATGGGTGTGAATAAAACGTTGGATATATTAGCCAATAAGGTCCTTCCACATTTTAGCACAGAACAACACAGTAAAGCGATTATATAACAAAAAGATTATAGAAATGAAAAAGCATATTTTAATAACAGGAAGTACAGATGGAATAGGAAAAGATTTGGCTTTGAAATTAGCCAAAGAAGGACATCATGTTTATGTCCATGGTCGTAACCCAGATAAAGTGAACGCTAGCATTTTCGAAATTAAATCTACCACCAATAATTTGAATATTAATGGATTTATTGCGGATTTTTCGAATATAGAATCGGTGGAAGCAATGGCATTGGAAATAAAAACCGAAGGTATTGTATTGGATGTACTAATTAATAATGCAGGAGTTTATAAAAGTCCAATAAAAATGAACAAAGCGGGAGTAGACATGCGTTTTGCTGTAAACTATTTAGCCCCTTATATATTAACCAATTTACTTCTGCCAGTAATGAATTCTAATGGTAGCTCTCGTATTATTAACCTAAGTTCGGCAGCACAAGCACCTATTTCTTATGATGTATTTATGGGGCGAAAAGAAGGAGCCGAAGGTGAAACTTATGCCCAAAGTAAACTGGCATTAACCATGTGGAGTTTTGCATTAGCCAAGCAATTAAAAGAAATTACGGTAATTGCGGTTAATCCAGGTTCTTTATTAAATACTAAAATGGTAAAAGCAGCTTTTGGTAAACATTGGTCTCCTGCTAGTAAAGGTGTTGATATACTATATAACTTATCGATATTAGATGCATATGATAATTCAACAGGTCAATATTTCGATAATGATCTTGGGCAATTTGGGAAAGCGCATCCCGATGCTTACGAATCTTCTAAAATTGAAAATTTAATACAAGAAACACAATCTTTATTGTCTAAATAGAAATCAGATAAACGAGTTATCGTCTATTGTTCTATTAATCTATATCTTTCGCAAAAAAAAGTGGTCTTATGAAATATAAATGCATCATTTTTGATTGTGATGGTATATTAGTAGATAGCGAAGGTATATCAGATGCTGTTCTAATTGAAATGGCTATGGAAGTTGGCGTACAAATAGATATAAACTATATAAAACACCATTTTGCCGGCCGTTCCTTAAAGTACATTTTTAAGTGTATTGAAGAGCAGATAGAGGGTGAACTACCGAATGATTTCGAACAGGATTATAGAACACGTACGTTTAACCGTTTTAAGACCGATTTACAACCCATAGAAGGTATCCATGATTTGTTGAATCAAATTAATATTCCAATTTGTGTGGCGTCTAGCGGACCTCCTAATAAAATTGAATTAAACCTAACTACAACAAAATTATTAGACCAGTTTAAGGGGTGTATTTATAGTTCTTATGATATTGGTGTTTGGAAACCGAATCCAGATATTTTTGAACACGCCGCTAAACAAATGGGTTTTAAACCTAAAGAATGCGCGGTTATAGAAGATAGTTTAGCAGGAGTAAAGGCCGGTATAGCCGGTGGCTTTGATGTATTTGCTCTAGCACATAATGACAATGAAAAGGTATTAAGAGAGGCAGGTGCTATTGTATTTAGGCATATGGATGAATTATTGAGCTTTTTAGAAAGGTAATGTATTTTAAGAATTCCCCCTCTTGAGAGAGACTAGGGGTATGTAAAAACGAACTTCAGCAAATCGTACAAGTAACCTTTTCTCGATACACTTTCTTCCTCACACCAAAACCACTCAAACAGAAAATCAGTACAAAACCAAAGAGTAACTTCCCCTCTTGAGAGGGGCTAGGGGTGTGTAAAAACGAACCTCAGTACATCGTACAAGTAATCTGTTCTCGATACACTTTTCTCCTCACACCAAAACCACTCAAACAGAAAATCAGTACAAAACCCAAAGAATAACTTCTTCTCTTGAGAGAGGCTAGGGGTGTGTAAAAATGAGCCCCTGTAATTAGTACAAGTAACCTGTTCTTAATATACTTTCCTCCTCACGTCATAAAGCACCCTGAATAACAATGTAATATCTTGACGCTATCGCTATGATTTTTCTTCTTTTATTCACTTTATTGTCTGTTTTATTGGAGTTTATGTGTTCGCTTTACTCGGGTGTCTTGATAAAAAAGAAACAAAAAAAATCAAGTTAAAATGATGTTTATGCTCCGCATCGTTCACTTTCAAGGTTACAGGCTTTAGGCTACCGCCCTTTCATTCATTTAAAGATCCAGTGGATCTTTACTTTTTGCAAAAGATCATTCGTTCTTCTCCTTAGTCGAAACGCCATTTCACCTTTTCGTTCACTAAAACCGCATTTTAACGGTCTACATTACCTCCACTAAATAAATGAGCCTGTAGTGTTAAAATGAAGAATAATAGAACGAAGGTACGTAGT
The DNA here is from genome assembly GCA_965243605.1 of Flavobacteriales bacterium. GTDB lineage: Bacteria > Bacteroidota > Bacteroidia > Flavobacteriales > CAJXXR01 > JBMYYR01. The sequence goes on from CBDEVQ010000097.1 coordinate 13,887, forward strand.
GGCGTTTGTTTACTGACGGAGTCGTAAGCAAAAGGAGCCCGGAGTACCGAAAGAGAACGTCCCGCAGGGTATACCTCATTTTGACTAGATTTTTGAATACTTTTCATCAATGGAAAAAGTATGAGGCCAAGTGCCTTTAACGCCGAAGTATAATAAATTACATGATAAAGTTTATTGAACTGAACCCCTGTAATTAGTACAAGTAATCTGTTCTCGATTCACTTTTCTCCTCACACCAAAACCACTCAAACGGACAATTAATATTAAGTACGACTTCCCCTCTTGAGAGGGGCTAGGGGTGTGTAAAAACGAACCTCAAAAAAATACCCACAAAAAAAGACCAGATCTACATCTGGTCTTCTCTTATTAACTATCTAAAATATATATGAAAAATCTTATTCGTCTGCAATTGTATAAGTAATTGTAACCGATTCGTTAAGGTCTGCACTTAACGTTTGGAATTCTGCATCATCAAACGATAAGTTGTATGTTAACTGGTGTCCGTTGTTTATACCGTTTCCTGTATACGCACTTCCAATTCCAGTAATAATAGTAGAAGAAGATCCGTTTGCTAACGTAATAGCAGAAGCATTAGGTGTTCCTTTTACTCCATTCCCGTTTCCAGCATCTGATCCAGCAGCAACCGTTAGAGTCATTCCTGTTGGTAAATCGTTCGTCATTCCTACAGTAACTTTTCTTGTAGTTTCTGCACTGGCTTTAATGTTAGAGTAGTTTAACCAAAGTGCTGAGTTAGATAAGTTGAAGTCGAATGCATTACCAGCCTCAGTAATCGCTTCTGGCGTAAAGTTAATTCCGTTGTTTCCTCCAGGTCCTTCAATATCTAAGATACTTGTCGCTGGAATAGCGAAAGAAATTTGGTGACTATCATCTTGATCGTCTTGAGCAAATGCCATTGTACCTACTAATGCTAATCCTAATGTTAATGCAAACTTTTTCATCTTGTTGTGTTTTTGTTGTTAAACTTTGTTTTTGATTACATTACAAATATAGCAATAGCTTAAGGTAATAAATGGCGGTAAACACCTCATGAACCTCTTCATTCCGATGAATGGTAAAATTAGCTCCTTGAATGGAAATTGAAGACTTTATTTTAATGATAAACAAGATGTTGATTGTGATGTTTTAATTGGGTAATTGATGAATGTTAATCATTAATAGTCTATAATGCTTAGAGTTTTCAAAGTTTATATATAGAAGATGCGAAGTCTATTACATTAAGAGTGTTTTGTAATAATTATTTTGTTTGTGTTTACTTTTTAAGGAATGGTACACTAAGTAGTATTGAATTTATATGTCGCGAATTATTGATTGTAAAATATAAAAATTCAAATTATTGTTTTGTTCCTATTATAATGCCATAAGGTTTCCGTATAAACTTAATGGCATTATTTTTTTATAAGCGTTTTTATTAAAAGACAAAAAGCGAACATTACGTTCGCTTTTTGTCTTTGATTTAATACAATTATAAGTTATAACTTCACCCAACCTATATTTAATAAATTTGCTAATGTTTCAATTGATACTTGTTTAGATATTTTATTTTTTGTGACCCAAACATAACCTTTGTTTCTACGCTCTAATTCTTGTTGTTTAGCAAGCTCTAGAGTTTTTAATTCTTTGGACCTATGTTCTATTTGTTCTAATTGTGTAATCATATGTCAAAAGTAAAGATCGAATATTAAGAGCTAGTTAAATGCAATTCATGATAATGCTAAGAATAGCATGTTGATGTATATTTAATGTTAGTAGTTAATGTTTAGAATATTTTAAAGCATAAAAAAGGCAGTACTTATTTGTACTGCCTTTTTTATTTATTCGGGTAGAACCACCCTAATACCGGTATTAATATTGTCTTTGTATGGCCTCAGATATTTTCGTTTATATATCTTTAGATTGGTTGTTGATGATTCCATATGACCACCTCTTGTTATTTTAAAGCTACCATGGCTTGGTCCTTCTGGATTATGAGATGGCGAAACATTATAATACGATTCATTATACCAGTCAGAACACCACTCCTGAACATTTCCAGACATATCATAAATACCCAGCTCATTAGCAGATTTTAGCCCTACCAGCTTCATAACCACTTCCTTGGTTCCCAGAATACCATGCAACAAGATTAGCATATGAACTCCCACTAAAATATTCATTGTTATTTGTTATTCCTCCACTAGCAGCATATTCCCATTCGGCTTCTGTTGGTAGTCTTCCTCCAACCCAATTGGCATATGCATTAGCCCCATGCCATGTAACATTAGTAACAGGATGGTTC
>CBDEVQ010000098.1:0-69102 GCA_965243605.1 Flavobacteriales bacterium
TGGCTCCTAAAATGGTTGATATAGCCGTAAGAAAAACAGGAAAAGTTCCAAAATTTGCTTTATTCTCTGACATAAATTGCTTGTGAAATGCTGAAAATACTACTTTTTACATGAAGGTTAATCATGTAAAATCAAAAAAATGCTTTTTTACAAAATATCATATACTGAGATGACATTCTTATCTTCAAATATTAATTCATATTCTAAACGTCTAACTTTTTGAGAAAAAGACGTTCTTGGTAATTTTTGAACCAAATAAAGTTGCTTCGGAATAGAGTAATACTCTAAATTAAAATCAACTTTCTGTAACTGTTTACTTACATGGTCTATACTTGATTGTTCTACAACTAAAACAAGTTTATGTCCTAGTTTAAGATCCGGTCTTGCTGAAAAAATAAAGTTCCATCCACGTTTCGCTAAAAAATCACATTTCTTTTCAAGCACTTCTGGATTAAACTTAATACCTCCTGAATTTATCACAAAATCTGATCTTTGTTTCCAAATAAAACCACGGTCTACTAGTTCTACAACATCTGTGGTCTGAATAAATTCTTGTCCCAATTTAGGGGCTTCTATCCATAAACATTCATGTTCATTTACCCCAAAGTTTATCGTTTCAAATATAGTATAAAAAAGATCTTGATTTGAGATGTTTCTTATAGCAAAATGGCTCAATGTTTCTGTCATTGCAAAACTCTGATACACTTGAATGGGTAATTTTTGAAGTTTATGCTCTAGAGCTTCAGATACTGGTGCCCCTCCTAATAAAAGAAGGGTTATTTTATGCAGTTGATTCAAGTACTTTTCAGCTTGCAATGGAACTAATGGACAAAAATCAATTTGAATTGGATTATTAAGAATAGAGATATCATTAGGTGGGCAAATCCACAACTTCAACTTAGCTTCTATTGCACGTACTAACATCATTTTACCGGCAATAAAATGTGGAGACAAAGCTAATAAGGCCGTCTGTCCTTGAGTTAATCCAAAATAAGAAATTGTATTAGAAGCACTATATCTCATCCAATCCTTTTGTACCAATATGTGCTTTGCTTTACCTGTAGTACCTGAGGTTTGAACTTCTAAACTTTCAGATTCATTATTCCATTGTTCTACAAAATTTAAGATATCTAAAACCCAAGATTTATGTTGAGCTTGTAAATGTTGTATTATTTCAGTTAATGGTTTAGAGAAATCTAGTTGTATCATAGTTCTGAAAAATAAAAAAGAGGATAGAAACTATCCTCTTTAAACAAATATATATGTTTTCTCTTAAAACATCCAATTTACACCAACAGATGGTAAAATTGGCAATTGGTTAATTCGTTCGTTATTAATTTTATCAAAATAAAAGATATTCTCTCTATTAAGAAGGTTAGTAACGGTTAAATTAAATTCTAACGATTGACGTTTCTTTAATTTAAGCGTTTTTGTTGCAGATACATCTAAACGTGCATAATCTGGTAAGCGACCTCCATCAGGTGCACCATATAATGAAATTGATTCTCCATTGATCGTAATATAATCTCCACCAACTCCTACTGGATCTATACCTTCGTAATTTCCAATAATTTGAGAGAATGGGAATCCTGATCCATAATTAAATCTTAAATCAACTGATAACGATTTATCTTTCAAAAATAAATACGATGTTGTAATATTTAAATTATGTCTTCTATCAAAATGTGGATTATACTTAGAATATTGTTCGTTCTCAAACTCAACTAAACCTAATGAATACGTTGTATTCGATAAGAATCTACCTTTCTTATATTGTAACGTTAAATCAACACCATAAGCATTACCTCTCTCATATTGAAAATCATGTAATTTCCATGTTTCAAGGTCACTTGATGTTTCAAGAGCTGCTGGATTAATTTTTTCTAGATTAATATTAACCAGCTGATATTTCTGTTTAATATAAGCCTCTACATTAATATTAACATTTGAGGTTACATCAATTTCAGCTCCAACTACAGCATGCCATGTTTTCTGAAGTTCAGAATCTATATTATCTCCAATAAACTGATCAGGTAAATCTCCTGGCGATGAAATAAATCCATTAAATAAATTTACAACCTGACGACCAGAATTGGCCGCAACTAAATTTTGAGAATACATTCCTGCAGATGTTTTAAGTCTGAAGTTTTCGGTTACGTTATATTTAGCGGATACTCTAGGCTCCAAAACAATTTCCTGAGCACTTCCGTAATATGTTGTTCTAACACCTGGTTCGATTACCCATAATGCTGAGTTAAACTTATATTTATAATAAGCACTCATAAATGTTGAGTTATCTTTAATATCAAAATTAATTAAGTTAGATCTTGTGTAAGAGAATTCTGTTCTACCACCTCCAAAGTTAATTCCGAATTTGAAAGATTTTTCAGATGACAATTTTCTCTTTACATTAAACTTAAATTGAAATTCATTAATTGTAGATTGTTTAGGGTCTGTATTAAAATACTCTCCATCTCTCAATTCTTTTCCAATTTCATTCATTTCGTAATTAGAATAGTTAAAATCTATTTCCATAATCGATAATGAATTTGGCATTACTGCAATTAAGTTAGATCCAACTCCTGTAGATTTCCAGTCAAAATTTGTTTGTGAAGCATACTTAACCTTATCCACAAAATTAAATCCATAAACACTAATTTTTGTTCCTGAGTTAGATCCAAATGTTAATTTACCATACAAATCTGTATATTCAAATGGAATTGTTGTTTCTCTACTATGAATGGCATTGTCATACAATGTTTCTGCCGTTTTATCTATATAAGATTGTTTTGCACTTAAAATAAATGTTGAATTTGAAAACTCTTTATTTTTTGTACTTGTTAACGGTCCTTCTAAAGTCAATTTCGCTCCAAATGTATTGGCTGAAATCTTACCTGATAATCTCTTTTTATTACCATCTTTAGTTTTAATGTCAATAACAGAAGACATTCTTCTTCCGTATTCAGCTCCAAATGCTGCTGTATAAACATCAGTGTTTTTAATTAAATCGGTATCAAATACTGATGTAAAACCAATACTGTGAAACGGACTATAGATATTCATACCATCTAAAAGCACTAAGTTTTGAACTGGAGTACCACCTCTAATATATATCTGACCTCCTTGATCTCCTGTAAACACAACACCAGGTAAAACCTGAATAAACTGAGCAACATCGGCTTGTCCACCAATAGAAGGTAAACGTTTTATTTGTTCAGGAGTAATTTGAATTTTTGCAACATTAACCTCAGTTCTTTTTTCTTTACTTTCAGCAGATAACTCTACCTCCGCAAGAACATTATCCGATTCTTTTAAATATACCTTTACATTCTCTGTCTTTCCTTCAAGAGAAACAATAGTCTCACTATTTTCATATCCTACAAAACTAACTTTTAACGTATATGTACCTTCTTTAACTTTAGGAAAGCTAAAATAACCGTTAATATCAGTAGTGGTTCCTAGACTTAATTCACTAAGGACTACATTCGCAAAAATAACAGGTTCTCCCGTTGCTTCTTCATATACAAATCCTTTAATTGACTGGGCTGACGCTACCATCGACGTCAAAACAAAAATACAACACATTAAGGTTGCAAATACTATTCTTTTCATAGAAATATTAGTTGAAAACTTAGCAAATATACCCTAAATATTATATGAACGTATCTTTTATTTGATGAAAAAATTGACTTTTTTTAACAATAAAAATATATTTAGTTTTGCATAAAAATCAATCCCATGGAAAAGTGTTATTGCGGAAACCACATTAATAAATCAAATTGTTGCGAACCGTTTTTAAAAGGAAACACATTTCCTGAAACAGCTGAAGAACTTATGCGTTCTCGATACTCGGCATATGTAACCGCAAACATACAATATATACTAGATACTCATCATTCATCAAGTAGACCATATAAAGAAAGACATTCAATATTAAATTGGACAAAATCTGTCAAGTGGTTAGGGCTTAAAGTACATTCCACTAAGCAAGGTTTAACACATCATAGTCAAGGATATGTGCATTTTTCTGCATTATTTATGGAGAATGGAAGCGTGGATAAAATTGAAGAAAACTCATTTTTCATTAAAGAACATGGGAAATGGTTTTATTCGCCTTCTCATTAATGCTTATATATTATTGTAATTAATAACAAAAGTGAAAAGAGTATAAAAAGTGAAAAAATCTTTTAAATCCCGTTTAAAAACTAACAACTAAAAAAAGAATTGCTTAATTTGGCTCTCTGAAAAGTAACTGCCCCCAATTTAGAACAGTTTACCAAAACTTTAAACAAACTAAGGACCTTAAACACTATGAGAGCAATCTTAATTGATGATGAAATTCATGCAATAGAAAATCTTACGATCTTGCTAAACGACTTTTGCGAAGGTGTTAATATCGTAGCATCAACAACATCAGCTTTAGAAGGAATAAAGTTAATAAAACAAAAGAAACCTGATATTGTATTTTTAGATGTTTCAATGCCTTATGGAACTGGTTTTGATGTTTTGGATGCGATTGGCACTATTAATTTCAAAGTTGTTTTTATAACCGCTTATGAACAATATGCTATAGAAGCAATAAGACGTAATGCATTTGACTATATCATGAAGCCTATTCAGATTAAAGAGTTAAAAAACTGTATCACTAAATTAGGAGAAGAATTAGAAAATTCGGAAAATCCTCACATGCGAATCAGCTTACATTCAAATGAATACATTGATTTCATTGAGGTAAGTGATATTATTTATTGTAAGTCTGATAATGTTTACTGTGATATATATACACATACTAAAGGAAAACTGACCTACACAAAAAAGATGAAAGATTTGGAATCAGAACTTCCAAATAATTCATTTATTCGTTGTCATAACTCGCACATTGTTAATAAAAACTTTGTTTTTAGATATAGTAAAATAGATGGTGGTGCATTAATTTTAACGAACGACTCTATTATTCCTGTCTCAAGATCTAAAAAAGATGATGTTGTGCAGTGGTTGGAATCTTAGTTCTTTATTAGAACTTATATTTTAACACAACCCCAATTACCAATTACAAAAAATCCAATACCAATTACAAAGAATCTAATACCAACTACAAAAGTTGGATTCATTCTTTTAAAACATTACTTAATTTAGCTAGCAAGAATATACTACTAGAGTATTCTAGTTATGTATTAGATTTCTGAATGGTTTTATATTGGTGGGAACATTTAAATTTTGGTATAAAATTTAAGTTTACAATTGGGGGATTGGTCTTACTATTAATATTAGCAACAAGAATCTATATATACGTAGTGCTAATGGAATCTTAATTAACAACACGTTAAATTATAAGTTTTATCTTAATTAGTTTAATAGCTATCAAGGCTAAATAGATTTGGTTAAATCTATTTAGCCTTGTCTTATTTGGTATCTTTTGTAAAACATAATGATATCGTATAATTTCGGCAATTAATTACAATATTATTTAAACCGATTCGTATATCTTTATTAAATTTGTCATCTTAAAAATACACTTAGATGAAAATATCATACAATTGGTTATCCAAATACATAAAAACGGATTTAGAATTAGAACGTATTGGTGAAATACTTACCGATATTGGTCTTGAAGTTGAAGGAATTGAAAAAACTTCTGGTATAGATACCGATTTTAATAAAGTTTATGTTGGTGAAGTAAAATCATGTGAACAACATCCTGATGCAGACAAACTAAAAGTTTGTAAAGTATCTATAGGAACCGACACAGATTTAGATATTGTATGTGGAGCGCCTAATGTAGCAATGGGTCAAAAAGTAATTGTTGCAACTCATGGTGCAATATTACATCCAACTGGAGCTGACAAACCACTTAAAATTAAGAAAGGTAAAATAAGAGGTCAAGTTTCTCAAGGTATGCTTTGTGCAGGTGATGAACTTGGACTAGATGACAATCATGATGGAATAATGGTGTTAAACCAAGAAGCCACAGCTGGAGCGAACCCTCTTAAATATTTACAAAGTAATGAAGATTACTGTATCGAAATTGGATTAACTCCAAACAGAGCAGATTCTATGTCTCATTTTGGTGTGGCTAGAGATCTTAAAGCTTACTTTGATTTTCATCAATTAGATTATGTTTGGAACCCAGTCCCTACTCACGAATTAGAATCTGAAGAAGAAGAATTTGAAATTACGGTTATGTCTGATAAATGTTATCGATATGCTGGAATTACAATGGATAACATTACAGTAGCAGATTCTCCTGAATGGCTACAAGATAATTTAAGATCTATAGGTATTGAACCTATTAACAATATTGTGGATATCTCTAATTATGTAATGCATGATATGGGACAACCTCTTCACATGTTTGATCTTCGTCAAATTAATGGTAAACAAATCATTGTTCGTCAGGCAAACCCTAATGAAACAATAACAACTTTAGATGAGAAAAATGTTGAACTAACCTCAGAAGATCTTTTAATTTGTGATGATAGTGCTCCACTATGTATTGCAGGTGTTATGGGAGGTTTAAATTCTGGAGTGTCTAACGAAACAACTTCAATATTTATTGAATCGGCATATTTTGAACCGGTTTCTGTTCGTAAAACAGCCAAAAGACATACATTTCATACGGATGCTTCATTCCGTTTTGAACGTGGTATAGATATAAATACAGTAGAATTAGGATTAGAAAGAGCTGTTCAGTTAATTTCTGAGCTTTGCCCTGAGGCCAAGGTGTCTTCTAGCCCATGTATGCACTACAATACACAAATTGAAGATTTTGAATTTGAATTTTCACAAGATAAGTGCCGTACAATAATTGGGAAAGATATTTCTAATCAAGACATACAAAATGTATTAAAGGCTCTTGATATTAAATATACAGAACAAGAGAATAACGTTTTATTATTATCTGTTCCATCATTTAGAAATGACGTAACACGTGATGTAGATGTTATTGAAGAAGTTCTAAGAATTATTGGTTATAATTCTGTTGAGATCCCAACGCAATTTAAAGCATCACTAGAAATTCACGATGGAATAAACGAACACGAAGTTTATAATAAAATCGCTGATGCATTAGCAGGTAATGGGTTTAATGAAGCTATGAATAATTCATTAACTAAAGCCACTTACCTAGATTTGTTCACTGAATTTAAAAGTGAGAATGCCGTAGAAATTTTAAATCCATTAAGTCAAGATTTATCTTTTATGAGACAATCTTTACTTCCAGGATTAATTGAAAATGCGGTTTATAATTTCAATCGTCAAAACCCTGGTGTACGTTTATTTGAATATGGTAAAACATACAATTCATTTAATGATACGTATTCTGAAGAGAAAAAATTATCCATTTTAATTGCCGGAGATTTTAAAGCAACCAACTGGAAAGAGAGTAAAGAAGCATCTAATTTCTATCATTTAAAATCATCTTTAGAGTTAGTATTAGATAAACTTGGGTTATTAGGTTTGGTTAAACAAAAGTCCAATGACTTCTCAGGTTACTTTGATGGTGTTACTTATAAGGTAAAGAAAAAAGATATCGCATCTATAGGTATTGTTAATCCTAAAATTGCTAAGCAAATCGGATTAAAAAAGCAACAAGCCTTTTATGCTGAATTAAACTGGGATGCTATTATAGCTCTTCTCACCGAAAAGATTGTCTTTAAAGATGTTCCAAAATTCCCAAGTGTCAGTAGAGATTTAGCTTTAGTTATGGATCGATCTGTCAACTTTGCCGAAATTCAAAATATAGCATTTGAATCTGATAAAAAGATTCTTACAGATGTTGAGATATTTGATGTGTATACAGGAGATAAGATTGATGAAAGTAAAAAATCTTATGCCATTAGTTTTAGGTTTCAAAATCCAGAACAAACACTTGTCGATAAACAAGTAGATCAAAGTATATTAAAAATCTACAAAAATTTACAAAAGCGATTAGGATTAGAGCTAAGAGATGGTGAATTGAAAGTATAACACAATACTTATAAACAAAAAAATAGTCCTATAATTAGGACTATTTTTTTTGATAGGAATTTAGATGTTAATCTTAGGTGGGATGAAAGTACACCTTTAGAATTAAAAATGAACATAGTTTTCATTTTACAATTGTTAATAAATGTTAATAACATGGAGTTTATTTAAATATTTAACAAATTTTTAATCACCATTTTAATTATTAACTTTACAATACTTCAACACAAGAAGTAGAATATCTTATGAAACAAAAAATTATTTTAGCTGGAGGACCAAGCACCGGAAAAAGTAGTGTAATAAGTCACCTAAAAATAAAAGGATATCCTTGTTTAGACGAAAGCTTTAGAGAGCTTTTGGATAAAGAACGTGAAAATGATTCTGGAATTAATTTTGGAAATACACCTCTAGAATTTAGTTACTCTATCTTTAGCTCTAGAAAACATCAATATAAGCTTGGAGACAAATTTCCTGTAAGTTTCTTTGATAGAAGTTTAATTGATGTTCTTGCTTATTTAGATATGGAACATATTTCATATCCAATAGATTGGCAAGAAACTATTGAAACACATAAATATCACAAAAAGGTATTTTATTTCCCTATGTGGAAAGATATATATACTCAAGATGATCATCGGTTAGAAACTTGGGAAGAGGCATTAAAAGTAGATAGAGCGATTAGAAAGAAATACATTAATGAAGGCTATCATTTGGTTGAAGTTCCATTAATGACTGTAGAAAAAAGAACTGAATTTATATTGAATACATGCTTCGGGTAAAATGTGAACATCTTTTAAAAGAATACTGGGGCTATGACAGCTTTAGACTACAGCAGTGGGAGGTCATTGAACATGTCTTAAATAAACAAGACGGACTCGTTCTATTCCCAACTGGTGGTGGTAAGTCTCTATGTTATCAGATTCCAGGACTTTTACAAGATGGATTATGTTTGGTTATTAGTCCACTTATTTCTTTAATGAAAGATCAAGTTGATGAATTAACGTCTAGAGGAATTCTTGCCAATTACCTCACGTCTGACACGCATTTAAATGATCGAATAAAGACTTGGAATTTAGCACAAAAAGGAGAATTGAAATTCCTTTTTCTGTCGCCAGAAGCCATGGGTAACCCACATAATATTAATGAGCTTAAACATGTTTACATAAACTTAATTGCTATTGATGAAGCACATTGTATTTCTGAATGGGGACACGATTTTAGACCCTCATATTTTAATATAGTAGATGCTTTAAATGAGCTGCCTTCGGCAATTCCAAGACTAGCATTAACGGCAACAGCAACCTCCAAAGTCCTTCATGAAATTGGTGCTCGTTTACAGTTAAGGACACCAGAAATATTCCAATCGAGTTTTAAAAGGGATAACCTATCATATTTTGTTATCAAAAACCCGAACTCCTATCCTATTGTTGAAAAAATAATACGCAAAAATAAAGGGTCTGGGATAATATATACCAATAGTAGAAAAAAGTGTGAGGACATTGAAAAATGGTTATCTCAAAAACGGATTTCAGCCAAGGCATATCATGCGGGTTTAAGCCCTGATACAAGAATACAAATTCAGAATTATTGGAAATCTGGACAGTTACCCATTGTAGTGGCAACCAATGCATTTGGTATGGGTATAAATAAAGAAGATGTACGCTGGGTTATTCATTTAGACCCTCCTAAAAACTGTGAATCTTATTTCCAAGAAGCTGGTCGAGCTGGAAGAGATGGAAAAAAAGCATTCTCTATTTTATTTGCATCAGAAGAAAAAGCTAAATGGTTAACAAATCAAGAAAAAAAACCTCCTTACACAGCAGTCTTTACAACAGTTTTTAGATGTATTTTATTTACACTTCAGAGTTGCAATACATGAAGGTGAACAACAAAAGTACCTCCTTAATTTTGACGAGTTTTATAAAAAAAGAAAGATTAGTGAGTATCAGATTAAACAATGTTTACATCATTTAAAAAATCAAGAATTTTTAAATTATTATGCATTCGATAAATATGATCTTTATTTCAAGTTTGTAGATGTACATTTTAATCCAGACGTTTTTAACGATCAGCAAGATGTTTTATTCGACTTGTTTGAGGTTTTAATCCGAAAATATGCCGATAAACATTTTGAATACATCCCAATTGATAAGGCTTATTTTGCGCAAAGGCTTCAAGTATATCCAGATAAAGTAGAACGCTTATTTAATCAACTCAAGGAATTAAAACTCATTAAAAATACAACACAAAAACGATTGTATTGTACAGTTATTATTTAATCGTGAAAAAAAACAAACTCCATATCTTGGTTTAAATACGCTTAATAAAGTTAACGATCATAAAATAAACCAAGCTTTTGCATTGCAACAATATATCCAAAACAATACAATTTGTCGTACGGCTTGGATGATGAATTATTTTAACGAAAAGAGTGATTACAAGTGCGGAATTTGCGACATTTGTATTAACAATAAAAAAGACGACGGTACACGTATTCGTATAAAAAAAGCTTTAGATTTTTACCTTCAAGAACCAATAGACCTTGAAGACTTACTAGGAGAATTTAAACCGACAGAACATGACTGGATTAAATCTTACCTACAGGAGCTCTCTTTAAATGAACGTATTGAAATCCGTAATCAATATATATATCCTAAAAAATGACAAAGCAACAACGTATCGTATTTATGGGAACTCCAGATTTTGCGTCCTATATTTTAGATCAACTGGTTTTAGACCAATATAATATAGTTGGAGTTATTACTACGCCCGACAGACCTGCAGGAAGAGGATATAAACTTCAAGAATCTGCAGTTAAAAAAGTAGCTCTTAAACATCAACTACCAATATTGCAACCCGAAAAGCTTAAAGACGAAGGGTTCTTATCTAGTTTGGAAGCCTTAAACGGAGATGTTTTTGTAGTTATAGCCTTTAGAATGTTACCTAAACTTGTTTGGAATATGCCTAAGCATGGAACGTTTAACCTTCACGCATCCTTATTACCACAATATAGAGGAGCTGCACCAATACATTGGGCAGTTATTAATGGTGAAACGGAAACGGGTGTTACTACTTTTTTTATTGATGAAAAAATTGATACAGGTGAAGTTATTAGTAACAAAACATGTGCGATTTCTCAAACCGATACTGTAGGTTCATTACATGATAAATTAATGCATATTGGTGTAGATTTAGTTAAAGAAACACTTGACAGCATTGAATTAGGGGAAATAAAAACTAAATCTCAGGCCTCTATTATTGAAAAATATAACCTAGAACTTAAAGAAGCTCATAAGATCTTTAAACCAGACTGTCATATTAATTTTAATAATCCAGTTATTAACGTTTATAATCATATTAGAGGGTTAAATCCATTCCCAGGAGCTTGGGCTACGTTAACATCAGAAGGAGAAAAAGACAAACAATTAAAATTATTTAATTGCAGTTATATAAAAGCCACTCCCAAACAAACCGCAGGAACATTTTATATTGAAGATAAAATTGTTAAGATAGCGTGCTTAGACGGAGAGATTCATTTAAATACATTACAGTTAGAAGGTAAAAAACGTATGAATGCCGACGATTTCCAACGTGGATTCAACTTCGACAAAATGTATTCTTTAAAATAATTTTATTACCAAAACTGAATATTTATATTGAATTCGGGTAATTTATAATTACTCATATAATTTGAGTAATTTTGCATTAATATGATTTTTGTCAATTTATTAATAATTGGTATCAATTATCTTTACTGTATCATTTAGGAAAATAACGATTTCCTTAACCTTTGAAACACATACAATGAGCAAATTAAATAAACTAGTAGATTTTTTAAAGCAAGATAAAGATGTTAAACCTGTAGACATCAAAGCATTTTTAATTGATTTAAAATTAGAAGAATCAGATTTAATGCCATGGGCAGATTTTGATCACCCAAAGCATGAAGGATACGGACGTAAATTAGTTCATCAAGAATCTAATTTTGAAGTAATGGTTATGTCTTGGCAGCCAAACGATTTCTCTGGAGTTCACAATCATGGATTTACACAATGGGGTGCAGTTCAAGTTTTCGGAAATGCTTCGCATTATATTTATAAATTAGACTCTAATAATGACATTAGTTTAGCGCGTAAAGAAAGTTTCTTTAAAGGTGATATTGCCATGGTAAATAATGCCTTAATTCACCAAATGGGTAATCAAACCGTTGACCCTTATTTAAGTCTACATATTTACGGAACGGTTGACCCTTGTGAAGAAATTACTGGAGATTCTAAAATATACGAAATTGAAAAAGGTCGTATTGTAGAGACAACTGGAGGAGCATTTTTCCAATTGGATGAATCTGAAGTATCATTAGTATCGGAATTAACTTGTACTAGTGAATCTACAATTGCAGAGTTTGGAGCTACAATTCTTCCAAAATCTATTCATTTTACAGCAGATCAAAAAGAGTCTATAGCAAAATGGAGTAAGGATAATTTATTTACTTCAAATAAAATAAACGCTTAACCAAGCCATTTATTTAGAGCATAAAAAAAGGTTGTATTGACTCGTCAATACAACCTTTTTTTATATCATTATATTAATGACTTAATCTTATTTATCATCGTTCATTTGCTGAGATGCATTTAACTCATCGCTTACTAATTTAGCTGATGTAAATGATGCTATTGTATCATTTAACATGTCTGCTGCACCAGTTGGTGAGTTAGGTAATAAAATTAAATTACTTCTTGTAGATTCACCAACAGCTTGTAGTGTATCATAATGTTGAGTAATTACAATTAATGAAGATGCTTCTTGAGAATTAATTCCAACACGATTTAGAACCTCTACAGACTCTTCTAAACCTCTTGCAATCTCTCTTCGTTGGTCAGCAATACCTTGACCTTGTAACTTCTTAGATTCGGCCTCTGCTTGTGCTTTCGCTACAATACGGATACGATCAGCTTCAGCCTCAAATTCTGCGGCTAATTTTTCACGTTCTGCGGCATTAATTCTATTCATTGCATGCTTTACAGCTTCATCTGGCTCAATGTCTGTTACCAATGTTTTAATAATTTCGTAACCGTATTCAACCATTGCTTCTTGTAACTCACGTTTCACAGCAATAGCAACATCATCTTTACGCTCAAATACGTCATCAATTTTCAACTTTGGCACTTCTGCTCTTACCGTATCAAATACATAAGAGGTTATTTGAGAATGTGGATTCTCTAATTTATAAAAAGCATCATATACCTTATCCTCTATAACTTTAAATTGAACAGAAACTTGAAGGATAACAAATACATCATCTTTCGTTTTTGTTTCAATTTGAACATCTAATTGCTGAATACGGGTACTAAGTGTACCTGCTTTTTTATCTATAAATGGTATCTTTAATTGTAAACCGGGTCTTCTTACAGATGCAAATTTACCAAATCGTTCTATAAGTACTCTAGTTTGTTGTTTTACAACAAATAAAGCGGTAATTAAAAATACGGCAAACAGTACCGCTACTAAAATAAATCCTGACATTATTATATAAGTTTAAAATTTGAAATGCAATATACAAAAAAGGTCTCGAATTTATCGAGACCTTAATATTATCAATGGTTAAATAATCTATTCATTCATAGACTGTAAAAACTCTTCATTATTTTGAGTAGACTTTAGTCTTATCTTCAAGAATTCCATAGCTTCTAAAGGTTTCATATCTGCCATAAGTCTTCTTAATACCCACATACGTTTCATGGCTGCATCTCCTAATAATAAATTCTCTTTTCGTGTACCAGAATTTATTAAATCAATTGCAGGATATGTTCTACGTGTTGCAATTTTTCTATCCAACATCATTTCCATATTTCCTGTTCCTTTGAATTCCTCAAAGATAATATCGTCCATTTTAGATCCTGTTTCAACTAAGGCCGTTGCCACAATTGTAAGTGATCCTCCACCTTCAATATTCCTTGCCGCTCCAAAGAAACGTTTAGGCTTATGTAGTGCGTTTGCGTCAATACCTCCAGATAAGATTTTTCCAGAAGCAGGAGACACTGTATTATAAGCTCTTGCTAAACGTGTAATAGAATCAAGTAAGATAACTACATCATGTCCACATTCAACCATTCGCTTGGCTTTTTCCAATACAATATTCGCTACTTTTACATGCTTTTCAGCAGGCTCATCAAAAGTTGATGCTACAACTTCACCTTTTACGGTTCTTGCCATATCTGTAACCTCTTCAGGTCTTTCATCAACTAATAATACAATTAAGTACGACTCTGGATGATTTGCCGAAATTGCATTTGCTAATTCTTTTAATAATGTTGTTTTACCCGTTTTAGGTTGGGCAACAATTAATCCTCTTTGTCCTTTCCCAATTGGCGAGAATAAGTCAATAATTCGAGTTGCTATCGTTCCTCTTTTAGAAACAATATCAAACTTCTCATTTGGGAATAATGGTGTTAAATGTTCAAAAGGAACTCTATCACGTACAAACCCAGGATCTCTACCATTAATTTTATCAACCTTTACCAATGGAAAATACTTTTCTCCTTCTTTTGGTGGTCTAATTTGTCCTTTAACCGTATCTCCTGTTTTTAATCCAAATAATTTAATCTGAGATTGAGATACATAAATATCATCAGGAGAACTTAAGTAATTGTAATCTGATGAACGTAAAAAACCATATCCATCTTGTATTATTTCTAACACACCCTCACTTACAACCTGACCTTCAAATTCAAAAGATGCCTTCTGATTTTTATTTCTTTGGTTGTTCGAGTTATTTTGCTTTCTACGGTCGTTATTATTTCGTTTGTTCGACTGATTCGTCCCGCGTTCTGTTCTTTCCGCTTTCTCTTCTTTAGAAGCTGGAGCTACTGGCGCAGATGTATTCTGAGGCTCATTAGTCGTTGCTCTTGGGTTAGATTGAGGATCTCTTCTCGTCTGATTTTTATTATCTCTACCTAGCCTTTGTTCTCTCGAATTTCTTGCTTGACGCGGATTACGATTTTGCTCTCTCGCAGGCTTAGTTTCTAATGGTGTTTCAGGTGAAATTGGCCCTTCACTTTGAGTACGTGGGTTAACACGTTCTCTAGGTTTTTGACTTAAACTAGCAGCTTCCATACTCGCCAAAATTTCTGGATTAATATTAGGCGCTATTCTAGGTTTACGTTTTTCATCCGTCTTGGCTGTAGATCCCTTCTCAACACTTTTCTTTACAACTTCTTTCTCATCAGATGTTGTTTTAGATTCTATGGGTTTAACAGTAGCATCTTTTTTAACACCCTTACTTTCAACTTTATCAGTCACACTTACTTCAGTTTTCTTTGGATTAACCTTAGCTTTTGGTTTTGGTTTTGGTTTTGGCTTTGGTTTTGGTTTATCTGAAGCTGGCTTTACTTCCTTTTCTGTCGATTTTTCTACTGCCGCTTTTGGCTTAGGTTTTGGCTTTGGCTTTGGAGCTTTTTTAGGCTTTTCATCCGCTGTTGCTTTTCCTTCTAATGCCGTAAATGTTGATTTTGCTATTTTAGGTTCTAATGCTTGTTTATCTAATATTTGATAAATTAAATCCATTTTTTTCTGTTGCCTATATTTAGCAACATCCATCATTTTGGCAATGTTTTGTAATTCTGGTAATAATTTACCTTTAAGTTGAATAATATCGTACATTCTATTGGGAAATAAACGTTAAAATGTTTTGAGAAATATAAATGTGAGTAGTAAGTGAGATGTCATAGATATACACATCTGTATTGCAATTATACAATAATATTCTTGGAAATGTATTTTATACAGGATTTATTTACAGTTTATCACCTCTAATTTGGTGTTTTATCTTGAAGCTTCTTCTGTTTTACTTGAATCTGCAATTAATCGATTAAGTTCAGTAAATTCATTTTTTGTAAAATGTCTGTATTTACCTCGTTTTAAACTCCCTAGTTCAATATTCATAATACGTGTACGCTTTAAAGCTCTAACTTCATAATCTAAATATTGACACATTCTTCTAATTTGCCTATTCAACCCTTGTGTTAGTACTATATTGAATGTATAATCATCAATCTTTGTTACTTTACAAGGCTTAGTTACTGTATCTAGAATGGGTACACCTTGGCTCATTTTCCGAATAAACATTGGTGTTATTCTTCGGTTAACTCGAACAATATATTCCTTTTCATGATTATTCCCAGAGCGTAATATTTTATTTACAATATCTCCATCGTTGGTTAAAAATATTAAACCTTCACTTGGCTTATCCAATCTTCCTATTGGAAAAATACGTTCTGGATGATTAATAAATGAAATAATATTTCCTTTTATTTGCTCCTCTGTTGTACATGTTATACCAATGGGCTTATTAAAAATTAAATAGATATTTTCAATGGTCTTAGTAATAACATTACCTTCCACAGTAATTTCATCAGTAGGTTTAACTTTTTCACCTAAACCAACTGTTACTCCATTAATCTTAACCTTACCAGCTTCAATAAGTTTATCGGCACCTCGTCTAGAACAATATCCAGTTTCTGATATTGCCTTATTTAATCGTTTTAATTCCATGTATTTATTCTGTAGTAAAAGGCCATTTGCATAACAAAATATATAAGGACCTTTACCTATTTTTTTGTATCCCTACAAATTTAAGTTTTTCCAATTAAAGAATACAATAAAATAATTATTAGAAAAAACATGTAATAAAACACTTTACGTACCTAAGTAAAACTAAATTGAATATTCTCATTGAGCCATTAGTCTCTATAAATACATAACAATCTAGAATATCTCATTCCTCTTTTTTCTAGCCCTTAAAACTCCAGCGGTTATTCCAAAGCCTATTCCAAAAAAAACGGTCTCTTTGTTTACCTCAATTACAGAGGATAAATATAGGCCTATTACTCGACTTTTAATCATTTCAAAAACGGGGTTTATCACTAAACTTACTGTATTAAACTTATGTCTGTTATACGTATAATTAGGACCTAATAATGTTGGAGCGTATACAAAATCGATCACCTTATCAACTTTTGTAAATGCTAACCCTGTTCTTATGTTTAATCTGATGTTATTTTTTTCTAGTGGAATAATTTTACCGACTAATACTTGTACATCTTCATACCTGTCATGTCCCACTCCAAAAATTGAAAAGACACCGCCGCTAAAATCACTCGGACGATCAGGAGACCTTTGACTATAATAATGATTTCCTATATATAAAGAGTACTTATTCTTATAAATATAGTTTATTCCATATTCTCCATTTATATGGGTACCAACAGAAAAACCAAGGTTACCATATATACTATGGTCATCAATTTGAGCCTTGGCCCCAAATGTATAAAAACAAAAAAACAGGAAAATTATTAAACCTCTCATTATTATAATATTTTAAGTTACTAATGTAAAAAATAATATTGATTTCTATATAAGTAGCTAGATGAAATTATTATTAATAATCTAAATCATATTCAGTGTAAGTTTTATCACATACCAATGTAATATTCATCACCACATATAACAAGCTTAGAAAATACTTTTGCTGTACACGATTAATACAACAATAGTTATGGCCACTTTTAAACATGTAAAATACATAGTTATAATAGCTCTAAGTTTCTTACCTTACTTAGAGCTATATGCTCAAAATACATTAAGCCTATCCGATGCATTAAGGCTTGGAGAACAAAACAACCTCAGTCTTAAAATTAACGATAAAAAGACAAATTTAGCTAAACAAGACCTAAATAAAAGTCGAGGAATTTTCTTACCTCAAATCAATTTATCACATACAGCTATTGGAACAACCAATCCGTTAATGGCATTTGGTTCTAAATTAAACCAAGAAATACTTACACAACAAGATTTCAATCCCAGTTTGCTAAATGATCCCGAATATATCCGTGATTATTCTACGCTCATTTCAGTTAAGCAACCTTTAATAAATATAGATGGTGTTTACCAAAGGCAAGCAGCAAAATTAATGGTGGATTATCAAACCAAACAAAATGCGTTTTCTAAAAAGCATATTAGGCTTGAAATAAAGAAAGCTTATATGCAATTGCAAGTTGCTATACAACAAGTTCGTGTACTACAACAAGCAGAAAAAACAGCTTTAGCCAATCTTAAATATGCAACGGATTATTTAAAACAAGGCTATTTACAAAAATCAGATTATTTAGATGTTGAAGTTCGTGTTGCCGATGTAAAGCATCAATTACAATCCGCACATAGCAACGTACTTAATACCTCTAATTATTTGAGCGTACTGTTGAATTTAGATTCTTATGAACAAATCATACCTTCAGATAAGCTTCAACCCGATTTAATAGATGAAGACTCAACCTATATTCTCTCAAATACTAGAGAAGATATTGAAGCGATGAAAATAGGTCAAAAAGCTCAACATAATTTGCATAAAGCAAACAAAATGCAATTTATACCTCGTTTAAATGTTTTTGGAAATTTAGAACTCCACGATGATCAAATTTTTGGAACCAAAGCCAAAGGTTACTTAATTGGAGCTCAACTTTCTTGGGATATATTTAAGGGTGGTGAGCAGTGGACAAACATTCAGAAAAGTAAAATTGAATTAGATAAAACGGCTTTAGACATAGAACAATACGAACAACAGAGTCAACTCGAAATTAACAAAACACAGCGAGCATTAAAAGACGCTAAAAACCGTTTAATCTTGTCTCAAAAAAGTGTTGTACAATCTCAGGAAGCGCTTAAAATACGTAACGACAGATTTAAACATGGGTTAGAAAAAACCACCGATTTACTTATGGCTGAAACCAAATATGCTCAAAGGCAATTGGAATATCTAAATACGATTTACAACTATAATTACACCCTTGCTTATTTAAAGCTTCTTACCAACTAAACGAAATCCTTAATTAACCTGACTCTAATATTAATACGAGTCTAAATTGTTCCTACAATGAAAAAACACATTATATATACTATTCTTTCAGGCTTTATATTAACTACCGTTAGTTGTTCAAATAACCATAAAGAACCCAAAACGGTTACTCAATTAACTCCTATTAAAGTTACTACAGCCTCTGTTGAAGAAATATCTCAAGCCCATATATACACTTCTAGTGGTAAAATTCAATCCACTAAACAAGCCAATCTAAGTACTCGTATTATGGGTAATGTTAAGCATATAAAAGTTGTGGTTGGTTCTCAAGTTTCTAAAGGGCAATTGTTATTACAACTAAACAGTAACGACCTCAATGCTAAATTGGCACAGGTTAATGCGAATATAACATCGGCTACAGCTGTATTCTCTAATGCAAAAAAGGATTATGAGCGTTTTGTAGAATTGTATAAAACAGAAAGTGCTTCTCTAAAGGAGTTAGATGATATTACAGCACACTACAAAATTTCTAAAGCCAATTTAGAAGGTGTAAAAGAAATGAAACAAGAAATTATTGCTCAATTAGAATACACAAATATTAGAGCGCCATTTTCTGGTATTGTTTCATCTAAATATATTAACGAAGGAGATCTTGCCAATCCTGGCATGCCTCTTTTAAGCATTGAAAACAACGCCGAATTTGAGGTTAAAACAATGGTTTCAGAAACCGAAATTTCTAAAATTAAAATTGGAATACCAGTCCAAGTTACGGTTAAATCAAATGATAAATCCCTTCAAGGAACAGTAAAGGAGATAAGTACATCCGCCCAACATTCTGGTACTCAATTCGAGGTTATTATCCAACTTGAAAAGCATAGTGATCTTTACTCTGGAATGTATGCCAAAGTTGAATTTTCTATTGCCGATTCTAAATCTAACAAAAACATTATGATTCCAACTTCGGCTCTAATTGAATATGGACAATTACAAGGTGTTTATATTGTCAGTCAACAAAACACGGCCATTCTTAGGTGGTTAAGGTTAGGAAATAGTATAGGGCATTCCATTGAAGTTCTTTCTGGCTTAAATCCTAACGACATATACATTGTTGCGGCCCAGAGCAAATTAGAAAATGGATCGGCATTAACTATTACTAAATAAATTAAAAATGAAAAACGGATTAGCAGGACGTATAGCACAAAGCTTTATGAATTCTAAACTTACCGTATTACTAATGGTTGCATTTATGGCTATTGGTATTTATAGTTCGTTTTTAATTCCAAGAGAAGAAGAACCACAAATTGATGTTCCTATGGCAGATATTTTTGTTGGTTACCCTGGTGCAAGTCCCAAGGAAATAGAGACTAAGGTTGTAAAACCTTTAGAAAAAATACTTTCTAATATTAAAGGAATAGAGTATGTATATTCTACCTCTATGAAAGATGGTGCAATGGTTATTGTACAATTTTATGTGGGTGAAGATATTGAACGTTCATTTGTAAAACTTTACAATGAGGTTATGAAAAATATGGATGGACTACCTCAAGGAGTTACTCCTCCGCTAATAAAAACACGTGCTATTGATGATGTACCTATGTTGGCGCTGACTCTTTGGAGTGAAACCTATTCAGACTATGACCTAAACTTAATTTCGGAAGAGTTAAATAATGAAATTGAGAAAATTACAGATGTTGCTATCACTAAACGAATTGGAGGAAGACAAGATGCTTTAAGGATTGTCTTAGATAAAGATAAAATGGCCGAAAACCATATTGACATTCTTCAACTTGTACAGAATATTCAACAAAATAACAAACAAGGAAGTGTAGGTAAATTTAACGCCAATAATACGGAATATCTGGTTCAAACAGGATCGTTTCTAAAATCGAAAACAGATGTTGAGAATCTAATTATTGGTAGCTATAAAAACAATCCTGTTTATATAAAACAAATTGCTCAGGTTATTGATGGACCTGAATTGCCCAAAAACTATGTCTCATTTGGATATGGACAAGGGTCTGAAGGCCTAGTGAATTACAAATCGGAATATCCGGCTGTAACTCTTTCGGTGGCCAAACGAAAAGGTGCAGATGCTATGAAAATAGCTGATGAAATTCTAAATCGTGTTAAACACTTACAAAAAGATTTAATTCCAGATGAAGTACATGTGGAAGTTACAAGAAATTATGGTGCAACAGCTTCTCAAAAGGTATCCGAACTGTTAATGCATCTAGCAGGCGCAATAATAGCTGTAACATTTGTGGTTATGTTGGCAATGGGATGGCGAGGTGGATTGGTGGTCTTTCTATCGGTTCCTATCACATTTGCTCTAACCATGTTCAGCTATTATTTTTTAGACTATACACTAAATAGAATTACTCTTTTTGCCTTAGTGTTTGTTACTGGAATAGTCGTTGATGATTCTATAATTATTGCAGAGAATATGCATAGACATTTTAAAATGAAAAAACTTTCATTTAAAGATGCTGCTTTATATGCTATTAATGAAGTTGGGAATCCGACGATACTTGCCACCTTCACTGTAGTTGCATCTGTCTTACCAATGGCTTTTGTTTCTGGATTAATGGGACCTTATATGAGTCCTATGCCAATAGGAGCCTCTATTGCTATGTTATTTTCTTTATTGGTAGCCTTAACCATTACACCCTATTTAGGTTACCATTTATTGAAAGAAAAAGATGAGCAAGACAGTAAAAAAGCAGATGATTTAGAAACATCTAGAATTTATAAACTCTATGCTAAGTTTGAGGAGCCTCTTATTAACAATCGTTTTAAACGCTGGGCATTTTTAGGAATTACATCTTTACTTTTAGTGGTTTCTGGTGCTATGTTTTTCACAAAAGATGTTCTCGTAAAAATGTTGCCTTTTGATAACAAAAATGAATTCCAAATTGTTATTGATATGCCCGAAGGAACAACACTAGAACAAACGGCAGCTGTGACTAAAGAGCTTGGACAATATTTAAAACAAGAATCCGAAATTTTAAACTATCAAGCCTACGTAGGAACTTCAGCTCCTATTACGTTTAATGGATTGGTACGTCATTACGATTTAAGAGGAGGGTCTAATATGGCGGATATACAAGTAAACTTAACAGACAAACACAATCGAGATATTCAATCTCATGAAATAGCTCGTAATATCCGTCCTCATTTACAGACTATTGGAAATAAATTTGGAGCCAATATTAAAGTGGTTGAAGTACCACCGGGACCTCCAGTATTATCAACCATTGTTGCTGAAATTTACGGACCAGACTACGATCAACAAATAGAGGTTGCTCAACAAGTTAAAACCATATTATCAAACACTTCGGATGTGGTTGATATTGATTGGATGGTTGAAAGTGCACAAACTGAATATAACTTCGAAATTGACAAGGAAAAAGCCATGCTTTATGGTATTTCACCTCAACAAATTGTGTCTACCTTACAATTGGGATTAGGTGACAGACCGTTTTCATACTTGTATGATGAAACGTCATATTCTCAAACTGGAATTTCTTTGGCATTTCATGAAAAAGAAAAGTCTTCTATTGAGGATATTAAACAAATCAAAGTTGTATCCCAAATGGGAAAAACAATTCCAATTGGAGATCTTGTTACTGTGCATACTTCTGTTAGGCCTAAAAGTATTTTCAGAAAAAACCAACGCCCTGTTGTCTATGTCACTGCAGATATGGCTGGTAAATTAGAAAGTCCCGTTTATGCTATACTAGGAATGGAAGAAAAACTAAAAGCAATTAAACTACCAAAAGGTTATACTATAGATGAGCTTTACATGGAACATCCAACTAACGAAAGTAATTTCTCTGTTAAATGGGATGGTGAATGGCAAATAACGTTAGAAGTATTTAGAGACCTAGGGACTGCTTTCGCCGTTGTAATTCTTATTATTTACATCCTAATTGTTGGTTGGTTCCAAAACTTTAAGGCTCCAATTGTAATGCTTGTTGCCGTTCCTCTTTCACTTGTAGGTATCGTTGTAGGACATTGGATGATGGATGCCTTTTTCACGGCAACTTCTATGATTGGATTAATTGCCCTTGCCGGTATTATGGTACGAAATTCAGTCCTCTTAGTCGATTTTATTGAACTTAGACTAGCAGAAGGTGTTCCGCTTAAACAGGCTGTAATTGAAGCTGGAGCAGTACGTACAACACCTATTTTACTAACGGCTGGTACAGTAGTTATTGGAGCATTTGTTATACTCTTTGACCCTATATTCCAAGGACTAGCTATATCGTTAATGGGTGGTACAATAGCATCTACATTCTTAACTCTTTTAGTAGTTCCGTTAGTGTATTACATGACCGAAAAGCACAAGCACCCCACTAAATAACACCCCCAATTTATCATGAGGGAACATACCCCCAATTTATGTTCCCTCTTAACCCTTAAAATGTTTACCATGAAATTTAGAATTGTAAAAGGAATTGCCGGAAGCTTTATTCTAATCAGCCTTATACTAACCCAATTTGTTCATCCGAACTGGATATGGATGACTGTATTTGTTGGTGTTAATCTACTTCAATCTTCAATAACCAAATGGTGCCTATTAGAAGTCATTTTAGATAAATTAGGCGTAAAAAACAGTTCCGAAGAAGGCTGTTGTTCTTAATACGTTTTTGTAAAGCACACCTTATTTAGGCGTGCTTTTTTTATTTCCCATTGGTAGATAGACTCCTTAGAATTATTCTTTTTGTAATTAATATCTTAACTTTAATATAAATTTAGACCATTAATATATCCTATATGAAAACTTTATCCCTTATTCTATTTACGTGTTTGAGTTGTATTTGCATCGCCCAAACCAAATTTTATATAGATGAATACGTAGCCTTTCCAGATCTTAAAATTAAAATTGGAGAAGAGACCACCTTATCGGATGTTAAAATTAAAATTGGAGAAGATATTACCTTTGAAGATTTCACGGTAAAGGTGACGAATAAAGAATCGGAAGCTCACTTTATTGTCGTAGACTCTAAATTTAAAGCCGATAAAACCATTAAAGCCAGTGAGAATGAGACCTTACCTGATATTCGAATTAAAGTTGGTGAAGGCGTTACTTTCCCAGATGTAAGTATCAAAATAAAAGCTTCAGGAAAAGCGGATTATTTAGTGTTCTCAGAAAAAAAAGACATTTCTACAAATGAAATAGTATTGGCTATATTACCTGTAATTAATAATAAGATTGATAACAAATTAGAAGGAATTCCAACACTTGAATAATGCAATTCACAAACTACATTGCTATTACATTAGCATAGCTTACAACCATAAATAAAACGATTAACGCATATACAAATCCATATTTTAACTTATTTTTCTTCAAAAAATCCCATAAACTCGTTTGTGACAAATATTGTTGATTATAATTGGACGTATAGTGAACTTCTTGCAAATGCTTTGGCTCATGAGAACCTGGTAAACGTTTTAATACAGCATGGGATACGTCTATAAGTATATAACTTAATAACAACACAAAAACACATAGCATCAAGTAGCCATACCAAGTTAATCCTATAGGGAAAATCATTCTGCAAAAAAGATTATTTGATATACTATATTCTAATATTCTAAACGTATTATTGAGACCAAATACAATCATATATTTTTATTTATTGTTATTATTTTCATAAAACTCAAACCTCATTTAACCTTGGCTTTTCTTTCCATAAATATACACTTCCTAGCAGCAACCATGCGATAATAAATCCAGAATACAGGTATACAGCAATCGTTTTCAAGTCACCATCTGGTATTTTCAATTGTAATGTAAAAAGAATTACTCCTAACAAAAATATGATTAAAGCTATAGCCTTCCAAGATGGTGCGTTACTAAATTTAATCATTGAATAATAAATGCCTCTCACTACTAACCCATAAGCCCCTACATTCCCAATGGTAAACACCTGCCCTTCCGAAATTTGGTCATTAAGATTTGCAAAAATCATAATGGTTAAAATCATAAGTATATGTAATGGTATTCTAGAGATTAAAAACACCTTATTCTGCTCCAAAATATTCGTTTTACTCGAATTAGAGATTACTTCCTCTCCAAAAGAATACCATGAGACTTTATGCCTAAATATTTGATAAATAAGGCAGCTAATAAACGTTAGTATAAGCACTCCAAGATTAACATAAATGGATTGAGGTCCAAAAAACACGGTTCCCATCATTAAGAAAACCAATATTATCATATTCAACATGTAGAAATTACAAACAAATATAAAAAGGTGAGTAAATATTTTTTTAATCATATAATATCAATTCTTACAAAATAAAAAAGTCACTCAAAACTGAATGTGAAACCTCTTAACTTATTAAACTAAGGTTTTAAAACCAATCATTAAAGGTAATTTCATTATAACTATTAAACACAAATAATAAGGCAAGAATAATAACCAATATATTCCAAAGGTTAATGGTTCTTAATTTATGAATAATAGAATCCTTATTTTGATACTTCTGATTATAAGTCGCTTCGTAATGGATGTTTGACATTACTTTTTTATTAGACAAAGACGGATACGCTTTAATCATAAGATTAGAGAATATATGCAGTACAAATCCTATAAGGATGGTTAATATAACCAGTATAAAAAAGGTTTTGGAAGACAATGCATGTGAATCAATAATTCGAGACCCACCTATCATATTATATGAAATGATATCAAAAATCATATTGATTAATATTGAGTTAAATAATTACTCTAACTTATTAAAGATAATAATTTTACATGATATATAAAAGATTCTTATTAACAAAAATGTTAATAAAAATAGTACAAAACACTTAATTCCAATACCATATTATGGTTTAGTTCCAAATATTTTCATTTGCGGTACAAATGCCCTTCTATTCATTTCTAATACATGGATTATAGATTCAGCAATGTCTGATGGATTTAATCTTTCTGAATCTTGTGGAATTGATGCTCCATTATTATTGTTGTTGGTATCGGTACACCAACTCGGATCTATATGGAATACACGAATATTATCTTTTCTATATTCTAAACTTAAGTTTTGAGAAACAATTTGTAATGCAGACTTACTTGCAGAATATGCTGCACCTTTTTCAAAGGCATAATACGCACCGGTTGCCCCTATATTTACAATATCTCCTTGTTTATTACTTCTAAAAAATGGGAGAGCTAATTGCGACAACCTTGCTGGTGCAATTGTATTTATGGCAAACATATGCTCAAAGTGTGCTCTACTTAATTTTTCAAAAGATTCGGCAATTACAAACCCCGCATTATTAATTAATACAACTACTCCACCTAAATGGTTAAGAGCGGTTTAAAAAAAACATACTAACTCTTCTTCTTTCGATAAATCTGCCACAATGCCTTTATAACCTGTTAATTGAGATTGTTTCTCAACATCAGATTCTATATGTCCTCCAAATACTACATTCGCTTTTTTTTCTTTCAATAATGTTAACAAATAGGCTCCTATTCCAGAAGACCCACCTGTTAAAATTACACTTACATTCTGCCAATTCATAGCCTTTCATTTAATACGTTTGTCATACGTTCTAAATCAAAATACCCAGATGCCAATACCTCTTGTTTATCTTTGCTTTGAAGAATAAAAGTTGGAAATCCATTCGCTAAAGTTGATGCTCTGTTAAATTCAGTTTTGGTTTGTTTCAGGTTTTCTTCGGACATCCATTCCTTGGTAAAAACGTTTGATTCTATCTTCATGTCATTTAAAATAGCTGTATAAACCTCTATTTTATCTAACCTTAGTCCATCTTTAAACAATGCTTTTTGGACATTCC
This sequence comes from Flavobacteriales bacterium, assembly GCA_965243605.1. Classification (GTDB taxonomy): domain Bacteria; phylum Bacteroidota; class Bacteroidia; order Flavobacteriales; family CAJXXR01; genus JBMYYR01. The sequence continues at coordinate 26,628 of CBDEVQ010000098.1, forward strand.
CTGTAAACTCAACTGCCTTATCTGGATAATTTGCTTTAACCCAAACAATTGCCGCAGAAGGTTCTAGACTGCTAAAAGCATAGGTGCTATCCTTAACACGATTATAATACTCTTCTCTAACATCAGCCCTAGTCGTTTCAACCATTCTTGGCGCATGGTTTTGGATAAACTGACTTAATCCATCACCACCAATAGGTGCTTGGTCACCCAACCACATTCCACCAACCACAATTTCAATTTCGGCTTTACCTTTATATGTTGCATAAAGCGTTTGGATATTTTCACTATTCCCATAGCACCATCCACATTGTGGATCCATAACGTAAATTAGTTTTTTCATGTCTTTCTTTTCCGCTTGTGAACACCCCATTATGCTTTGCAGAAGTAATAGGGTTATGATTAATAATCTCATAGCTTATAACTTTTGTAATGAACTTGTTTACAAAAGTGAAGGAATTCTATTAAAACAATTGGTACTAATACTCTATAAAATGGTACTATTTTACATTTGACACTTGTTCTCTAAATTCTTTCGGTAGCATTCCTGTATGCTTTTTAAAAAAACGAGTGAAATATGAATTATCCTCAAAACCTAATAAATATGCAATCTGAGCTATTGTATACGTTGAATAATACAATTCTTTTTTAGCTTCAATACATAACCGTTCGTTTAAAACCGTTATGGTAGTTTTATTCATTACGGAATTAACAACCTCATTTAATTTACGGGGTGTTACACCTAATTTTTCAGCGTAAAATTTAATAGGATGATGGGCTTTAATATGGGTATCCATTAGTATTTGAAAGCGATCGAAAACTTCGATTTCTGATCTACTTTCATTTATAGAACATGGGAACTGCTCTTCTTTAATCGCTTGTAGCTTATAAATTAATGATTTAATGAGGTGAATATGAAAGGGGCTTAATGTTGTCTTCGTCTTAAATTCTTGATTAAAAATTTGGAATATGGCATTAAATATATTGGCATGTTCTGTACTAATTTTAACCTCTGATATTCGATTAAAACGACTAAACAACAAACGAGGCAATTCATCTATTATATCTTCAGAAAAACGAATAACATGTCCTTCAACAAATTGATTCGGTAAAAACTGATGAATACGACCTTTAGGAAATATAAAAAATGCACTGGCCTCTATTGTAAATTGGTCTCCATCAATAATAAAATCAGCAGACCCAGCAGTTAGCCACATCATTTCATGATAGGCTTTACGTCTATGTTCTATAGGTTGATTAATCAATTGATTAATCTCATCTGTATTTATTTTAAAATACTGAAAATACATTGCTTAACCTTAAAATTTATCAATACTAAAATACCACCATGTTAGTAATCCACCAAGACATGGATATCCTAAAATAGTTCCATAAAACAAAATTGGATTCTGCACTCTTACCTCTTGTACTGTTATTGATATATTGGCTGCCTTACACGTCTTAATAGCCAATACAATTAATACAATATCTAGAATGGGAAAAATATCTATTACATATCCTAAGGCTGAATCTATTATTATTTTCATTACAGCATAGAATAAAATAATATAGGGCGTTAACTTCAATACACGTTGTACTTTAGCAAGCATATTTGCATAAAGCATAATCGTAAACATAAGACTCAAAGCACCAAACATTCCATGCTTAATAATAGATACTCTATCTAACATAAAAATATAGAATATACCAGATGTAAATCGTTTAGAAAACTCCATCCCAAAAATAAAAAGATGAATACATGTTAATATACACCAGAGTAATATATAGAGGTTTTTATACTTTATTTGTCTATTCGTTTCCAATTGATATTTAATTACGATTACAAATTACTAAAAATTATTCTTTATTACTTAAACATTAAAAAAGCCGAAATTGAAACAATTTCGGCTTTTAACTTTATAATACTTCTTTTACAATATCTCGAATAGAATCGGATTTCCCCATTGAAAAATAATGGAGAACTGGTACTCCATATTTTATTAACTCTTGAGATTGATGTATGGCCCACTCTACTCCTAATGCTTTAACATCTACATTGGTTTTACATTTCATAACCTCAGAAGCTAACTCATCTGGAAGGTCTACAAAAAACTTATGAGGCAACATAGACATTTGTCGCTTAGATGCTAAAGGTTTTATCCCTGGTATAATAGGGACTGTAATTCCTGCTTCTCTACATTTTTCGACAAACGAAAAGTACTTTTGGTTATCAAAAAACATCTGAGTAATTAAGAATTCTGCACCAGCATCTACCTTTTGTTTTAAATAATGAATATCCATATCTAAATTTGGAGACTCCATATGTTTTTCTGGATATGCGGCAGCTCCTATGCAAAAATTGGTAGCCGACGTATTTGCCAACTCTTGATCTAAGTAGTTTCCAGCATTTAAATCTTTAACCTGACCTATTAGCTCATTTGCATATCGATGTCCATGATCTTCGGCTCTAAAATAAGGTTCACTTTTTACAGCGTCTCCTCTTAATGCTAAAACGTTATCAATTTCTAAGAAATCCAAATCGATTAAAAAGTTCTCTGTATCTTCTTTATTAAAACCTCCACAAAGCACATGAGGTATAGTATCAATCTTAAATTTAGACTGAAGAGCTGCACACAATCCTACAGTACCAGGGCGTTTTCTTACCACTTTTTTCTCATGAAGATTATCGGATACTTTTCTATAAACAAACTCTTCTCTGTGATAAGTAACATTTATAAACGATGGATTATAATCTAACACGGTATTTATAGAATCATAAACCGATTTTATATTTTGACCTTTTAAAGGTGGTAAAACTTCTAAACTAAATAAAGTTGAATTCGCTTTTGCTATATGTTCTGTAACTTTCATACGTTCTGTTTAAATAGAGGTTAAATTTGGTCTTAACCACTTACGACCTTCTTCTATTGCCATTCCTTTTCTATCGCAATAGTCTTTGAGTTGGTCTTCACCTATTTTACCCAAGGCAAAATATCGTGTTTCTGGACTTGAAAAATAATATCCTGAAACTGCTGCTGCCGGATACATGGCTAAATTTTCGGTCAATGAAACTCCAATACGTTTCTCTACATCTAAGAGTTTAAAAATGGTTGTTTTTTCATTGTGATCAGGACATGCTGGGTAACCAGGTGCTGGGCGAATCCCTCTGTAATTTTCTTTAACAAAATCTTCAGTCGTTAAAGATTCATTAGGCGCATATGCCCAATACTCTTTACGAATACGTTCATGTAAATATTCGGCAAATGCCTCGGCGATACGGTCGGCTAATGCTAAATACATTATCGATTGATAATCGTCTCCTTGATCTTTAAAACGTTGAGCTTCTTGCTCAAAATAATGACCTGCCGTTACGCAAAAACATCCTGTATAATCAGGCTGATTTTCTGAAACAAAATCAGATAGTGCGTAATAATTAGCAGACTCTGATTTCTTTTCCTTTTGTTGTCTTAGCGTTAAAAATGTATCTAAAACGTCTTTACGTTCTTCATTTTTATATAAAACGATATCATCCCCTTTTTTCTGAGCTGGAAATATTCCCCAAACTCCATGTATTCCAAGATCTCTTCTACGTTCTAATTTGTCTAATTGCTTTTGTGCTTCATTAAACAAGTTTTGAGCCGCTTCGTTCTTTAATACTTTAGGGTACTGACCTTTGATATTCCATGTCCAAAAAAATGGAGACCAGTCAATGTATTTTCTCAATACATTTAAACTCATATTCTTTTCTTCATGCACTCCCTTTAATAAAGGAACTGGTGGAATATAACTTTCTGGGATTTGAAACGCCTTATCTTGAGCCGTTTTCAAATCTATAAATACATCCTTATTTTTTTTATTAAAATAACCGTCTCTTAGCTTTTGATACTGATTTTTTATATTGATTTCAAAATCTTTCGGTTTACCTAACACTTCACTAACAATGGTTACAGCCTTGGATGCATCAGTAATATAAACTACCGATTTTTCATATTCTGGATCTATTTTAACAGCAGTATGTGTAGGTGATGTTGTTGCTCCTCCAATAAGTAATGGAATATTCAATCCATTACGTTTCATCTCTTTAGCTACAAATACCATTTCATCTAAACTTGGTGTAATTAATCCACTTAACCCAATCGCATCAACCTTTTGATCTATGGCCGCTTGAATTATTTTATCGGCAGAAACCATGATTCCTAAATCAATAATCTCATAATTATTACAAGCCAAAACCACAGAAACGATGTTCTTACCAATATCATGGACATCTCCTTTTACAGTTGCCATAAGTATTTTACCTGCACTTTTAGCCCCTCCTTTTTTAGATTCTTCAATATAAGGTTCTAAATAAGCAACGGCCTTTTTCATTACTCGTGCCGATTTAACCACTTGAGGTAAAAACATTTTACCAGCCTCCAAATAAATCACCAACAATACCCATTCCGTCCATTAGCGGTCCTTCAATAACATGTATTGGAAGATCAAAGGTTGTTCTAATTTCTTCTACGTCCTCAATAATAAACTTATCAATTCCTTTAACTAAAGCATGATTAATTCGTTTCGGCAACAGGCTTTAATCGCCATTCATCAATCTTAACTTCTGTTTTTTCAGTATTGGTTATCGATTCTGCAAATTCTAATAATGCATCTACGGCATCGTCATGACGGTTAAGTAGTACATCTTCTATTTTGGTTAATAAATCTTTAGGAACATCATCATATATTTCTAATAAATTCGGGTTAACAATTCCCATTGTTAATCCATTATTTACCGCATGATATAAGAATGCTGCATGAATGGCTTCTCTTACTTTATTGTTTCCTCTAAAACGAAAAAGACACATTACTAACTCCACCACAAATATTGGCATGAGGCAAGTTTTCTCCGGATCCATTTACAAGCATTAATAAAATCTATAGCTGCGGTTTTATGTTCGTCCATTCCTGTGGCTACAGGGAATATATTCGGGTCAAAAATGATATCTTCTGGAGGGAAACCTATGTCCATAAGTGCATTATACGACCGTTCACAAATTTGAATTCTACGTTCGTAATTATCAGCTTGCCCATCTTCATCAAAAGCCATGACTACAACAGCAGCACCAAATTTTTGAATGTATTTGGCTTGACTAATAAATTCTTCGTCTCCATTTTTTAAGCGATATTGAATTGACAATACACTTTCCTTGTATACATTTTAATCCAGCTTCAATAATTTCCCATTTAGAGCTATCTACCATGATTGGCACTCTAGAAATGTCCGGTTCCGAAAGCAATTAAAAAACAAGAATTTTTCCATAGAGGCTTTCCCATCAATTAACCCATCATCCATATTAATATCGATAATTTGGGCTCCACCTTCTACTTGGTCTCTTGCAACATCAAGGGCTTCTTCGAATTTCTCTTCTTTTATTAAGCGTAAAAATCGTTTAGAACCAGCAACATTCGTACGCTCTCCAATGTTTATAAAATTAGATTCTGGTCTTACGACTACAGATTCTAATCCCGATAGTTGTAATACATTATTAGGCATGGTTTGGAATTTCTCTTGGTTGGAATTGTTCAGCTAGTTGTGCAATGGCTGCAATATGTTCAGGAGACGTCCCACAACATCCTCCTAATATGTTTAACGTTTTGTTTTCTAAAAATGGAGTTAATTGTCTTACCATATCTTCCGGATTTTGGTCGTATTCTCCAAATTCATTTGGTAGTCCTGCATTAGGGTGAGCAGATGTTCCTCCATTGCATATTTGACTTAATTGTAAAGAATATGGCAATAACTGACTAGCACCCAATGCGCAATTAAATCCAATACTCATAGGCTTAACGTGTTTTATCGATATAAAAAACGCTTCTAAGGTTTGCCCAGATAATAATCGTCCACTAGCATCTGTAATAGTTCCACTAATCATTATAGGATATTCACGACCTATGTCTTCAAATACATTCTGAGCCGCAAATAAAGCGGCCTTTGCATTAAGGGTATCAAATATGGTTTCTATCAATAACGTATCTACTCCTCCATCTATTAATCCTTTAATTTGTAAGGTATACGCATCTACTAATTCATCAAAACTGATATTTCTAAACCCTGGACGGTTAACATCTGGAGATAAACTTGCCGTACGATTGGTTGGCCCTACTGATCCTGCTACAAATCGAGGTTTATCAGGGTTTTGCTTTGTATATTCTTCGCATGCTTCCTTCGCGACTTTAGCGCCGTAATAATTAAGATCATATACAGCATCTACCAAATCATAATCCAACATACTTACAGATGTAGACGAAAATGTATTGGTTTCTATAATATCTGCTCCTGCATCTAAATAGGCTTTATGAATTTCTTTAATCACATTAGGTTTAGTGATATTCAATAAATCATTATTCCCTTTTAAATCACTAGAATGCTGAGCAAATCGTTCTCCTCGAAAATCAGATTCGGTAAGGTTATAGCCTTGAATCATGGTACCCATAGCACCATCTAAAACAAGTATTCTTTTTTTGATTTCTTCCTGTATTGTAGACATAATTAACTTTTATACAGGAAAGATGTCAAGAACTTGACATTTTTAAGATTGTTATCTATCCAGACTATGTCTGGTAGAATTTAGCACCTTCTTTCAAATTGAAAGGGTTGCTAAGGCTTCACTGGGTCTAATCCCTTCACCTTTCCTTATAACTGGACAAATATATTGATAAAAGATTGGGAAAAACAAATATTTTGAAGAAAATAATTAATTTTCTGCTATAAATAGAGATATTGTACGGATCGCCCCGATGGGGCTTTGTTCAGGTCGCTCCGATGGAGCTATGATGTAATTGCTGATACATGTTTCTTTTGATGATCGCCCCGATGGGGCTTTGTCAGGTCGCTCCGATGGAGCTATGATATGATTGCTGATACATGTTTTTTTTGATGATCGCTCCGATGGGGCTTTGTCAGGTCGCTCCGATGGAGCTATGATATGATTGCTGATACATGTTGTCTTTTGATGATCGCCCCGATGGGGCGTTGTCAGGTCGCTCCGATGGAGCTATGATATGATTACTGATACATGTTTCTTTTGATGATCGTCCCGATGGGGCGTTATTCAGGGTCGCTCCGATGGAGCTATGATGTGGATTGCTGATACATGTTTCTTTTGATGATCGCCCCGATGGGGCGTTGTCAGGTCGCTCCGATGGAGGTATGATATGATTGCTGATACATGTTTCTTTTGATGATCGCCCCGATGGGGCTTTGTCAGGTCGCTCCGATGGAGCTATGATATGATTGCTGATACATGTTTCTTTTGATGATCGCCCCGATGGGGCGTTGTCAGGTCGCTCCGATGGAGCTATGATATGATTACTGATACATGTTTCTTTTGATGATCGTCCCGATGGGGCGTTATTCAGGTCGCTCCGATGGAGCTATGCTGGGATTGCTGATACATGTTTCTTTTGATGATCGCCCCGATGGGGCGTTGTCAGGTCGCTCCGATGGAGCTATGATATGATTGCTGATACATGTTTCTTTTGATGATCGCCCCGATGGGGCGTTGTCAGGTCGCTCCGATGGAGCTATGATATGATTACTGATACATGTTTCTTTTGATGATCGTCCCGATGGGGCTTATCAGGTCGCTCCAATGGAACTATGATGTGATTGCTGATACATGTTTCTTTTGATGATCGCCCCGATGGGGCGTTGTCAGGTCGCTCCGATGGAGCTATGATATGATTACTGATACATGTTTCTTTTGATGATCGTCCCGATGGGGCGTTGTTCAGGTCGCTCCGATGGAGCTATGATGTAATTGCTGATACATGTTTCTTTTGGATGATCGCCCCGATGGGGCTTTGTCAGGTCGCTCCGATGGAGCTATGATATGATTGCTGATACATGTTTCTTTTGATGATCGCCCCGATGGGGCTTTGTCAGGTCGTTCCGATGGAGCTATGATATGATTGCTGATACATGTTTCTTTTGATGATCGCCCCGATGGAGCTTTGTTCAGGTCGCTATAATGGAGTTATATTCGAATTGCTATAACATGGCTTTTAAGAAAACATATGACATAAAACCCAAACCCTAAAGGGTGACCCTGTTAAACTATTTCGCTATATTTATAAAACTTATAATTCTATTTTAATTCTATATAACATGGCTAATACTTATTCTCAAATCTATATTCAAATGTTTTTACGGTTAAATACAGACAAAAATTAATACCTGCTCATCACAGAGAAACCTTACATAAGTTTATCACCGGAATTGTTACCAAGCGTCAACAAAAGCTATTGGCTATTTTTGCAATGCCAGATCATCATTCATATCTTGGTTCGTTTACAGCCTAATATTTCTATTTCAGATTTAGTAAGAGATATTAAAGCAGGTTCTTCTAAATTTATTTCAGATAATAATTGGGTAAAAGGAAAGTTTAGTTGGCAAAACGGGTTTGGGGCTTTCTCATATGCAAATAGTGAAATTGATAATGTTATCCGATATGTTCAAAACCAAGAAGAACGTCATAAAAAACAAACCTTTAAAAAGGAATATTTAGATATATTAGATCGATTTGAAATTGACTATAATGATAAATATACCTTCGATTGGTAAATTCTAATCTCGTTATTAAACTTTCTTAATTTCACAATAAAATCAATTACATAGTGTGTGCTTTACACTTCATAAACAACATAAAATAAAACAACAAACACTTATGAAAATCCCCAAAATAAAGGGCATAATTGATCGAAGGAATTCTTATTAATTACCAAGTAGACAAAACCGTTTTAGAAAAGTACTTATCTGCTCCATTCACTCCTAAATTGGTTAATGGAAAAGGAATAGCGGGTATTTGCTTAATTCGACTTCAACATATTAGTGCCGAGTATACTTCCTAAATTCTTTGGGATTTCTTCAGAAAATGGAGCTCATAGAATAGCCGTTGAATGGATGGAAGATGGTATATTAAAAGAAGGGGTTTATATTCCAAGGAGAGATACTTCGTCTCAATTAAATTCACTTGCTGGAGGTAGTTCTTCCTGGTGTACACCACCATGCTCAATTTAACGTAATAGAAACAATGACCAATATAATGTTAGTTTTATTAGTCAAGATGGTACAAGTTTATCTATTAAACTATAGAAACGAAGCTATGGAATTCAGAAAGTGTTTTCGACGATTTTAGATTGTGTATCCAATTTCTTTGAACAGGGGTCGAAGGGGTATTCACCAAATGGTTCACATTTTGATGGACTAGAATTAAGAACAACACAATGAACGTTTCTCTATTAGATGTCGAATCGGTTCAATCTAGTTTCTTTGAAGACCAATCTATTTTCCCAAAAGGGTCTATTCAGTTTGATAATGCATTTGCTTATGCAAAACGTAGAACATGAATGGATTGAATTAAATAGAATATCAAGATGAACAATAATGTAAACCGTTTCTCGTAACTTTATATGCAAAATAAATATCTATTAAAAAATCTGCTGTTATATGTATTAGCTGCTATTTCTATTCTTTGTAATGACCAGTGGCAAAAAGATCAAGTATTAAGACAGCCAATACTAATAAACTCTCAAATTGTAGATTCTAATACAATTGATACAAATACGTTATATTTATCAACCCAATATTTCCTAAATGCATTGGAAGCTTTCCTCCTGTCGATACAATTGATATAAATCCTGAATATAAATTTACAATTTATGATTCATTATATCTCAATAAGATTCCAGAACCATACAATTCGTCTCTCCCTAATGATTCTTTTGAAATATCAATACGACCTAATCAGGATATGTATTACAGTAAAGATGAACACACCCAGAACGATAAATTTTTCCCAGTATTTGTTCAAAACATAAGCCACTCAAATAGATATTGGCAATTAAAAAGATTCCGATGGTTTTGGGTCTAGGAGATCTTTGATTCTACAAACAATACTTGGAATCCTCTTGAACATTATCCTACTGGTTGTGGATGTTGTCCGAGTACTTGAAAGTCAAACCTAAATATACCCTTGTATTCTTATTTAAAAAATATGAAGGTTCAATGGCTGGCTACAGCAAGAATAAGGTTAAATAATAACGATTCAATCCTGACAAGTTCAACTATCCTATTCATATAAATCCCACACAACACGTCTAGATACAAGTTCGTATAATTATAAATTACTTAAACATAGTGAAGATAGTATGTTCAATTATACAAAAGCTTTATTTCATTATATTCCTTTAGATTATCAAAAATGGTATCAAGACCACATTAATTCTCGTCCTTAATACACAATTGCAAACCACTATTACAATGTGTATACAGCGATCATAACCAATCATTTGAATCGACTTTACAACGTTTCTCTTTTACACTGATCCTCTTGTATGATCTACTAAGATAACCATGATTATAAATTTTCTTTCATTATATTTATAACTTATTAAATATAACATTCATGAAAATATCATTCTATATACTTTCTATTTCTAACACATATTCTATTTACTAAGAATACAAAAGCCTTTACAACAGCCGATTTGTATTCAATAGACATTCCTATTAAACACCAATTTAACAAAGAAGGAAAACATCAGCTAAAGACACCTAACCTATATGTTTATGAAGACAAGTGGTTTTATTGGATATATCAATAAAAACGGGGAAATTGTAATCCCAGCTAAATATGCACATGCCAATGCATTTTCCAACTGTGGATTGGCGAAAGTTATTGAACCTAATAAGAAATTTGGATACATTAATATAAAAGGTGAATACGCTCTAAATCCTCAATATATCCTTGCTTCTAATTTTATAAATAATAAAGCCTTTATATATCAAGATGGGGTATTCAAAATCATAAAACATACAGGTGCGAATTACACATAGTTTACCAAAAAACATTATAGATATTAACCTTTCTAAAAAAAGAAATTCACAAAGGGGTTATTGTTAAAACAACCACTGGAAAAAATGGATTAATTGATAACCATGGGCAAACTCCTTATAGATACTATATATAATCATCTTATTAACATTAACGACTCTCTATTTTTGGATCAAAATTTTCATTCTTACGACTCTACTACTTTTAAAATCTTAAACATAGCATCTCCTCTTATAAACTATCTATTTATAGAACATTACGAAAACTGGAACACTGGAGAAATTGAATTTATTGTGAGAAATAAAAATACTTTAAAAACAGAAACACTTACCCTAAAATGTTAAATAAGAAAATAATTCCTTTTACAAGTCAGATTATGATTCTATAATTCAATACATTGATAGGACAACTGAAAAGGTTATTTTAGAAACAAAAATAAAGGACAACGTAAATTCCAAAACACCGTTTCAAACACGCTCGTTATTATAAAAAACGATCAATTAATCATGAAAGTCTGGACTCTTAAATCTAAGAATGAATTTACTTATATTCCTTCAAAAGAGACTTCTAAAAATTAAAACAATACATCGTGTTGTGTTCCAATTCAGAACTGTATCTAACCAAAAGCGCCTGGACAGATCCATTAGAAAAATTCATATTAACTTGTAAAGACTGTCATTATGAACCTGTATTTGATACGATTGATTCTGATTTTAGTTATCGTTTCAGTATCCTGAAATTTATGAGACATTAAAGTTAAAGCTAGAATTAAATTAGAGATTATTCAAAATAATTCAGATACTACAACTGTTGTATCCAAACCTTATAAACAAAAGATACCTTCTTACTTTTTATTAAATCTAGATCCTTGGTTATTAAAAGCTTTATTGATAATTAAACAATTGGTTGTTTGAATTAACAGGTTGCACCTTTGAAGCTTGAAAAAATTTCCAAAAAGGCGGCATATGGAACTTAATGAAACTCCACCTCAACAAAATCCGATTCTCCTTTAGATCTACAGGTTAAAATATATCCCTGTTTACGGTCATCAACACCTAATCCTGTTCCTGACTCTTGATTCCACACATCCTGAAATCAACTTGGCTTTGCATTTACCACATCGTCCTTCTGAACATGAAAATGGGGGATCTAGTTTGTTCCTTCTTAGAGTTGCTAATAGTGTATGCCCTGTTTAAGAGACAGCTCATGAGCTATATTATTTAAGGTAACTTTTAATTCCATGGTTGTATATTGAAGTATAAAAAGAAATGCCCATTTTATAATAGAACTAAATCCATAATGAGGCATTCTACTTTCCATTAAGACGATAAAAATACGCCTTTTTAATCTTTTTTCATTTAGAATATTCCAGCAGTTTTCAAAAACAATTTCAAATACTTAGATGGCGCATATTTTAAAACGTTGATCTACAATTTTCCTTGAGTTTACCTCATTAGCATTATACAGGCCTCACTTCTTATTCCAACAGAAAACTTACCCAAATCACCAAGGTGAACAGCATTTCCTTCTCTAAGTTCGCGCTTCATAATATCTACATTCCTATTAAGGATGCATATACGTCTGCCCCTTCTTAAGGTACCTTCCATCGCTTATTAATTCGGCTAGTCTATTTAACCCTATAGTTTCTTGAGGGATGCTAAAGCAAAATAGGAAGGATTGATTCGGTTTACCAGGTATCTTTTTAGGAACAACTTTATATTTAATAGACATAATTTAGAATATATAATTAGAATGGCTTAGACAATTAGATTAAGCTTACAAGACCTAAATTACGAAAAACCAACTACATAAAGGCGTGAAAAAAGGCATCTATAGGACTGGAATATCTTTACAAATGATTACGAATACTAAACCTCGCGAGGTTTTTAAAAAGCTGGCGAGGAATTTCAAAATGCTGGCGAGGTTTTAAAAAAAGCTGGCGAGGTCTATGTCATTCGCTGGCGAAGTTTTACTTAAAATAGCATATGACTATGTCCCATACCCCCTTTCTAATGAGAACATTTCTCTTCTATTGGAGCTTAACTCTTCTATATTAATCCGTTTTTGATCGTTTATATAGGTCCAATATATTTACATAAAATTGAATCATTCCTTCTTATTTTTTAATATTTTTGAACCTCAACTAATCCTAAATCATGACGGTTAATTCATTTTTAGATTTTTTTAAGGCTCGTAATACAACCTTAGCATTTCAAAATTTACTTAAAGAGAATCATAAATCTTATCATTTAGAGCAAACTCAGCATTCTTTATTAAGTATTGAACTTAGCTTATGGCTAAATGCCTCAGAAAAAACCCAATTCCTTATTTGCGAAAATAAAGAAGAGGCCATTTATTATTTAAATGATTTACAACATTTTTTAGGAGATGAACAATGTTTATTCTATCCTGGGTCTTACCGTAGGCCTTATGATATTGAAGAAACTGACAATGCTAATGTATTGTTTAGAGCCGAAACCATTAACCGTTTAAATTCTAGAAATAAACCTAGTGTAGTTGTCTCCTACCCGGATGCTTTATTCGAAAAAGTAGTTGATAAAAAGACGCTTAAGAGTCAGACTCAAAAGATTTCTGTTGGCGATTTATTAGATCGTAATTTTATTGAAGAAATATTATACGATTATAATTTTGAACGTGTTGATTTCGTTTACGAACCAGGTCAGTTTTCTGTAAGAGGAGAGCTGATAGATGTATTCTCATTCTCGGATGATTATCCTTATCGTATTCAATTTTTTGATAATGAAGTGGAAAGTATTCGATTGTTTGATCCTTCGGATCAACGTTCTATTGAGACAAGAAAGACGGTTAGTTTAGTTTCTAACATCGAAAATAAAAACATCGAAAATCGTGTATCGTTTTTCGAATATATAAAATCGGATGCTCAAATTTGGGTTAAAAACATTGCCTTTTGCAAAGAACGTTTAGATGAACTGTTTGTAAAAGCAACCGATATTTTTCAGAAAAAAGAATTAGAATCTACACTACGCGTGTCAGGTCCTAGACAATTGTTTTATACGGGTAAAGACTTTATATCCGATCTATCAAATTTATCATACATAGAATTCGGAGCTCAGCAGTTTGAAGATTCTCAAAATACTTTTACATTTTCAACAAAGCCACAACGTAGTTTCCAACGTGATTTTAGTTTATTAACGGATCAGATGAAGCTGTGGAATGATGAAGGTAAAATTATTTTCATTGCCTGTTCTGGTAAAAAACAAATTGAACGTTTCGAAGAGATATTCTCAGAAATAGATGAAGATTTGAACTATACTCCTGTTTTATTGCCTTTGTATAGAGGGTTTGAAATGGAAGATTGTATTGTGTTAACCGATCATCAAATCTTTGAACGCTACCATAAATATAAACTTAAAAATCAAGACTTTACTAAAAATCAATTTAGTCTTAAAGAAATATCCAAACTTGAACGTGGTGACTATGTAACTCATATTGATCATGGTATTGGTAAGTTTGGTGGACTCCAAAAAATGGATGTTAATGGTAAAGAACAAGAGGTTATTAAAATTATTTATAAGAATAATGACCTGTTGTATGTCTCTATTCACTCTCTACATAAAATTGCCAAATTTAATGGGAAAGATGGAAAAGAGCCTGCTATTAATCAATTGGGTTCTCCTAAATGGAAGAATCTTAAGAATAAAACGAAGTCTAAAATAAAGAAAATTGCCTTCGATTTAATTCAGGTTTATGCCAAACGAAAATCGGCTAAAGGGTTTGCTTTTGCGCAAGATTCTTATTTACAACATGAGTTAGAAGCAAGTTTTATTTATGAAGATACACCAGACCAATTAAAGGCAACCAACGATATTAAGGCCGATATGGAAAAGCAAATGCCTATGGATAGGTTAGTTTGTGGAGATGTTGGATTTGGAAAAACCGAAGTGGCCATACGTGCTGCTTTTAAAGCTGTAGCCGATTCTAAACAAGTTGTTGTTTTAGTTCCTACAACCATTCTTGCTTTACAGCATTATAAATCGTTTAAAAAACGATTAAAAGGGCTACCATGTAATGTGGATTATATTAACCGTTTTAAAACGGCTAAAGAGCAAAAAGAAACTCTAAAACGATTATCCGAAGGTAAAATTGATATTCTAATTGGTACACATCGTGTGGTTGGTAAGGATGTTAAATTTAAAGATCTTGGATTATTAATTATTGATGAAGAACAGAAATTTGGTGTTTCTGTAAAAGATAAATTAAAAAGTTTTAAGACCAATATTGATACCTTAACGCTTACGGCAACACCTATTCCTCGTACATTACAGTTTAGCTTAATGGCTGCCCGAGATTTGTCCATTATGACAACTCCACCAGCGAATCGTTATCCTGTAGAAACAAAATTGGTTGGTTTTAATGAAGAGACTATTCGAGATGCCGTAAGGTATGAGCTACAACGTGGAGGACAGGTTTATATCATAAATAACCGTATAGAAAACATGAAGGAAGTGTCAGGTATGGTTCAACGCCTTTGTCCCGATGCTAAAATTTCTATAGGTCATGGGCAAATGGATGGTTCTAAATTAGAGCGCATTATGATGGACTTTATTGAAGGTGAATCTGATGTCTTGATTGCCACTACAATTATTGAAAATGGATTAGATGTACCAAATGCCAATACAATTTTAATTAATAATGCCAATAATTTCGGATTATCAGACTTACACCAAATGCGTGGTCGTGTTGGTCGTTCGAACAAAAAGGCCTTTTGTTATTTAATTTCGCCTCCGCTTTCTAGTTTACCTGAAGATTCTAGAAAACGTTTACAAGCTTTAGAACAATATTCTGATTTAGGATCTGGATTCCATATTGCGATGAAAGATTTAGAGATTAGAGGAGCTGGTGATTTGTTAGGTGGTGAACAAAGTGGATTTATTTCTGATATTGGATTTGAAACCTATAATAAAATCCTGAATGAAGCGGTTAGAGAACTTAAAGACAATGAATTTAAGGACTTATATAACGAAGAGGATCATGAAGTTGAATTCGTACACGAATGTCAAATAGATACCGACTTAGAGTTAATGATTCCGAATGATTATGTCCAAAATATTGGAGAACGTTTGGCTTTATATCATCAACTTAATGCTTATGTTAATGAGGAGGAGTTAGAAACGTTTAAACAAGAAATTACTGACCGATTTGGTTCTATTCCTGAACAAACGAAAGAGCTTATTCGCTCTCTGCCTTTAAAGTGGTTAGCTAAGGAATTAGGGTTCCAAAAATTAGTTATTAAATCCGGTAAGATGATTGGTCATTTCTTGGCGGATCAAGATTCCGAATACTTTTCATCGCCTGTATTTCACAACATCCTCACTCAAATTCAATATATGAGTAAAGATTGTGTTCTTAAGCAAAAGGGTGAAAAACTAACTTTAGTCTTTAGTTCTATTAAAACAATCAAACAAGCCAAAACATTTTTAAACAAACTACAATTAAACCATGTAGAAGTTAAGGTCTAATTTTCATGAAATACGACAAGAACTTTAAATCTATTCAATCTAAAATAAAACGTTCCTTTTACCTTTTATTATTATTTGGTAGTATAGGTTCTATTATTCTTTCTTGGTATTTACTCCGTATTGAATTTAGATCAGATGATCGTTCACTATATGTTATACCTAGTTTGTTTTTTGGGCTATTAGGATGTATAACTCTTACTTCCTTGTTTTGGAGTATTAATAAATTAACGATTGCCAATAATGAGATAGGAGTAAGTTCTTTATTCAAAAAAAGAAAGACAATTCATTTAACTGATATTGTTTATTATACTGAGATCAATAAAGAAAATAAATATCTTAAATAGTCTGAATTGACCTTGTATACGGCGCATCAAAAAATAAAAACTTACTCCAGTTGGTTTTCTAATAATAAAGCGCTTAGAACAGTACTCATTAAAGGAATAGCAAAGAATGCTCACCTAGAATTAATGAATGCATATAAAATTGGAAGACGTTTTTCTATAGGGATCTTGGGATTAGGATTATTACTTACATGTCTAAGTTTTAATAATTCTTCAATTAACAACAATCAACTATATTCTAATGATTTACCTACTATTCATGGAACTATAACCCAAATAAAAAAGCAATATACCCGTAAGAAGGCGTTAAATAAAATTCATATTAAGCTCCAAGAATATCCAGATTTTATGTTCACAATATCGGATACTGAATTAACAACCTTCCTGTACTCAAACACGATAAATGAAATCTCAAATGGTCAGTTTATTCAAATTAATTTACTTAAAGATACTTACCTTAAACATATAACAAAAGCTGAAAACTTAACTCTTTTTGAAGCAATATTTGATTTAGAAATGATTACTGTAAAAGGATTAAAAACAGTACAGAAAACATATATTTCTATAGAAGAAGTTAATAAACAACAGAGATACACTAATAATCTATTTGTATTGGGTATTATTAGTTTAGCTCTTTTACTTTTTGGTATTATACTTATTATAGAATCTACTCAAAAAGCTATTTATAGATACCCACAAAACCATTTATTGTCCTTACCTATTAATACTTCTCAATAAAACACTTTATATGATTATTGATTCAATATGTTCTAAAACAAATATTTCAGACTATATTCATTTGAAAATACTAAATAAATATTAATGAAAAATTTAATTTATACCCTAATCCTAATAAGTCTTATTTCTTGCAGCTCAGACAAAATGGGCCAAACACCAAAAGTGTCTAAACAGACTTCTGAAAAGATTGATTCGCTTATTAATAATACCGATATTTTCTTAGCTTATACATATGATAGTTTGGGTAACGATGTCTTGTACCATATGTCTCAAAAGCTTTATACTGATTCTCTAAAACAAATGTTAAAGAATGGGGTTAAATTAAATACACCCTCTTCTTCTAGTCCAAAGTTTAAATTAGATTTATACAAAAAAAACAATCCAATTGGAGAAATTACTGTAACTAATCTAACGCCTCCTTCTATTCATATTAAATCTGGTGAATTGGAATGTTCTATTCTAATGGATCAATCGTTTCATACATTTATTAAACATCTAGAACCTAATATTGAGTCTACAAAAGCAGAGAATTATTTAGCTTTTAAGAAAAAAACAGATTTTGCTAGGACTTCATTTATGTTTCATCACTCTAAAAATTCAAAAGAATATAGTTTGTTATTTATTCGTAATACCAATAAAGATCTTACTTTAAATTCAAGTATGGCAGATCTCCATTTGTTTTGGAATTATGCACAACAGGAAAATGGAATTAAACTAAAAGGGATTAGCGTACCTTTGGTAACTCGTTTCTCCGATATTACAAAACGACATATAGAAGCCTTTATGCACTCTAAAGCTTGGCAAGAATATATCAAGGTATCTCCAAATACGCCAAATACTGAATTAACTACTTCTATTATTTTAGAACATGACATCTATAAACCACTACATGATTTCCTAAAAGGTAAAGGATATAAAATAAAGGGTTTAAGGCTTGAAAAGCTTGGATATATGCAAGCTTCTGATTTACAAGACTTAGGATATTCTGAAGATTTAATTATTCCTTTTTCAGGTGTTCAAATTAATGTTTCTAAAGTAGAATCCATATAATTTTATTGTCTTTGGCATAGTTTATAAGTACATTTATATGGTTTTACAATTAAAATTTTATACCATGACTCTTTCTGCAAAAGCACAATCTATTTACGACCAGGTTTCTAAAGATGATATAAAACATGGAGACGTTAAAAAGATGGCTAAAGACATAAAAAAAGACCACGATTTGGCTTTAGAACTATGGCCTACAGGTTTATACTTTGCTAGACAATTGGCTCTTCTTATTCTTGATAAAACTAAGCTTTCTCAAGAGGTTATAGATGCGTTAGATAAAGGAATTAAAGAGCACCCTTATGATGAACGTAACCACTTATCCGATTGGTTATTGGCTAATCAACTTATGAAGAGTAAAAAGACCATTGCTTTAATGGAGTCTTGGGAAAATAATGATTCTCCGATGTTACGCCGTTTATTTTGGTATTACCAAGGACGTTTACGTTGGATGGGTAAAACACCTCCACCAAATACTGATGCTTTAGTAACTGCATTAGAAGAACGCCTAGAAAACGAAGAACCTGAAGTGCAATGGGCCATGAATTTTACGGCGGCATTTATTGGTATTTATGAACTTGATTTTCGCCCAAGGTGTGTTGCTTTAGGTAAACGTTTAGAGTTGTTTAAAGAACAAAAGGTTCCTAGAGGCTGTACACCAAATTATTTACCTGAGTTTATTAGAATAGAGTCAGAAAAACGTGGGGTTTAATTTATTTTCAAACGCCCTTAGCCTTATTCATGTAAAGGCGTTACTTTTCTCTTCTTTCCTATATTCATTAAAGTTTAGACATCCATTTTGTCTGTTCGAGTGCAATTTAGAAATACAATGAAATACTAAAACATATAATAACATTGGAAACTAAATTTAATAGATATTACAGTTTTATTTTACTGCTGTTCTTGATAACTTTTTCTACGTTAGCGTTGATGGGAAAAGTTGCTTTTGGTCATGGACTGGGAGATATTTTTAACATCATACTTTTATGGGGACTTACTTTAATATATCTAATTTATGTTCTTCTATTCGTATTAAGACTAAAATTTGAAAGTATAACTCTGTTAATCCACAATCTCATGTTCACATTTTTCACGATTTGGATATGTATGGAAGCTACTATTTGGCGTGGATCTGAGTATAAATGGAACGGAGAATGGTTTTATAATTTTTAAAATATAATATAGGAAAGATATCTTCCTTACCTCCATAACCTTTTCCACCACGATTTTTTATTACCTTTTTCACTTTCAGATATTACTGGTCTTGAAATGTCTTTTTTTATCGGTGTACCTTTAATAAATTCGTCAACCCAAATTTGAGATTCCTCTTTAATAACCTCTTCAATATTATCTAGGTCAGCTCCATGATAATAAAAATTCTCACCAATATCTTCAACTTGACTCCAGCCATGATATAATAAATAAAACGGCATTAATTTAAATTTATCGTGACCATTCAAATAATCTTTTTCAATGAATAAATCATAAACCTTATGTAGATAATCCCTTATTAAATGATTATTCAAAATATGTGATAAATAATAATGTATTAAGGCTATAATCGCCTCATCACCAATCTCTTCCTCCAATTCTAAATCAGCTAAAACGGCACTTAAATAGGGTTTAATTTCAATAGAATTTACGGGTTTTGAAAAAGAAGCTAACATCAATATATTATCATTTTCAATACTTTTATCAATCAAATCAATCGCCCAATCAATACATAAATCATAATTAAAAAATTCAATACCATTATGATATTGTATAATGTCAGATATATCTTGTTTTTTACCCATTTACATAAAATCAATATGTTTTAATCTATTGAAACTTATTCTATAAATTATATGTAAATATAATATTTTCATATACCCCTATCCCCTCTCAAGAGGGAAAGTTTTGCTGGATATAATTGGAGTACACTAAGTTTGATCTATTATAACAAAAGCAACTAACAATATAACATTCAATTATTTACGAAAATAAAATAGAATTAACATTAAGCCCTTTTAGTCTTCATTCTTTTCATATAATTCATACATTAGATTTAATATCTTCTTTAACCTCCCCTCTTGAGAGGGGATAAAGGGGTGTGTAAAAGAATACTTACATTAATTTTATTATATGAAAAGGAAAATAATATATTATAATCCAAGGCTTAAAAAAATTGCTCAATGGTTAAGAAATAATAGTACACGTTCTGAAATTAAATTATGGGAAAATCTTAAAGAAAAACAGATGTTTGGCTATGATTTTCATAGGCAGAAGCCACTTTTAAATTTTATAGTTGATTTTTATTGTTATGAATTAAATCTGGTGATTGAACTGGATGGTTATTCTCATCAATTTAATGAAATACTTATGAAAAATCAGAATAAACAGGATCAATTGGAACGTTTAGGTTTAAATGTTTTAAGATTTGATGATGATGAAGTTATGAATGAAATTAATAATGTATTAAACGAAATTGAAGGGTATATTACTCTGTTTGAAAAGGGTTAAATAATTTCGTTTTACACACCCCTAACCCCTCTCAAGAGGGGAAGTTTTGCTGGATATTTTTGGAGTACACTAAGTTTGATCTATTACAATAAAATCAATTAACAATATAACATTCAATTATTTACGAAAATAAAATAGAATTAACATTAAGTCCTTTTTGCCGTCATTCTTTTCATATAATTCATACATTAGATTTAATATCTTCTTTAACCTCCCCTCTTGAGAGGGGATAAAGGGGTGTGTAAAAGAATACTTACATTAATTTTATTATATGAAAAGGAAAATAATATATTATAATCCAAGGCTTAAAAAAATTGCTCAATGGTTAAGAAATAATAGTACACGTTCTGAAATTAAATTATGGAAAAATCTTAAACAAAAACAGATGTTTGGCTATGATTTTCATAGGCAGAAGCCACTTTTAAATTTTATAGTTGATTTTTATTGTTATGAATTAAATCTGGTGATTGAACTGGATGGTTATTCTCATCAATTTAATGAAATACTTATGAAAGATCAGAATAAACAGGATCAATTGGAACGTTTAGGTTTAAATGTTTTAAGATTTGATGATGATGAAGTTATGAATGATATTAATAATGTATTAAACGAAATTGAAGGGTATATTACTCTGTTTGAAAAGGGATGAAATAATTTCGTTTTACACACCCCTATCCCCTCTCAAGAGGGAAAGTTTTGCTGGATATAATTGGAGTACACTAAGTTTGATCTATTATAACAAAAGCAACTAACAATATAACATTCAATTATTTACGAAAATTAAATAGTACTAACACTAAGTCCATTTAGCCGTTATTCATTTCAATTCATACATTAGATTTAATATCTTCTTTAACCTCCCCTCTTGAGTGGGGAAGCTAATATCTAAATAAATATAGTGTCCCTTAATTTATTTCTTACCAATTTTATCAATTAATACATCAATGTAATCGTCATTGGCATTGTTACACAACAGAACAAAACTTGTATTATCTGTTTCATCAACAAAAGCATATGCTATATAACTTATTGTTCTCCCTGTATGACCAGAAACAATTTGATCACCAAAGGTCTCACGAAATACGCCAAGTCTAATTTTAGTTGTGTTATAAGATTGAAAAACCTTCATTTCTAATAATGTTTCAGGAAGAAGAATAGTCTGATCAATAAACAATTGTCTTAAAAATGTATTAACATCATTTGCATCACTAATAATATTTCCTATTCCAACAGAAATGAGGTTAACACCTATTTTAGGCAAATTATGAAAATCTTGATCATCTAGAATTGGGTGAGCAAGGAAGTCTATTTGATTAGAATGATAAGGAAATGTATTCTCTAGATTCAATGGCTTAATAATTCGTTCTTCCAAAACCATTTCATATGGTTTATCAGAACTTTGTTCAATTATTTTTCTCAATAAAAAATAGTTTGAATTTGGGTACTTATACTTTGTTCCTTTAGGAAAATCAAGAGTATCAATTAAATCTAGTAAATACGCATCTGAATAATCAGCATACGGTTCTATTAAGGATGCATTAGCTAGATTAGCCGTAACAATATCCTTTATCCCACTGGTATGATTCAGGAGTTGACGTATTTGAATGGCTCCATCTATATATTGATGTTCTGGTATATATTTAGAAATGGAATCATTAATATTTAAAATGCCTAACTCATGTAATTTTAAAATTAATGTGGCCGTATACAGCTTGGTTACACTACCAAAACAAAATCGATTATTAATCGTTAAAGGTTAATTTTCATATGCCCAACCAATTTGGGCAGTTTGAATCTTTTCACCATTGTCAACCAAAGCTACAATACCATAATTTGTTAATGAGTCTTTATATTCATTAAGAATATTTTGGAGATCCTGTCCAACTACATTTGAACTTATTACGATTAAGATGGTTGTAATTAAATGTTTCATTATAATTGATTGAAATTTAAGAGTTATGCAAAGCATACCTCTATGTACTTATTATTGTATTAAACGAATGTAATAAAATGTTACTATACTTAAATTAACATTCATAAATTAAAGCGTTTGAAACAATATTGTTTTCTATTTTTCAACTCCTTATTTATCGGTAATTTTTACGGTTACGAATCCTATATGTTTTTAGCATATTTTCTAACGCTCTATGTGATACATCGAGAGATTCAATTTCTATTTTTTCAAATTCAGTAAGATCATAAAAATACGTTAAATATGATTTTGCTGATTTTCCAAACCCTTCCTGAATAACTTCTTCATTTTGTATTGATGTCCAAGGTTTAAAATCAGTATTAATTGTTTTAATTCCTTTATTATCTAATGTTATTTGTGGTTTATTAGTAAATACTTTTCGAGAATTCTTTATCGTTTGATAACATCCATAAACTGTGATAATAATACCAAAAATAAAACTTTTACCATCTCTACTGAATACGTAATACGCTCCAAATCCAAAAATTAAAATAGCAAATCCAAATTCAATATAATTATATGCTTTTGAGTTATATATTTCCGTTTTTACTGGAAGAGAATAATCTTCTTTATATTCATCTTTTATTTCAAATTTATTATTGAGTTTTTGAAGTTTGATTACATCCTCTTTACTTCTAATTTCAGTTTTTTCAAAAACACTTCCGTCTTTCCAAATTAATTTTTCTTGGATTGCTTTTCTTTTTAATTCATGAACATTCCTCACATTATCGAATGCCCATATTCTCCATTTAGTTATCAAAAAACTCCACATAAGCCATGATAAAATAATCCCTATTAATATAGCTATTCCTATCCCCCAATTGGGAATTAAATTCTTTCTAAATAAATAAAAAGCAGTCATTGGACAACCAACAATTACACCAAGAACAGGAATATTAACCATCAACTTTCCTTTTTTTATTGCCTCATCAACCGTAACTTGAATTCTCATATTTTATCAATTAAATCACTTTATTGGATATTTATAGTTTCAAGTTCATATCTTATGTATTTCTCACATGATATTCAAGAAAAATAAATAGACCATAAATTATACCAACATACAATTTACAAGTCAATTACTTCACTCATTCTTTTCGTTATTGTATATCTAGTGAACACTCAAATATAATCATTTAGAAAACTTTCGTTTTAGTAATCGTCTTTATCCAATGTCAAAAGGTTATATAATTACATCTCCTATTCTTTTCAAAAAAAATACATAAAATACCTTTAACAAAAATTGGGTTTACGATCAATTCGTAAACCCAATTTATATTTTTAATTCTTGAAATTAATCAAGTCTATATCTTACTCTGCTTTAGCTGTTTCAGTTTGAGGCAAATTAAGTACAGCGTTTAAATCGCTACAATCTCCTAATGTAATCTTAATACCATCTCCTGCTGGTCTTGGTAAAGAACTTGAGAAATCTTTGGCTCCAGTATCATCAAATCCCATAGCATAGGCTAAACCATCTTGGCTATTAGCTGTATTATGAAGTACACCTGCAAACGGATCGTTGGTAAACGGGAATTTTGCTAAATTTTTAAATAGAGCAGGGTCATTATTCTCAAATGACAACCCTCTTAATATTTGAGCACAAATAGCTCCAAACAAATTGTATTTCCCCACGTTTTTAGGTGCTGGACTTTGTGGTGCATTGGTTAATACAGCAAAGGTTGTAAAACAAGCTAAATCTATTTCGGCTGTATCTCCAGAGTCCGTAGATGTTATTTTACCTTTAGCATCTGTAGAGAACGTCTGAACAAATTTCTTACTTATTTTATTGGTTCCAACATACAATGTACTGCTTACTGGTAATGCCGCTTTAATTGCTGTATCTAAAAATGTGCTATTTGGCCCGAACTCTGATGTAAATCCAGCAGCTGGGTTTAATACTCCAATGGTATGTGTCCCAGATCCATCTTTAACCACCAAATCTTTCCATGGCGATCCAACCATTAATTTATCGAAATCATCTGTAATAGCTTTTCGACTATTGAAATATCCTGCAGTTGAACCTGTTCCTATTATTTCAAAGTATAGAGGTAATGAATAGAAGGCAACCGCAGATTGATTTACAATACTTCCCGCATCTCCTCCAAATTCAATTTTATCGAATACATTTCCACCATTCCACGTTAATGAATTATATATTGCTGAGCGGTATTTACCTCCACCCAAATATGTAGCGTTTGTTGCTTTTCCTATACTAATATAAATTTTCCCTCCACCTGTAAAGTCGGTTAAGTTTACTCCAGTATCTCCAATCTGGTCTATGGTGGTAGATGGGGCTTCAGAAAGTGTACTTGCTGTGTTCCAACTCTTGGTTGAAAAGTCCCATGCACCAGCATTTGCGGTTACAATTTGCACATAAATATTGTCTTCTAATACACCAGATTTTGAAGTGTCCAATTTAATTGTGAAACTCATAATTATTCCTTTTTAGATTGTTGTAATTCAATTGTATCTAACCATCAGATATATTAAGTTTATATCTAAATCATTCAATAGCAAAGTACTTCAATCCATACATGTATTTGAGCGTATAATCACCTGATTATAAAACCAATTGATAAACTATTAGTTTATTATCCTCTCAAAAGTCTTAATTGTTTTCCCTTTACTCGGGCTTGTTGAGCTAAACACTCTAATTCTATCCACTCTTGCTGATTCATCCATTTATCGAGTCCAGCTTGCTTTAATAAATTTAATGCCTTTAAATAATCTTCTATATCTAATAGGTGTCCTTCAACATCTAAAGAATCTGTCCAACCAACAGACATTATCCAATCTGTAATAAATTTAGGTAAAGTATCTAATTTGATTCCATTACTTTCTTGTTTGAGAAACTCTTCAATTACCAAACTTAGACAACCACCATCATATACAATTGCTATTTTATTATGGTTATCTTCATACCAAACTATATCTTCTCTTCCGCAGGCTGGAATACGACATACTGGACAAGGTTCTGCAAAATTTTTCAACACTTGAAAAGAAAATTCCTTACCATTAATACTAATTTCGTATAATTCCATTTATTTATGCTTTTCTCATTTCCCACGTTCCTTTATTCCCTGGACAAATCATCAATCGTCCTTTAATGATTTCTATTCCCCATTTTATTTTCCAAGAGCCATGAACTATACCTTTTTCTTGGTTTATTATACCCTTGTAATAAATTGGTACATGTGGATCATCTTCTTCCATTTTTGTTCCATCTGGTAAAACATAGGTTTTTATAGGCATTCTTTTTACAAACTTTATTTTGTTTCCTTTTATAGTGCCAGTTATATTTCCAATGCCTTTTGTACCACCGGCTTCAACATCGTCAGATATTTTCCCTGATATTATAGTATCAGAAAAATTATTAGTTTAATTTAATTCTATTTATTCATATATAGCTTAAAAAACACCTTTAAAACAGCTTGATTTCAAGCTATAAATATAATTATAACTAACTGCATAAAAAAGAGCTTATCATCTGATAAGCTCCCTCAATTTCAACTAGAATTATCTATTCATTTCTCCCAGTCTTTCAACTTTCTTTAACCACTTCTCTCTAAATTTATCTTTAGACAATCGGATAGGTCCAATAGTTGTTATTCTTACTTTTTTTACACCAATAAAATTTAAAGTTATTTTTTCCATTGCATTATGACTTGGTTTTCCATAATACCATCTATAATACCATGCTGGCTGATCTAAGGTACAAATCAATCGGGCTGTTTTTCCTGTTAAACATTTATCCCACCATATTGAGTTCTCTCGTTTTATAAAGGCAAATCCCGGAAGGAGTACACGATCTAAAAATCCTTTCATAATGGCCGGAACTGAACCCCACCAAACGGGATACACCCACACAATATGATCTGCCCATTTTAATTTGTTTTGGGCTTCTTGTAAATCAGGTTCTAACTCTGTTCTTTTTCTATATCCATATTGTAGATTGGGATTAAAGTCCAATTCTCTAATGTGTATTTCTTTTATGTTTGCACCCGACTTTTCAGCTCCTCCTTTATAGGCTTCATGTAATCCAACATTATAACTTTCTTTATCTGGATGTCCGTTTATTATTAGAATCTTTTTCATGGATTAAAATATTGGTTTTAATTTCTCTTCGATTACAGAATGTGTTAAATTATCTACTTTAAAAAGTTTAAAAAGCAGATAGCTACCAGGTAAGGTTAAAAAGGCAGAACAAATTGCAAAAGTTAATACACTACACACTATACATAGAATATACGCTCCAGCATCTCCGATATACGATGAAATTGATGATTGATGTTCTGTGAAATAAAGGTGTACACCAATGGCATAGTCATAAAACCGAACCGAGGTCTCATAAATTAACCATAAAGGGTAAAACCATTTTCTGACGGGCTCCCACCAGGTGCCCCAAATTGAGTGTAATTGAGTGTTAAGTTCTTCCATTGTTTAATTCTTTTTTACAAAAGTCTTTTTAATGGAAGAGTTATCATTTGATAAATATCAAATTCGATATTTAGGACTTCTCACTCGGCTTAATGTTTCTAAGGTTACACCTAAATACGATGCAATATGGGTAAGTGGAATACGGTTTATAATATCCGGATGAATGGTTATTAGGTGCTTGTAACGCTCGTCTGCTTTATTAAATTGAATGGTATAAAGCCGTTCGCATAAACCTAACATGGTGTCGGTTACAATTTTACTGATCAACCGTTCAAAATCTCGGTGCTTTTCAGAAAGTTCAACGATTGCTTCTTTTGAAAACTCTAATACAAAAGAGTCTTCAACAAATTCTATATAGTGCGGACTCGGGTCTTCTCCAAAAAAACTAACGATTGGAGCCATAAATTCATGCTCAAAAGCAAACCAATCGGTTATGTCCTTTCCGTCTTTTAAGTAATAGGCTCTAGAGCACCCTTGAATTATTAGATAGGCTTTTTTAGAGTATTGTCCTTCTCGAACGACAACATCTCCTTTTTTAAAATGTCCTGATTTAGAGATAGAAACAATATCATGTTGACATGCTTGTGTTAGAGGAACGTAAAGCTCTCCTATTTTGCTAATGATTTCTTCAAGGTTCATCACCTAATTTGGTTGTGGTTAGAATTGGATTTAAATATACATACTATTATTAAATTTCAGACTACTCTCTAACCGTTCTTATTGTTTGGATAATTCATATTTGTCTCCATTGAGTTTTATTAAAGTCAATGTATTTCCATTCAATGTATAATTCCACTCATCATTTAAAATAAGCGTCCAATCAAACTCAGCCGTCCACACACACTCATTTTGAAACTCAATAATATTATTTGTTGTTGTATAACCCCCATGGCAAATTGCAGGATACTTAATCATTTCACTTTCTCCAACAAATATCCCCTCATCAAAACTGAGTTCAACATTAGATATCATTCCATTCCTTTCAAATATCCCACTATATTCTCCATCAAGAATCTCTGTGTTATCGTCATCATTATTACATGCTAAGATGGTTATTGAAGCTAAAATTAAAGTTATAATTTTTGATTTCATAATAGATATTGTTTGTTTTTATACGATTCAGATTATGTCAAACTTATTTACCGTAAGTTATGAATTATTAACATTATTACACAACTGTTTTTATAAGACGAGATGTTATTTCCTTATTACAATTGTTCCTGCTGCCAAATCTCCTAATCGTTTATTTTGCTTATTAACTGCTGCTACTATTAACCCTATAAAGCATATATAATCAAATATCCCTATAACACTATAACAAATCGTCCAAAAGCTTTACTTAATGTAATTGGTGTATAGTTATCTGAAACTACATGTAAACCAACCACTCGTTTTCCTATAGTCTGTCCAAAAAAACCTTCACTCATTGGCCATAAAAGTAACCCACACAACATAAGCCCTATAGCAGGTAACCCTGTAAAACTATAACTTAGCATATCTTCTTCTGATGGTGTACCCCATAGAACTCCAATACCAAAAGCCAAAAATGTAAAGATATTTACATCAAGTATAAATGCTAGAATTCGATATCTTTTCTTGGCAATTTCTGACCCCATAAACTCAAAGTCTACATGTCCGACATCATTTCCTTCTATCATATATAAACATTGTATATAACTTAATATTAACGAGCAAATGTATAATCAATTATTAAAAAATAGGAACCAAATACTTTGATTCCCTGGGTTCCTTTAATCTTCTAAATTGATCAATAATTTAATTATACTTCCAACTTCCTATTCTCGATTCATATCCTTCCATATTTCGAAAAACACTCAAATTGACACTTAGTAATGCACACCGCATATCCCTAAGTATGGAATTAAAAAAGGATTACTGATTTGCTCAGTAACCCTTTTTTTTTATATGATAATAATACGTTTTTAAGCTTCTTCTAAACCTTGGTTTAAAGCATCTCTTAATACCGTAAATCCTTCTGTACCTACAGATAAACGTACTAAGGAATTTGTAATTCCTCTTAGGCATCGTTCCTCTTCTGGAACTATTGCATGGGTCATACTGGCCGGGTGTTCTATATAAGAAATTACAGACCCTAAACTTACAGCCAATTCCATTGGTGTATCTGGTCTTGCAAAATAATTCATAAGGTTAACCCCTGCATCAAATCCTCCTTTAAGTTCAAAGGCTATCATACCTCCACCGTTACGCATTTGTTTTTTACAAAGGTTATGGTGTGGATGAGATTCTAGCCCTGGATACCAAATATTTTCTACAGCTGGATGGGCTTCTAAAAATTCGGCTAAACGGTGAGCCGTTTTACATTGGGCTTCCATACGGATTCCCATATCTTGGATACAAAGACTATTTAACCAACTATCAAATGGAGATGGTGTTGGTCCGAAATCTTTATAGGCTAAAAATAAATCGGTACTAAAATATTCATATGGTCCTAATGCGGCTCCAGCTATTGAAGCGGAGTGCCCGTTTACATATTTTGTAAGGGAGTGAATAACAATATCGGCTCCTAAACGGAAAGGTTGTTGTAAATACGGTGAACAAAATGTATTGTCCACCATTAAAATGGCTTCGTTTGGTTCGGTTATATCCGCTATGGCTCGAATATCACACATTTTAAGTGTTGGATTGTCTGGAGTTTCGATCAACATAGCCACAATATTGTCGTGTTTTTCAAATACGTCCTTTACTTCTTCAACGTTGGTTGCATCCACAAAATGAACATCTACGCCCCAACGTTCATTTAAATATCTAGCGAATGAATCTGTACATCCATATACATTTCCAAAGACTAAGGCGTCTCCAGGTTTAACAAACCCCATAATGGTTGTTGAAATAGCAGCCATTCCAGACGAAAACACTAAAGATCCTATGGTTGGTTCCTGTTCGTCTGCTGCCAAAGCAGAATCTATAAGATGCTTACATTCGAGTTGGAATAATACCTTTTCTAAGTATTCTGTATTGGGGTTTCCTAATCGTGTATATATTCTAGCAAATGGTTTTTCTCCGGAAGGTGAAACACCAATAAAACGATCGGCTCCATCTTTAACGTCTTTAAATTTAAAGGTCGACTTCTGATGAATGTTTGGTAAACCTGTTCCAGAACATATGGAGTTAAATATATCTGCATCTAACTGGGTTTCCTCCGATAATAAATATTTATGTTTTTTTTCAATCCAAGCTTCCCACCACGTAAATCTACCTTTCATAATTTTTTATTTAAGTTTTTAATCCTCATAAATTTCAGATTATTTTTAAACTTAAACAATGACTTTTACACTTGTTTTATCAAAAACAGTCTATTCAGTTGTTTTTTTACGTCTTCTTTATTGGCTTTTTTCAATTTAACCCACTTATTCGATAGTATTACTGGGGTATTGTTCCAATTAAAGGGTAACGAAAAGCCATATTTTTTAGCCATTTTTATTTTCACGCCATCTTTATGTTCCTTAATAATAATGGTTGGTAATGTAGTTGAGTTAAAATAAACGTCAAAAAAAGCATCTAAATCCATATTTAAATACTCAGCAATAAAAGCTTTAACCTGTTTTCCATCCACATTATTTATGCGATATTTTAAAGCTAAATCTTTAATCATCTTATTCCAAAGCTCGTCATTATTAACCATGTTTCTTAAAGTATGAAGTACCCAAGATCCTTTATAATAAATATCGGTTCCATGCCCACTTTTATGTTGATGAGGTATACCTTGAATTGGACTTGTATTTTCAATAAAATCCTTTTGATAGACTAAATAATCTACCATATGATCATATCCATAATAGTGTTCTGCAAAAATGGCTTCACTATACGTACAAAAGCTTTCGTGTATCCACATATCGGCTCTGTCATTCATACTTACTGAATTCCCCCACCATTCATGACCCGTTTCATGAATGACAATAAAATCGAAATCCATATGTTTCGGATATCGCCCTAAATAACCAGGCTTATATTGGTTACCGTAGGCAATTGCACTTTGGTGTTCCATTCCCAAATATGGTGTTTCTACCAAGGCATATCCATCCTCCTCAAAAGGGTATTCTCCAAAGGCGTTTTCAAAAATAGCCATCATAGGACCTACAATCTTAAAATGTTCTGTTGCTATGTCTTTATTATAAGAAAGCACATAATAATCCAATCGTAATTGTGACGCATTTTCTTCTCTACGAAACACTTCCTCAATATGCGTGTAATTGGCAATATTAAGTGTAACATTATAATTATTGATAGGTAATGTTGTTTTCCATGTGGTTTCTCTATAACCTTCATGCTTTATATCGGTTACCATATCGCCATTGGCTACAAAAAATAAATCTTTTGGGTAACGGCAAGTAAAAGTTACCGAATCGGGCTCGTCTGAAAGTAAGTCTTTATTGGGCCACCAAATACTCGCCCCATCGCCTTCGCAAGATACGCCAATCCATGGGTTGTTGTTTTTATCTTTTTTCCAAGATACTCCCCCATCCCATGGCGCTTTAATGGCTTCTTGAGGTTGTCCATGATAAAATGTTTCAATTGTATATGATTCTTCTTTTTTGAACCGATTATCTATTGTTATTAGTACTTCTCTAGATTCTGGGGTTCTTTTAAATTCAAGGGGTTTACCAAGATAAGTTATTGAATCTATGGTCAGTTTATCATCTAAATCTACACCTATTTTTGGTGTAGAATTTAATAAAGTAAAGTCCATTTTCACAGATCCCGAAATGGCTTTATCTTCAATATCAATATCCAAATCAATATGATAGTGGTGTACATCATAGGCTGTACGTTCTATATTTGGAGTAGCTAATTTAGCTTTGGCTTCTTTCGTACTTTGACTGTATGCGTTGAGTATCGGAAAAAGTAATATCAAAAATAAACTATGCTTCATTGGTCAGTGTTTTATAAATCCGTTTTATTTTTTTTCCCACCACGGTTTCGCTATACGGTTTAGCCTTGTTACAAATGGTGTCTGTATTGTATTGCTTATAGTTCGCAATCATGGTTTTCATGGCCTCTGTTAAGCCTATATCATCTTCTTGGTTAACAACCAATCCACAAGTTTGGTCTACAAAGGTATCTGTTACTCCATTTTTTGCACAAATCACGGGTAATCCACAAGAAAAAGCTTCGGGTACAACCATTCCAAATGTTTCAATTCTGCTGTTTAAAATTAAGCAGTGTGCAGCGTTCATCGATTGATAAACTTGAGTATTGGTTTGCCGACCTTTAAAATGTATTTGTTTAGATGGTGAGGCTAATTTTTCGAGCATTTCTTTATCGTCTCCCCCTCCAATGATATTAAGGTTAACAGGTATATCTAGTTCTTTCTCCAAGGCTAAAAAGGCTCTAATAATACCAGATATATTTTTATTATCGTCTCTTAAGTCCGAAACATTAATAAAGGTAAACGTTTCTGGTTTTAAAATGTCTTTGTATTCGTTTTCTGAAATAACATTGCCTATTATTTCTGTTTTAATATTAGGGTTTATTTTTAACAGATTGGTATTTAAAAGTTTGGACACCGTTAATACACAAGCCATTTTACCCAATAAAAACTGAGTGGTTTTTTTATATAATACTGATTTATTTCTCCATTGGTGTTCTTTTACAAAAAGCGTCCAATGTTCAGTATGTACGCGTTTTGTTTGTTTTAAAACCGAAATCACCCAAGCTATAAAGACGTTCCGTCCCATAACGTGGGTGTGTATTATTTGAACATTTTTGGCATACTTAAAGGCATATTTAAAACCTAAAATACCATATTGAAAAACATTGAATATTTTGTTGCTAAATGGTTTAAATGCCACCTTTACATAGGTAATATTCCCGTGTTTATTTTCGGTTAAATTAACACGGGAATTAAGTTCTTGGTCTTTATAGATACTTAAAACAATTTGCTCATACTGGTCTGATACCGATACAATGTGTTTGTCGATAAAAATACCATTTTGCAAATCGTATTTATTAGGAAACCATTTAGGTAGATGTAAGATTCGTGTTCCCATCTATTTATTTTTTACCATCCTGAATACATTCTTCCATTTGTAAAAACAACTCTTGGATAGTTTTCCAGTTTAAAGCGCTCTTCTTCTTCTTCCAACTTATCTTGGTTATCTTCTCTAAATTCGTCGTTTATCACCTTTTCCTTTACCGGTTCTGAGTAATCATCAGATTTAAAGATGGTGTACACAACCTTTGTTGTTTTCTTTTCTTGATAATTCGTTGTAAAGTATTTGTAATACAAAACGGTGAATGTTTCACCATCTTTTACGATATCTCGTTTTTTATAAAATTCTAAATTATCGTCGGTTTTGGTTAAGTATTCTTTACTTAAGTACGACTGAGCAATAGAATCCAATTGAGCGTATTGTTTTGGAAAAGCATCTAATATATCTAATTCCGAAAACAATTGATACGTTTGTGCTCGTGTTTCAATATTTTCAGCAAGTTCTAAAATCTCTAGTTCATCTACCTTATCTTTTAGTTTAATATGGTTCGCTACAATACGAATATGTTCTTCTGTAAAGTCTGAAGCCTTTACTTTCGCATAAAGAGATTGAACGTCATCGTCTTGTCTGAATGGTAAAAGTAAATGCAATAGGTTATTAAACTTTTTATATTTTGATTTAGAGTATGTACTATTGCTATTCGCTATTTGTTTACTTCTTGCACGTTTAAACTCTACTTTAGCCATAGAGATCAGTTGTTTTTTATACTTCTTCAAAAAGTGTTTACCAATAACGTCTTCTTTATATAATAAAGATAAAGATTCAAGTATGGCCGATTTATACTCTTCTATGGTTAATAAACTCATTAAATCGGGCATAATGTCTTCCTCAAGCTCTGGATTTTCATTCAGGTTAAGAAACATTTGGTTGATCTTATAGTTTTGATACAGTAACGGAATGTCTGCACGTAAAAGACGACTTAGCTGCTTGTACGATTTTTTTGTCCCATCTTTCGTTAATAGGTTTAAAATGGCAATTTGCATATTTGCATTGTCTTCTGAACCAGAATACCATTTCGATAAATACGTTAATCTATCATCTGTATTTAGTTTAGAAAAAGCCTCAATTAAATCCAATTTAACCGACAAATCTTTATCTTCAAACGCCCAATTTTCAATGGTATTAACCAATTGATCTTTGTCTTCTACAAAGAATTTAATGTCCTTATGATTTTCTAAAACTTCGATTTCTAAACTGTCTACCTTAGAATATAATCCACTAAAGAATGCCTCTGCTTTTTTATCCAATGGCGATTTTCCAATCAGGGTATCTAATGGTTGAAACGTATTAAAAATAGAGGTTACAAAAGGATCTTGATCTAAAGAATCTATAACCGTACTTAGTTTGTATTGAACACCACCATGAATAATGTATTTAAACTTCAGCTTACGCGATGTAGCCGTATCTGCCATTATTATGTCTAAATACGGGTCTTTTAGAGCTGTTTCTCCTGTTTTTTTATACTCAACAATTTGTCCTTTATTTATTTTATAATCTAAAATAGCTTTCCATAAGGAGTCTATATTTTCATATTGGTCATAATCGTTGTATTTGTAATACTTAAGAAAAACTTGCTGTTTAGAAATTGAATTAAAAACGTGTTGTTTTGTTTCCGATTGAAAACTTTTAACATCAGCACTCGGATACATCCCTCTACCACTATTGGTTTCGTTCGCCTTTTTTTGAGCCATTACTTTATAATGTAGATTTGTATCGATGATCTCTTCAAAAGGAAGATTATAATTCATGTCGGAATACTTAAATGAATTAAAGAATTTCATCGATTCATTTTCCGATAATCCTTGACTTCCCATTAAGTAATAATGTCCTCCTTTTATCATGGCAGTTAACATTAAAGATTTACCATTCTTTAATTGCCCAGTTCCTATTATTCTTGGACGATTAAGGTAGGTGTCTTGATCGATGTTAAAAGAGTCTATTTCTATAGATTTAAAGTAAACCTCTATAATTCTGTTCAGTTCAAAAAGGTCTTTTTCTAAGTATACATTGTCATTTAAGACTAATTGTTGAACAAAGTAGTATGCCGATTTATCGGCGTTGAATGCTTGAATTTGTGGGTTTCCAGTTTTAGATGTGTATGCACTGTTGTTATCCAGTAAATAGAAATTAGGTATATCTACTGTAAAACCTCCTTGTTTAGGTTCTATGGTTTTAACCTCGTTGCTATAGTCAAAAACAATACTATCAAATAATTTGTTGCTATTTTTTGTAACATCTTCATTTTTACCGATCATTTTAATAATGATAAATTCTAAAGGTGTTTTAAAGATGGCATATCTATGGTAGTCTCCTCGCTTGGTTTTAGATAAAAGATCTAACCCCGGAATACCATTACGTTCAATTTCTTTTTTAGATGTTATTTCACCTGGGATATATTCAATCAATATCTTATCTATCTCATCAAATGATAAACCTTCTTCTGTTTTTATATTCACAAATTGGTTGAGTTTCATTCTAGAAACAGCCACATATGATCCATTCGTTAAATCTGGAGCTAAATACATAGTTTTCCCGTAAAACGAGACTTCATGCACTTCTGCTGGTGTATTAAATTTTATAAAGCCATCTGAACTCACAAACGGTTCAAAAATGCGCTCCACACGTTTTAATCCAATTTCTTCTTTTGCCTTTTTACCTTTATCGGTCCAAGCGCCTTTAATTGGAGTTACTTCATATCCTTTGGCTCTAAAGGCTTCTATCATCCCTTCATCTCCAGGTAAGTGAGCTGCCCCTACTCCTGCAAAAATAGTTTTACCTGTTCGTATAATAGAATCATATACTTCTACCATATTGTTGTTTCGTTTGAACAACATGTATTCTAAGTAGTTGTCGGTATTAAATCCTGTATTTAATGAATCGATCATATCAAGATCGTTATTTCTATAGGAGTCGCTTAAGATTATATCGTAGCTTTTTTCTTTTAATAAATCTTGTAACCACACTGGAGGGTTATCTTTAACCACTTCGCCATTATAGGCTTGGGTCACTAAATCTCTAGATTCCTTAAAATCCTCAAGCCCAACAATTTCTTTATTGAAACGACTACCAGCCTGAAAGATAAACATATCTAAGTATGTATCTTCCTGAAAATCTTGACGAGCAGAATTAGAACGGTAAAGTAAATTATTGATTAAAGCATGATCTGATGTTAATTGTTCTGCTAAGCTATATTTATCTAAAACTTTATGTTGAAACTGTCTGTAAAATCGATTAGGATTTAACATAGGCTGATCTTCCAATTCTTCAGTTTCTGAAAGCCATTGGGTAGGGTCAGATTCTAAGGCAACAATATCTACTTTCTCTAAACTTTCAAAAAAATCATCGGTTAAATGAAAGGCCAGTTTACTACTTACATGCATTGTACCGTACAGGTAAGATGGTTCTTCTAGATCTGCACTTTTAATTTCCCAAAGTAAACTTTGGTATTTATCTTGAGCTAAAAGTGTATTGGTTAATAAACATACACCTAACGTAATCCATATATTTTGTTTTAATCCGTATTTCATGTTTGTTGGTAATTCTATATTGTATAACCTATTATATTTACTGTAATGTAGCTAAATTTAATGAGTATTGTTATACCTTATTTTATTTATATTTAAAAAGACCTTCTCTCTGTTCTTAATTAAGAACAGAGAGAAGGTCTTTTTATTATTCTTATTTATCTACAAATAACAGTAATAAGTTCATAGGCCTCTTGTTTACCTAATTCTCCTGCAATACTTAAATACTTACATGCTTCGTCAAACCGATCTAACTTGTAGTTTATTAACGCTAAGTTATAGGCTATTTCCTTCTCATTATTATTGATTAAAAAGGCTTTTTCTAACAATTCAATGGCTGCTTCTACTTTTTGCTGCTGAGCCATAAATAACGCGTAATTGTAATATACAAAATCGGCATTCTCTTGAGCTTTTATGGCTTTATTGAAATATTTATGAATAAGTAAATTTAATCGTTTTGCCTCTTTAGTATCCTCTAGTTTATCTGTATTTAAAAGGAATCCTGGGGTTTCTTTATTTTTTTCAACTTCCCATTTTACCCAATAAATTTGGGCCATTAAACTGTTTCCTAAAGCGTGATTAGGTGCTAAATGTAATAATTGAGTCAATGTTTCTTCCGCTTTGTCAAGTTTAAAATTCTGATAATACAGAAGTGCCTTAATGAGAACTAGATTATTTGTCTTATTGTTTTCAAGAATTAAAGAATCTATCGTATTCAATGAAAGTTCTAGATCTAATTCATCTATGTGTTCTGATTGTGTTCCTAGGTTTAACCTAAATGGATACAGCTCAATTTGATCTACAGACTTTAATAATTTCGATTTAAACTGAACCTCAGGATCTAAAGCCACCACAAAATTGGTTACATTTAATTGAACATGTTGAGATAATCTCAATTCATTTTTTAATTGGGTGTTTTTATCGGCGTCTTCTTTATCTACTGGTTTTAGAGATAAATATTTTTGTTTCCAAGAATATTGTTTCTCCTGAGGATAGTTTCGTTCTGGAGAATTATAAAACACATAGAGTTCGTCTTCTTTTTGTGCTAGTTTAAGCTTATTCTGTCTAAGGTATACCTCCGATTTAATTTTATAGGTTTCAGGAAATTCTTCAAAAATATTGGATGACCTTTTTAATAATTTTAAGGCTTTTGTATACTGTTTCTTTTGGATGTTAATTTTAGCCAATTCATTAATTATTAATACATTTTTTGGCATTTGTTCAGATAAAAGCGATAACTCATTTAGAGCCTCACTTAACCTATCTTGTTTCCATAATTCTATTCCTTTTAAATATAAGGCTTGGGTATGGTAAGGATTTTCTGAAAGGATTTCTTCTATTAAATGCATGGCTTTAGAAGATTTATCCAATTTATGGTAGTTAAAGGCCATAATGTATTTTGCCTCTAAATTATCGGCATTTATATAAGTCGATATATATTGGGCATCTTTAAGCGCACTTTTATAATCTTCTTTAGATTGAAAAAGTTCAGCGCGAATAAGATAATCTTTTTCTAAATCGGCCTTTTTTTCAATTAATACTAATATATCATCCATAGCGTCGTCATAACGCTCTTGGTTTTTGTAACATTCTACTCTTAACCGAATCGCTTTCAATTGTAAGGCGTTTAAACCTAAACATTTGTTAATATCATCTATACTCGCATCAAATTGATTGATTTGAAAATAAGAAATAGCACGATGAAAATAAGCTTCGGCGTTTAGACTGTCTTGTTCTAGACTTTTATTTAAGCTTTGTATTCCAGATAATAATTTACCCGAGTTTATTTGAACCAATGCCAGGTTATGAAAAGCTTCTGGATAGAAAGGTTTATAGTAGGTTGCTTTTCTCAAATCGATCTCTGCACCTAAAAAGTCGCTTAATGCAAATTTACTTAACCCTCTAAAATAAAGCACCTTGTACTGATCCTCACTCTTATCAATAAGTGCATTAAAAAAAGGTATAGCCTGTTTATAATTTTTTTGATTGTACTTCTGCATACCTAACTGAAATTCATTTTCAGGTTTTATTTGGGCATTTACAAGCGTTGTAAACACCAAACATATGAACAGCAAGGAAGATTTAAACATGTCTGAGATTTTGAGATCCTAAATTTAAAAACAATTTTTAATACTTATTCTTTAATTAACCAGATAAAACTTAATAATTGCTAATGTTCGTTTGCAGATATAAGAAGTCATTCTAATGGGTTATTTTTTTCCATTAAAATTGGAGCTATATTTTCATTTTAGTACATTTGCACTAAATTATAAATAAATGAAAACCAAAGAAGAACATATTAAGACCAATATAAAGCCTTCATTTTATATTAATACGATAGATTTTGAGGATACTTTTTCAACCATTAATCATAAAGACTCCTTAGAATCTATTACTCGATTGGTTTTTGCAACCATGCCTAAATGGGTTGAAGGGCTTATGAAGCTAAGAAATGTAATGGTAAAATTGATTGGACTATCGTCTGAAAAACCAAAAGATTATAACGAATCATTTGCCATAGGTGGATATATCGGTTTCTTTAAGATCATGAGTTTGTCTGAAACAGAAATCGTAATGGGTGCAGATGATGATCATCTTAATTTTAGAGCTGTAATTACTTTACAACCTTCACAAACCTATAATGTATTTGTTACAACATTGGTAGAATATAATAACAAGAAAGGAAAAGTCTATATGAATATTATTAAACCATTTCACAGACTTGTTGTTAAACGTATGGTAAAACAAGCCTATAAAAACTAAAATGGAGTTTATGATTAACATCACAAACTCCATTTTTATTTTATTGATCTTTTTTAGATTCTTCTTCTTGCTTCCTTTTTCTAACTAGTAATAACACAATGATTGGTGTTAATAAAAAATAGGTAAAAGGATGTATTGGCGAAATTACTCCAGATGATCCAAGCAGATATATCATTCCACTTAAAAGGCAGGCTACAGCAATTTCAATAACTATAGCGTAAGGTTTATCTTGAAAATCAAACATATTTACTATTGTCTTAGTTTTCTATACTTAATACGTTTAGGAACTAAATCTCCTTTACGCGCTTTATAATTTTCTTCGTATTCAGAATATGTTCCTTCAAAGTATACAACATCTGAGTTTCCTTCGAAAGCCAAAATGTGTGTACAAATACGATCTAAGAACCAACGGTCGTGAGAAATAACTACGGCACATCCTGCAAATTTCTCTAACCCTTCTTCTAATGCTCTTAATGTATTAACATCTAAATCATTGGTAGGCTCATCTAATAGTAAAACGTTTCCTTCTTGCTTTAACGCCATCGCTAAATGTAAACGGTTTCTTTCACCTCCAGAAAGTACTTTTACTTTTTTACTTTGATCTGCTCCATTGAAATTAAAACGAGAAACCCAAGCTCTAGCGTTCATTCGGATTCCTCCAACTTCTACCATTTCTTCTCCTCCTCCAATATTTTCAAAGATCGTTTTCTCTGGATCTATATCTCCATGATCTTGATCGACATATGACCATTTTACAGTTTCACCAACTTTAAAAGATCCTTCGTCTGGAGTTTCTAACCCCATAATCATTTTAAACAATGTCGATTTACCTGCACCGTTTGGTCCTACAATACCAACAATTCCTGCTGGTGGTAAACTAAAGTTTAATCCTTCGTATAATAATTTATCTCCAAAGGCTTTTTTAATATCAGTTGCTTCAAGCACTACATTTCCTAAACGTGGTCCGTTTGGAATAAATATCTCTAACTTTTGTTCTTTTTCTCGAACATCTTCATTTAAAAGATTGTTGTAGTTTTTGATACGGGCTTTAGATTTAGATCCACGTCCTTTAGGAGACATCTTAATCCATTCTAACTCTCGTTCCAGTGTTTTTTGACGTTTAGACGCTTGTTTATCTTGTTGTGCTAAACGTTTAGATTTTTGATCTAACCATGATGAATAATTTCCTTTCCATGGAATTCCTTCTCCACGGTCTAATTCTAAAATCCAACCTGCAACATTATCTAAGAAATATCTATCGTGAGTAATTGCAATTACAGTTCCTTGGTACGATTGTAAATGTTGCTCTAACCAGTGAATAGATTCAGCATCTAAGTGGTTAGTTGGCTCATCTAATAATAATACATCTGGTTGTTGTAATAATAATCTACAAAGTGCAACTCGACGTTTCTCTCCTCCAGATAAGTGTTCAATCTTAGCTTCAGAAGGTGGTGTTCTTAAAGCATCCATAGCCGTTTCTAACTTACTTTCAAGATTCCAAGCATCCATTTGCTCAATCTTTTCAGTTAGTACAGCTTGTTCATCCATCAATTTTTGCATGGCATCTGGATTATCTAAAATCTCTGGCTCACAAAATTTCTGATTAATGGCTTCGTAATCTTCTAATACTTTAACCGTTTCAGCAGCTCCTTC
Organism: Flavobacteriales bacterium; assembly: GCA_965243605.1. GTDB lineage: Bacteria > Bacteroidota > Bacteroidia > Flavobacteriales > CAJXXR01 > JBMYYR01. Next base: position 68,009 of record CBDEVQ010000098.1, read on the forward strand.
TTTAACAACATCCATCACTGTTTTGTTAGGATCTAATTTAGGTTCTTGCTCTAGGTATCCAACTGTATATCCTTTTGCCCATTGTAAATTACCTTGAAATTCTTTTTCAATTCCAGCAATAATCTTTAAAACAGTAGATTTACCAGCACCGTTTAATCCAAGAATACCAATTTTCGCTCCATAAAAGAATGATAAATGTATGTTCTTTAAAACGGTTTTATTTGTATAACTTTTTGTGATCCCCTGCATGGAGAAAATCACTTTCTTATCGTCGGACATGTTTTTTATTTTTCAATTTCGAATGACAAATATCGTGAATATTTTTGGATTGGTATTCTTAGATAATATATAGGTTTAACATTTCTACTGCTTCTAAACTTATCATCAATAATATTTGGATTTTTTGATCATAAATCATTCATAAATCCAATGTGCCATCCTGCAATGTAATGGTATTGTCGTCTTTTTGTATTCAGAACGCATTGTTTCCCTACAATGTATCGTACTTTTTAGGTAATTAGTGGTTATAACTTCTTTTCTACAAATTAATTATTTAAATTTAGATCCCCTTTATTTATTTTTATCTAAGTACTATGAAACCAGCTTCTTATTTCCCCCATATTGTAGGGTTATCAATTCTCGCAATATTATCTACAAGTTGTAACCAATCTTCTTCGGAAGGGTTATCGCAAAATATACCACAAAAGCATGAAGAGACTAAATCTCACAATCCAAATGATTTATGGTTGCAACAACGATCATTTAACGAATCTTTTAATCCCAAAGCCTATATTTCGAGTTTAGAAAGCGTAAAAGAATTTAACGCTCGAGGTAAATATTTTAAAGCCAGTGCAGATGATTTAGATGAGGATTGGACTTCTGAAGGTCCTGGTAATATTGGTGGACGTTTTAATACTTTAGCCAATTCACCTACAGATCCGAATACTATTTATGCAGGTGCTGCCAATGGTGGTATTTTTAAAACAACAGATGGTGGTACAACCTGGAATCCCATTTTTGACGATCAAGCTTATTTAGCCATTAGTGTTATTGCTGTAGATCCGAATGATGCCAATATTGTTTACGCCGGAACT
>CBDEVQ010000099.1:0-139471 GCA_965243605.1 Flavobacteriales bacterium
TGGGTGGTGAAGTTTTATGCTACATTTATTAATCTTTTAAGATAAACTGATCATGTCAAGAATAGGTAAACAGCCAATTCAAATTGCTGACGGTGTTACAGTAAATGTTGAAGGTCAAAAAGTAACTGTGAAAGGTAAACTTGGTGAACTTACTCAAGAACTTACTGATAAAGTAACAATCTCCGTTGAAGACGGAGTTGTTACTCTTTCAAGAGTTGAAGAGTCAAAGAGCGCTAAAGCACAACACGGTCTTTTTAGAGCCTTAATCAACAATATGATTGTAGGTGTTAGTAAAGGATTTAAACTTGAATTAGAACTTGTTGGAGTTGGTTATAGAGCAGCTAACAGAGGACAAGAATTAGAATTAAACTTAGGTTATTCTCACAATATCGTAATGAAAATTGCTGAGGAAGTAAAAGTTGAAACTAAGTCTGAAAAGGGTAAAAATCCAATTATTATTTTATCTTCGCACGACAAACAATTAGTCGGTATGGTAGCGTCTAAAATACGCGGATACCGTAAGCCTGAACCTTACAAAGGAAAAGGTGTTAAGTTTGTTGGAGAGGAAATCAGAAGAAAAGCAGGTAAAACTGCTGGATAAATTTTAAAATTGAATGCATTATGGCAATCGATAAAAGTTACAGAAGACAACGAATTAAGTTTCGTATCCGTAAAAATATCAACGGTACTGCTTCAAATCCACGTTTAGCTGTTTTCAGATCTAATAAAGAAATTTATGCTCAACTAATTGACGATGCAAATGGAGTTACTTTAGCTTCAACTTCTTCTCGTGAGAAGTCAATTGCAGCGGCATCAGTTTCTAAGACGGAAAAAGCGGGATTAGTTGGTAAAGCTATTGCTGAATTGGCACTTAAAGCTGGAGTTGAAACAATTTGTTTTGATAGAGGTGGGTATCTATATCACGGTAGAGTAAAGTCTTTAGCAGACGGAGCTCGTGAAGGTGGTCTTAAATTCTAAGAATTATGTTTAAAGGAATCAGACATATAGAGCGAGTTAAACCTACAGGTTTAGAGCTAAAAGAAAAGTTAGTTAGTATCCAACGTGTTACTAAAGTAACTAAGGGTGGTCGTACATTCAGTTTTTCTGCCATTATGGTAGTTGGAGATCAAAACGGAGTTGTTGGTTTCGGATTAGGAAAAGCAAATGAAGTTACTTCTGCTATCGCAAAAGGAATCGATGAGGCTAAGAAAAGTCTTGTTCGTGTTGCTCTTGTAAATGGGACAGTACCTCATGAACAGTTGGCTAAATATGGTGGAGCATTAGTTTACCTTAGACCAGCATCTCATGGTACTGGAGTTATCGCAGGTGGTGCGATGCGTGCGGTTTTCGAATCTGCAGGTGTTCACGATATTCTTGCTAAATCGAAAGGTTCATCTAACCCGCATAACGTTGTTAAAGCATCTATTCGTGCTTTATTAATGTTACGTGATGCAAAAACTGTTGCAGAACACCGTGGTGTTAGTATGAGTAAAGTCTTTAACGGTTAATTTTTAAATACTAGAAACATGGCCAAAGTTAAGATCACTCAGGTACGTAGTAATATAAAAAGACCTCAAACGCAAAAAGACACTTTAGTGGCTTTAGGTCTTCACGGAATCAACAAGTTTGTTGAGAAGGAAGATAATCAAGTAGTAAGAGGTATGATAAATGTTGTAAAACATTTAGTTCGTGTAGAAGAATTAAACTAATAAAACTAGTTTACAATGGAATTATCCAATCTTAAACCGGCAAAAGGTGCAGTAAAACAAGGGAAACGTTTAGGACGTGGTCAAGGATCTGGTAAAGGTGGTACCTCTGCAAGAGGTCACAAAGGTGCTAAATCTCGTTCTGGTTACTCTAAAAAAGTTGGATTTGAAGGTGGGCAAATGCCTCTTCAAAGACGTGTACCAAAATTCGGTTTCACAAATATTAATCGTAAGGAATACCAAGGGATTAATGTAGGTACGATTCAATCTTTAGTAGAAGAAGGTAAAATTTCTGATACAGTGAATCCAGAAGTATTAATTAAGGCAGGTGTTGCAAAACACAATGATTTGATAAAAATCTTAGGTGATGGTGAAATCACGGCTAAAATTAACTTCACAGTAAACAAATTTTCTAAGACTGCCGTAGAAGCTATTGAAAAGTGCGGTGGAACAGTAACAACACTGTAAGAAATCGTATTTTAAATGAATAAGTTTATCGACACAATTAAGAATATTTGGAAGATCGAAGAGCTAAAAAGTAGAATCCTAATGACATTAGGATTCTTACTTATTTATCGTCTTGGGTCGGCCGTTGTTTTACCAGGAATTGATCCTCAAGGATTATCTGATTTTTCTAGTCAAGCACAAGGTGGTTTATTTGGTATATTAAATATGTTCACAGGAGGTGCTTTTGCTAAGGCATCTGTTTTAGCTTTAGGTATAATGCCTTATATTTCGGCTTCTATTGTGGTGCAATTGTTAGGTATGGCTGTGCCATACATGCAAAAGTTACAACGAGAGGGTGAAAGTGGACGTAATAAGCAAAATCAAATCATACGTTACTTGACAATTATTATTTGTTTAGTACAAGCACCGGGGTTCCTTGCAACCTTGCCAACTGAGGCATTTGTGCAGTTTGATTCAGCATTTTTACAGAATTTTTATGCTGTATTACGTTTATTAATCTTAGTTACAGGGTGTTTATTCGCTATGTGGTTAGGTGAACGTATTACAGATAAGGGAATTGGTAATGGTATATCTATTCTAATTATGGTCGGTATAATTGCTAGTTTACCTTTCTCTTTAGTTGCTGAATTTACTCAGAAAGTTACAGAGAATACTGGAGGTGGACTTTTAATGTTTTTCATTGAAATGATTATTTTACTAGCTATTATTATGTTTACAATCTTGATTATTCAAGGAGTTCGTAAGATTCCTGTTCAAGTTGCAAAACGTGTTGTAGGTGGTAATCCAATCGGAGGTGTTCGTCAATACATTCCATTAAAAGTAAATGCTGCGGGGGTAATGCCTATCATTTTTGCACAAGCAATAATGTTTATTCCTATTTCCCTTGCTGGCTTTATGTCTGGAGATGAACCAAATTGGTTCATAAAAGAGCTCTCAAACTTTCAAGGTTTCTCATATAATCTTATATTTGCAATCTTGATTATTGTTTTTACATTCTTTTATACTGCTATGACGGTGAATACCAATAGAATGGCAGATGATTTAAAACGTAATGGAGGATTTGTTCCAGGAATAAAACCAGGAAAAGATACTGCGGATTATTTAGATAGCATTTTATCTAAGATCGTTTTCCCAGGATCTGTGTTTTTAGCATTAATTGCTATTTTCCCTGCGTTTGTTATGCAAGCTGATGTTAACCCAACGTTTGCACAATTTTTTGGAGGAACTTCTTTAATTATTATTGTAGGTGTTGCTTTAGATACTTTACAACAAATAGAAAGTTACCTTTTAGCTCGTCATTACGATGGAATGATGAAAACTGGACGAATTCAAGGTCGAACTTCTATATAAGTTATATACATGATTACGTATAAAACGGAAGAGGAAATTGATAAAATTCGTATAAGTTCTTTACTTGTTGCTAAAACTCATGCGGAAGTTGTAAAACTAATCAAGCCCGGTGTAACTGGACTTGAATTAGATAAGATAGCAGAGGAGTTCATCCGTGACCACGGAGCTGTACCAGCTTTTAAAGGTTATGGAGGTTTTCCAAACTCTCTTTGTATTTCACCAAATGCAGAAGTTGTTCATGGTATACCAAACCAGATTCCTGTCGAGGAAGGTTCTATCCTTTCTGTAGATTGTGGGGTTGTTAAGGATGGTTATTACGGTGATTCAGCTTATACATATACAGTAGGTGAAGTTAAAGACGAGACCAAAAAACTTCTTGAGGTTACAAAAGAATCTCTTTATAAGGGAATCGAACAAGCTATTGCTGGAAACAGAATAGGCGATATTTCTTTTGCAATTCAGAAGTATGCTGAACAACACGGTTATGGAGTCGTTAGAGAATTAGTTGGTCATGGAGTTGGTAAAGAACTACATGAAGATCCTCAAGTTCCAAATTATGGAAAGAGAGGGAGAGGACCAATATTAAAAGAAGGTTTAGTTATTGCTATTGAACCAATGATTAATTTAGGTACTAAGAAAATTCGTCAGTATTCTGATGGATGGACAATTAAGACTCAAGATTTAAAACCTTCTGCTCACTTTGAACATACTATTGTTGTTCGAAAGGGTAAAGCAGAGATTTTATCGAGTTTCGAGTTTATAGAAGAGATTTTAAAACAGAAGTAAAAGGATGGCTAAACAAGCGTCAATAGAACAAGATGGAGTAATCGTAGAGGCATTGTCAAACGCAATGTTTCGTGTAGAGCTTCAAAATGGGCATATATTAACAGCCCATATTTCTGGTAAAATGAGAATGCATTACATTAAACTTTTGCCAGGAGATAAAGTGAAATTAGCTATGTCACCATATGACTTAACTAAGGGAAGAATAACTTACAGATACTAAGCTATGAAAGTAAGAGCATCTTTAAAAAAGCGCAGTGAAGACTGCAAGATTGTTAGAAGAAAGGGGCGTTTATATGTTATAAACAAAAAGAACCCTAAATTAAAACAAAGACAAGGTTAAAATCGTTAAAAATTAAATTATGGCTAGAATTGCAGGTGTTGACATTCCAAGTAATAAGCGAGGAGTTATCTCTTTAACTTATATTTATGGAATTGGAAGCAGTAGAGCAAAGGAGATCCTTGCCAGTGCTAACATTGATGAGAGCATTAAGGTACAGGATTGGACTGATGACGATTTATCTAAAATCAGAAGTACAATCGCGGAATTCACTATTGAAGGTGAATTACGTTCTGAAGTAAGATTAAGCATCAAGCGTTTAATGGATATTGGTTCATACCGTGGTATCCGTCATCGTTCAGGTTTACCTTTAAGAGGTCAGAGAACTAAGAATAATTCTCGTACTCGTAAAGGAAAGAAGAAAACTGTTGCTAACAAGAAAAAAGCAACTAAATAACCCTAAACTTTAACGTAAGATGGCAAAATCAAACAAGAAATTAAACGTAAAAGTTGAAGCTATTGGAGAATTACACATTCATTCTTCATTCAACAATATTATTATTTCTTTGACCAACAAGCAAGGTCAAGTAATTTCATGGTCTTCTGCCGGTAAAATGGGATTTAGAGGATCAAAGAAAAACACTCCATACGCAGCTCAATTAGCAGCTGAGGATTGTTCTAAAGTAGCGCACGATTTAGGTCTTAGAAAAGTTAAGGCTTATGTGAAAGGACCAGGTAATGGTAGAGAATCTGCTATTCGTTCAGTTCACAACAGTGGAATTTTAGTAACAGAAATAATTGATGTTACTCCTCAACCTCATAACGGGTGTAGAGCACCTAAGAGAAGAAGAGTTTAATCTTATTTCAAGAATTAATTTAGAGAAATGGCTAGATACAGAGGTCCTAAGACTAAAATAGCGCGTAAGTTTGGAGAACCAATTTTTGGTGCAGATAAATCTTTAGAAAAAAGAAATTATCCTCCAGGACAACACGGACAAGCGGGTAGAAGAAGAAAAAAATCTGAATACGCTACTCAATTAAGTGAAAAACAAAAGGTAAAATATACATACGGTATATTAGAGAAGCAATTCTCTAACTTATTCAAGAAGGCATCTGCTGCTCCTGGAATTACCGGTGAAATTTTATTACAACTTTGTGAAAGAAGACTTGATAATGTAGTATACCGTTTAGGTATTGCTAAAACAAGAGATGCTGCACGTCAGTTTGTTGGTCACAAGCATATTACAGTAGATGGAGAGGTAGTTAATATTCCTTCTTATACAATTAAACCAGGTCAAGTTATTGGTGTACGTGAAAAATCTAAATCTTTAGAGGAAATCACTTCATCTTTAGTTAACCGTACAAACTATGAATGGTTAGAATGGGATAATGCTGCTCTTTCAGGTAAGTTTTTAGCTACACCAGAAAGAACACAAATTCCAGAAAACATCAAAGAACAACTGATCGTTGAATTGTATTCTAAGTAATCCTTAACTTTCTCAAAATTTAAGATATGGCTATATTAAAATTCCAGAAACCAGATAAAGTTTATATGGTGAATTCTACTGACACTTTTGGACAGTTTGAATTTAGACCATTAGAACCAGGTTACGGGTTAACTGTAGGAAACGCACTTCGTAGAGTATTATTATCATCTCTAGAAGGGTTTGCGATTTCTTCAATAAAAATAGAGGGTGTTGATCATGAATTCAGCACTATCGAAGGTGTTATAGAAGATGTAACCGATATTATCTTAAATGTTAAGAAAATTAGGTTAAAGAGACAGGTAGAGGACGCTGAGGAAGAAACATTCCATGTTTCTGTATCAGGAAAGGATAAATTAACTGCTGGTGATATTGGAAAATTCATCTCAGGATTTCAAGTATTGAATTCTGATTTAGTTATTTGTCGTATGAATCCATCTGTATCTTTAGATATTACTTTTACTATAGCGAAAGGACGAGGATTTGTTGTTGCTGAAGAACAAGGTATTGAAGGTGCTCCAATTGGTACAATCGTTACTGATTCTACTTTTACACCGATTAAAAACGTTAAGTATTCAGTAGAGAATTTCCGTGTTGGTCAAAAGACCGATTATGAAAAACTAATCCTCGAGATAGAAACAGACGGTTCTATTTTTCCTAAGGACGCCTTAACTGAAGCTGCTAAGATTCTTATTCACCACTTCATGTTATTCTCAGATGAGCGTATTACGCTTGAAGAATCTGAAGGTAGCGGAGTTGAAGAGTATGATGAAGAAGCTTTACACATGAGACAATTGTTAAAAACACGTTTAGTGGATATGGAATTATCTGTGCGTGCACTTAACTGTCTTAAAGCTGCTGAGGTTGATACGCTAGGAGATTTAGTACAGTTCAATAAATCTGATTTGATGAAGTTCCGTAATTTTGGTAAGAAATCTTTAGCTGAGTTAGATCAGTTTGTAGAAAGTAAAAACCTAGAATTTGGGATGGACATCTTAAAGTATAAATTAGACAAGGAATAAGGTCATGAGACACGGTAAAAAAAATAATCATTTAGGAAGAACAGCAGCTCACAGAAAAGCAATGCTTTCTAATATGGCTTGTTCTTTAATCCTTCACAAGCGTATTAATACGACTGTTGCAAAGGCTAAAGAATTAAGAAAATATGTAGAGCCTTTAATCACAAAATCAAAGACTGACACGACTCACTCTCGTCGTATAGTATTTAGCTACCTTAAGCAAAAAGAGGTTGTTAAAATGCTTTTCGGAGAAGTTTCTGTAAAAGTTGCTGATAGACCAGGAGGTTACACTCGTATCATCAAAACAGGTTTCCGTCAAGGAGATGCTGCTGAGATGTGTATGATAGAGTTAGTAGATTATAATGAAGTTTATAATGCTACAACTACAACTAAGAAGAAAACAACTCGTCGTTCTAGAAAATCTGGAGCTGATGTTGTTGAAACTGCAGTTGAAGAAAATACATCAGAAGATAATGCATAAGCATTATTTTGACATATCATTATCGATGATTTAATTTAAAGGATAAAGCCTATAGCTTTATCCTTTTTTTTTGTTTTCACTTTATTACACTAGTAAACATGAAATATCAATCAAAAGAAAAGGCCGTTATTGTATTAGAAGACGGAACGGTATTTTGGGGAAAAGCAGCAGGATTTAAAGGTACTGCTTTTGGAGAAATTTGTTATAACACAGGTATGACTGGATACCAAGAAGTGTTTACTGATCCGTCGTATAGCGGACAGCTAATGGTGTTAACCAATGTTCATATTGGGAACTATGGTGTTGAAGAGACTGAAGTAGAGTCTGGTAAAATCCATATTACAGGATTAATTTGCCGTGACTTTCAAAACACGTATTCACGTCCACGTAGTGAATTTAGTTTAAAAGACTATTTTGAGTCTAATAAAATTGTGGCAGTTTCAGATATAGACACTAGAGCATTAGTATCTTATATTCGTGAAAAAGGTGCTATGAATGTTGTGATTTCTCACGACATAGACAATGTTGAGGATTTAAAGGCTAAAGTAAAAGCTCATCCTTCTATGAATGGATTATCTCTAGCACCAATTGTATCCACTAAAGAAGCTTATACGTTAGGTGATGAATCATCTGATATTCGTATTGCTGTAATGGATTATGGTGTTAAGAATAATATTCTTAATTGTATGGTAGATAGAGGTGCTTTCTTAAAAGTTTTCCCATACAATACAAAAATCTCAGAAGTTGAAGCATTTAATCCTAACGGAATATTCTTATCGAATGGTCCTGGAGATCCGAGTGCAATGGTAGATGAAATTGCTACTGTTAACGATATTTTAAATGTAGGTAAACCTGTATTTGGAATTTGTTTGGGTCACCAATTACTTGCTCTGGCAAGTGGGTTAAAGACTTATAAAATGCATAATGGACATAGAGGTATTAATCATGGTGTATTAAATCTTGAGTCTAATAGAGCGGAAGTTACTTCTCAAAACCATGGTTTTGCTGTGGACTTTAATAGTTTAAGTGATGTTTCTAATGTTGTATTAACACATAGAAACTTAAATGATGATTCTGTTGAAGGGATACGCTTAACGGATAGATCTGCATTTTCTGTGCAGTACCATCCAGAAGCTTCACCTGGACCACATGATTCACGTTACTTATTCGATCAATTTATAGAAAATATTAAAACACAAAAATAACATACAATGGGAATTATTACAGATATTCATGCAAGAGAAATTCTTGATTCAAGAGGAAACCCAACCGTAGAAGTTGATGTAATGACTGCTTCTGGTGCTTTTGGTCGTGCTGCTGTACCTAGTGGTGCTTCAACAGGAGAGCATGAAGCTGTTGAATTAAGAGACAAGGATGATAACCGTTATTTAGGTAAAGGTGTTTTAAAAGCTGTTGCCAATGTTAACGATAAAATAGCAACAGAAATTGTTGGTATGGATGTAGAGGATCAAGTGGGAATTGATCAATCTATGATTGAATTAGACGGTACAGAAAATAAATCTATCCTTGGTGCTAATGCTATGTTAGCGGTCTCTTTAGCTTCTGCACGTGCTGCAGCCATGCAAACTAACCAAATGTTATTTAACTATATTGGTGGTGTAAACTCTAGAGTATTACCAGTTCCAATGATGAATATTCTTAACGGTGGATCTCATGCGGATAATTCTATCGATTTTCAAGAATTTATGATTATGCCTACTGGAGCATCTTCTTTTTCTGAATCGTTAAGAATGGGTACTGAAGTATTTCATCATTTAAAGGGTGTTCTTAAAAAAGAAGGATATTCTACTAACGTTGGAGATGAAGGTGGTTTTGCTCCAAATTTAAAGTCTAATGACCATGCTATGGAAATGGTACTACGTGCTATTGAAAAGGCTGGATACCGCCCAGGTGAAGATATGGGTATTGCATTAGACGTTGCTTCTTCTGAATTTTATGTTAAAGAAGAAGGAATCTACCACTTACACCAATCTACAGGAGATAAATTATCAGCTAATGATATGATCTCGTTATATAAAGATTGGTCAGCTAAATATCCTATTTTGTCTATTGAAGATGCTTTAGATGAAAATGATTGGAATGGTTGGAAGGCATTAACAGATGCAATTGGACATAAAGTCCAATTAGTAGGTGATGATTTATTTGTTACAAATACTAAGCGTTTAGCTAAGGGTATTGATGAAAATATAGCGAATTCAATTCTTATTAAAGTAAATCAAATTGGTACTTTAACAGAAACAATGGAGGCTGTAGATTTAGCACATAGAAATAATTACACTTCTGTAATGAGTCATCGATCTGGAGAGACTGAGGATTCAACAATTGCTGATTTAGCGGTTGCTTTAAACTGTGGTCAGATCAAAACAGGGTCGGCTTCACGTTCTGACCGTATGGCGAAATACAATCAACTTTTACGTATTGAAGAATCTTTAGGTTCGAATGCCATTTTCGGTAAAAAATACATGAAATTTCTTTAATAATTGATAACTTTACGGGTATGAATAGATTAAAAGATCAGTTCGGAAATATTATCGAACCAGCTATACAAGATCGTAGAGATCTTCTTTCAAAACACGGTGACGACGTTGTTGGTGAAATCAAAGTAAGTCAAGTATATGGTGGTATGCGTGGAATGTTAAGTATGATTTGTGAAACATCTAAACTAGATGTTAATGAAGGTATACGTTTCCGTGGATATTCAATTCCTGAATTACAGGATAAACTACCAAAATATCCAGGTGGACAAGAACCTTTACCAGAAGGTGTGTTTTACTTGATGTTAATGGGTGAATTACCTACTGAGGATGATGTAAGACGTGTATCTAATCAATGGATTCGTCGTTCAGCTGTTCCTCCACATGTTTTTAAGGTGATTGATGCTTTACCAGAGCATACGCATCCAATGACACAGTTTTCAGCGGCAGTTACTGCACTAAGAACAGAGTCTGAGTTTGCAAAAGCTTACCGTGATGGAATCAATAAAAAGAAATATTGGGAGCCAACATATGAGGATGCAATGAACTTAATTGCACGTTTACCTCGTGTTGCTGCTTATATTTATAGAAGAACTTACCATAATGGTGATCATATTGAGCCAGATCCAAAATTAGATTGGTCAGGTAACTTTGCTCATATGTTAGGTTTTGATGGTGACGAATTCAAAGAATTAATGCGTTTGTATATGACTATCCATTCTGACCATGAGGGAGGAAATGTATCGGCACATGCAACACATTTAGTTGGTTCGGCATTATCTGATGTTTATTTATCATTTGCAGCAGGTATGAATGGATTAGCAGGACCTTTACACGGGTTAGCTAACCAAGAAGTTGTTAGATGGTTACTTGAAATGCGTTCTGAATTAGGTGGTGGTATGCCAACTAAAGAACAAATTGCAACTTACTGTAAGAAAACATTGGCTGATGGGAAAGTTATTCCTGGATTTGGTCATGCTGTATTACGTAAGACAGACCCTCGTTACACTGCACAACGTGAGTTTGCACAAAAGCATATGCCAGATAACGAATTATTCCAAATTGTAAGTAAGGTATACGAGGTTGTTCCTCCAATTTTACAAGCAACTGGAAAAGTTAAGAATCCATGGCCTAATGTAGATGCACATTCAGGTGTTCTATTAATGAAGTATGGTTTAGTAGAGTATGATTTCTATACTGTATTATTCGGTGTTTCTAGATCATTAGGTGTATTAACAAACCTAATTTGGGATAGAGCAATGGGTGCTCCAATCGAGAGACCTGGATCAATCTCAACAAAACTATTAAGAGAGAAATTAGAGAACAATTAATATTCTTTAATTGACTTAAAATAATGAAGCCCTAAGCAATAACTTAGGGCTTTTTTTATTTGTAAATAAAGTAGTTTGAGAAATTATAGTTTTTCCACTTTTATAATATCTTTTCCTAGTGCAGGATGTATTGTTTCAATAAAGTATATTCCTTTACTCCAATTAAAACTATTTATTGTTTTTTTCCCGGTCATTTTTCCATCAAGTATACGTTGTCCATTTACATTAATGACACTATAAGTTACTTCCGTACTATAGTCATCTGTATAAATTGTAAATGAATTAATTACTGGATTATTTGATACTTTTACCCAATGGTCTAATGGTAGTAAATGATTACTTGTTTCTTTTAATATTTTAGGATTTGTTTCCACTCTTGTTTGTAAGTAGGTATCCGCATTAATATTACTCGTGTTTTTGATTTTTTGGATGACATAAGCCTTTTGAGATAGAAATTTATCCGATCCAGTTTCCCATTCCTTAAGTGTTTTAATTTGTTCCGAACTTGGTTCAAACCAATCCCTTAATTCTAATTTAGAAATAAACTCAATCCAAGTAATATAACTATCAGTATTTTCTTTCGATAAATAGGCTAAGTTGATAGCTTCTTCATATTTTTTTTGTGCAACTTTAGATTCAATTCTCTCTTCAAGGAATAGATTTTTAGAGTCAATTCTATCTATATTATTCCAAACCGTATAATGATGAGCATCTTTGTTTTCAATAGATGAACTGATTGCTGTACTAATTTCAGAGCGTAATTGATTAAGTTTGGATTGCTCATATATATATAATATCTGTCTTGTACCATTTCCTTCTGGCTTTAGAACAATTTCGGCTAATGGATTACCAAATGGAGTGTATCTCATGAATACATCTTTTACTTTTCTACTAAGAGGAGCATTAGCTAATAGAATTTCTGCTAAATGTATATCGTTCATTATACGTTCTTTCTTAATAATAGATATTAATACTTCATCAGACAAATAAGGAGAATCCTTTAATAGTTTATCTCTTAATTTTTCTGATTCACTTCCTCCAAATTCAATAAGGTCTATAATATCATGTTTATCTCCTCCGTCAATTAGTTTATTAAGTTTGGTATTTGAATTTGACCATTCTTCATATAGCTTTTCAATATTGGCCATTCTTTTACCAGCATTTGCGCTCATCCACCATATTACATTTTTACATTCACAATCTTCAATTGTCCAAGAAGAGTTTGTCGTTTTATTAACATTAGGTGTAATTAATGCATTATTTGGTTCGTGATCTACGGTGTTTAAGTGAAAGTAATTTAAGGTAAAGAAAGCAAAGTTTTCAATATCCGTTTTAAGACTATATGAACTCGGATTAAAGTGAGAAAATGTATTTCCTACTGGTCTTTGTAGTCCACTACTATTAATAAATGAATGATTTGGATTAATATACCCAGTTGGTGATATTTGTATTGCATGCAAATTGTCACTCGTTTTAGAAATGCCATAAGTATTACACCTATTTAGGGTTGTACTACGATTTGTACTTCTTGTGAAAAATGAAGCACTTCCTAAGCCTGTGAATTTATTTTTATAAATATCTCCTGAGATAGAATAGGTTGCCCAATTTTGAAATATATTTTGAGACCCATTACCGTCGACAACAATACCATAATCAGGTTCGTTGTATATATAAGGATAACTTGTGTAACTATCAACATTATTGTTTCCTTCAAAATTGTTTTGATAGACAAAGAAGCTATAAGATTGTTTTAAAACAATACCTTTTTGTTCTTGAGCATCGTCTATACTAAACCTATTAAGTCCAATTCTTGCAGATACAGTTCTTAACAAAGTAATATCTTGAACATTTTTTGAAAATTCTTGGTGTCGTATTATTGGACCATTAAGGATTTTTTGATTTTCAGCTTCTATAGCTTTAAAATATCCAGAAAAGGAACCTTTATCATCTATATATTGAGAAGCTCCTGGCGTATTGGATATTCCATTTACAGTGTATGTTGCATCATTAGAATATATCGCACCACTTTTTTCAGCTCTTGTCATAGCCTCAGGGTTTGTGTTAATAAAGTCACATCCTGAAATATGAATACCATGTGTTGCCCACATTGTTATTTGTTGAGTCCCTTTAAATGGAAAAAGTGTTTTGTAGGTTAGGTTCTTTTCGAATCTACAATTATTTATAAAAGACCTATTGTTTTTTGGTTCTATGACTCCACTAGAAAGCTCTTTCCAGTTATCATATGATGTCGTTCCAATACTTCTGTTATTATTAATAAATTTCGAATTTTTTGCATAAATAATTCCTCCACCTGTTAAACTCCAAGATTCAGTAAATGAATATGGATCCATTCCATGTGTGATAATACCATTTCTAGCATTTTTAATTGTAGAATTATCCAATGATATTTTCCCTTGATATATATTAGAAGATCCAGGTAATGGGTATTGTGAAGCACTCGCTTTTCCGTTTACTCGAATACCATCCCAAACAGGAGGACACTCTCTTATACTTTCAAGTCCTGTTAAAGTTGTGTTTTTAAGGATAAGTGTTCCACCTTGGTGCACAATGATACCAATAAAGTTAAGGTAAGAACTTCTAGAGTTTAAAAATTCAATGTTTGAATTGGAAATCGTTAGGGTATGTCCTGTTTCTACAACAATAGGCTCATTCATTTTTAAGGACACCCCATCTATAGTTTCATTTCCAGTAGTATAAATAGCCCCATCTGTTAAGATGTGATCAAGGTTTGGATAATCATATACAGCATAAGAAGGTCCCATTTGAGTCATGTCTTGTAGGTCATTAAATTTTAATCGTCTAACTGCTTTAGTACACTCATTTTCTCTAAATCTAAGCATGTAAGTATCATCGAAGTTATCCGATGTATTACCTGCAATTGTATAGCTATTATCAGAGTTTATAGAAATAGAATATACACATTCATTACGTTTGATATTACCAGGGAATGGTTGTCTTGTTTGACCTGGATATAAGAATGTATGTTCCCATACTAAATTTAAGCTTGAGCCTAATTTAGCTACGTATGGATCAGTGTCCCACATCCATGTGCTTTTTGAGTAATCATTACCGTCTGGAGCCGTGTATATATTTGAAGGCTGGTTATAATATGTATAGGCTGTACCACCACTTCCGTTATTATCATATTGATTATCTAAATAATCATCAATATCATTGAATTTTTCTAAATAGGTTTCAAGGGATGAGGCCATTGGGATATCTCTTTTTTTAGAACTTACTAAGACATAACCACCATCTGTATCTTGTTTAATATCCACCATTAAGTCAAATGCCATCACTTCACCAATAGCAATACTTGAGTCTATAAGAGTCCCAGATGGATTAAGTTCATAGATATGAACTCTTCCTTTTCCTCCACGGTCATATAGGTTTGCATAGTTTGGGAAATTTGGAACATCTCTTACACCAATTAGTATTGGTAAAACAAGATTATTGTTAGAATTCACTATGAATTTATCAACTCTGGAATCTGTTAATGTAGAATGCCCATCAAATGTCATAGAGGTAATAGCTTCGGTGTTTTTCCACCATAAAGTACTTGCAGATGTACCATTTGTAAGCAAATCATTGGTATTAAACTTACCAATAAAGGCTTGATTGTTATGGTCGTCTCCATTAGGGGTTGTAGCATAACTACCTCCAATATATATTTCGGTTCCAGAATTATTAAATGTTAAACCTGTTCCTTGTGATCCATAATAGTTTAATGGTATAAACCCTGATATATTATCCAAAAACATTTTTTGTAATACTTCACCTTCAGAATTTAGGATGAGAAGAAATGCTCTTCCTTTCTTTTGATTAGGATAAGGTTCTGTGTCATTTAGGTTTTTATATTCCATTTTTCCTATTACCCAAATGTTACCATTATTATCTTCTTCAACATAATCTAGGAATCCTTGGTCTCTTACAATAGAAGATCCGTTTCCTAAATAGTTTCTTATTCCATAAATATATGACCATAAAATATTACCCTCATTGTCAACTTTTGTTACAATTGGCTTTTGTTTATATTTTTCGCGTTGATCAGAAGTGTAAGTTGAATATTTTGCGAAATGATTAGCAGTAGTTCCTCCAGGAGTTGGATTGTATATTATTGGAGTGTTTTCTGTGAATGGTGTATTAGGACCATAGACATTGAAATTATCACGGGGGTGTATTGTAGATGAAGTTCGTCCAACTGCAATAAAACCATCTCTTGCATTTGTTTGTTTTCCATGTTCAAATTCACCATTATAGTAAGATCTACACCATGCTCCGCTTTGTCCATAATTATCAAAAAGCATTAATGATGATTTAATTACACCCTTTTTGTAATCTAAAACCTCAAATCCAGCTTCGTCACAACATCCTACAGGACCTGAATACAGACCATTATGAGTCGTTTCATCTTCCTCTTCGTTAATCCAAGAATAGTATCCAATACCGATATGTCCAGTTTGAATTCCAAAATTATTATAGACATTATCATGATGGTACCACCATTCATCACTAGATTTTTCTTGAGTTAAGTTAAATGGTTTAACACTGCCGTCAGGATTATCAGGGTTAATGTGCATTCGTGCTGGCCAAAAGACTCTTTCCCAAATGGTTTCTACAGGATCTTGAGCATAACTGAACATGCTAATAAATGAAACTAGCACAGTTAGTTTAATTGATAGTTTTCTCATAATTACAAGTTAATTAATGTTTTATAATTAAAATCATTTCTAAATAAACAATTTTTAAATTAAACTATTGTTATGCAATAATGATTTTAACATAATTTTTTTTGTTCCAAATTTGATTTTATAGCACAAAAAAAAACCTTCGCCATAGCGAAGGTTTTTTTTGTTTGTCCAGTTGTTTATAACTGGAAATTATAAGAAATAATTAATCTATACATTAAATTTTCTTTTGTCTACCCAAACTTTAACCTTGTTAACGTACATAAATAATATAGGTACAATAACTAGAGTTAAGAATGTTGCAACAATTAATCCGTAGATTACCGTTTTAGCAAGTGGTCCCCAGAAGATTACATTATCTCCACCAAAGTAGATATGAGCATCAAATTCTGAAACAAGGGTAAAGAAGTTTATGTTTAACCCAATAGCTAAAGGAATTAATCCTAATACGGTCGTAATGGCTGTTAATAATACAGGACGTAAACGTGATTTCCCACCTTGAATAATGGCCGCCATAATATTATCAATATCTAATGAACGTTCATCTTCAATTCCTAATTCATGTTTCTTACGGTCAATCAATAATTGAGTATAATCGAGGAGTACAACCCCGTTGTTTACAACAATACCGGCAAGTGAGATAATACCCATCATAGTCATCATAATAACAAATGAAGCTCCAGATATAACAATACCTCCAAATACACCAATTAAACTTAAGAAAATAGCAATCATAATGATTCCAGGCTTTGTTACAGAGTTAAATTGGTAAATTAAGATTAAGAATATTAAACCTAAACCAGAGAAGAAAGCACCCATAAGGAATGACATTTGTTTAGCTTGTTCTTCTAACTGTCCAGTATAATCAACTTTAACACCTTGAGGTAAATCGAAATTCTCCATTTCTTCCTTGATTTTATCTACAATTTGATTTGCATCTGTAAATCCAGGTGATAAGGCAGAATATAAGGTTGCAATACGCTTATATTCTTTATGCTTAATTGCACTAAATCCTGATGTGTTTTTTTGAGTTGCAATTGCAGATACTGGTACTTCTTGCATTTTACCAGTGTTCTGATCTTTGAAAGTAATATTTTGGTTGAATAGGGCTGATGTATTGTATCTGTTCTCTTTATTGAAACGAACATAGATGTCATAATCGTCACCATCTTCTTTATATACTCCAGCTTTAGATCCAAAAATAGATGAACGTAATTGTTGTCCCAAAGTAGATGCACTAACACCTAATTGACCAGATTTTTCACGATCAATAACAACCTCCATAGAAGGTTTAGATTTGTTTACATCAACTTTTAACTCGGCAATTCCATCAATGTTTTTCGTATTGATAAAATCTCTCATTTTTTCAGCAGTTGCAATCAACTCATTATAATCTTCTCCAGCAATTTCTAAGTTAATAGGATAACCTGCAGGTGGTCCAGCAGCATCTTTCTCAACAGAAATTGCAACACCTGGGTAAATTCCCTTTAATCCATCCTGGATTTTGAAGCGTAATTCTTCAGAATCTAATCCATTTCTGTATTTATACTCTCTCATGGTAAGTGTAATCTTACCTTTATGAGGCATTTCTGCAGCAGAACCTCCATCCGTTTGAGGATTACCAGCACCTTCTCCAACTTGAGAAACAGCAGATTCTACTAAATAGTTATAATCAACAGAATCTGGATTCATATACTGAGCGTCGTTCATTAATGTATAAACACGTTTTTCAATTTTCTCAGTAATTGCATTGGTTTCTTTAATATCTGTACCTTCAGGGTATTCTATATATACAATAACTTGGTTAGGTGTATTGTCTGGGAAGAATTCAATCTTTGTATTTCCAGAACCAACAGATGCTCCAAACATACCAAAAACAAATAGTAATAATAAGAATGTACCAATAGCAAGAAGTGCAGCAGTCCATCCTTTTAACATTTTAGTTAATGTACGTTCGTACCAGTTCTCTATAGCTGTTAAAATACGAGTTTGGAAGAAAGTCGACATTTTAGATAATATGAAACGGTATACCCATAACATTACCGCTAAGAAGATTAACACGACTCCTAAGGAAGAAACGGCATTACCAATAGCTAACATAAATGCACCAACTAAAACTAAAGCTCCTGAAAGCATAATTAAGTTTTTCATTGATATTTCTTTTTCTTCAACTTTCATAAATTGAGAAACCAACATCGAGTTGATAAAGATGGCAACAAATAAAGATGATCCTAATACAACCGATAATGTAATCGGGAAATAAATCATAAATTCACCCATCATTCCTGGCCACATACCAAGTGGTACAAAGGCTGCAACAGTTGTAGCTGTTGAAATAATAATAGGGAATGCAATTTCACCAATACCAACTTTAGCAGCTTTAATTCGCGACATTCCTTCTTCTTGCATTAATCGGAATACATTTTCAACAACAACAATACCGTTATCTACTAACATACCCAGACCCATAATCATTCCGAAAAGAATCATTGTATTTAATGTATATCCTAAATAGTCAAGTATAATAAATGACATAAACATTGACATTGGAATGGCTAAACCTACAAATAAGGCATTACGCATTCCTAAGAAGAACATTAAAACTCCAACAACTAACATAATACCAAAGATGATGTTGTTTACAAGGTCATCTACCTGGTTAACCGTTTTTGCGGATTGATCATTTGCCATTGTAATAATTAAATCACTAGGGAAATAATCTGCTTGAGCAACTTTTGTTAATTCTTTAATTTTTTCAACAGCTGCAACCATGTTTTTACCCGAACGCTTTTTAATTTCGAGCATAACAACGTTCTTACCGAACTCACGTGCATACGTTGTTTTATCTTGATCTTTAAAGGTTACTTCAGCTATATCTCTTAAATAGATGGTTCCATTTTCAGATTTTACAACAAAATTATCAAGGTCATGTGGGTTTTCAATCTCACCAAGAATACGAATAGTACGTCTTTGTCCAGAATTAATTAAATTACCGGCAGACATGGTAACGTTACCACCATTTATTGCATTAATAACATCACCAAAGCTTAACTTGGCAGCCATCATTTTATAAATATCTACGGCAACTTCTACTTCTTTGTCTTGTGCTCCACGAATATCAGCTTTCTTTATTTCTTCAAGACTTTCAATTTCATCTTGTAAATACTCAGCATAATCTTTCAATTTATGTACAGGGTAATCTCCAGAGATATTGATATTTAATATTGGTGTTTCTTCAGCAATATTTAAATCAAAAATATTTGGTTCAACCTTGGCTCCGTTAAATGTTGGCCAATCTTCACCAGATGTTTCTGTATCTACTTCGTCCTTTACACGTTGTTTAGCTTCTGGAACGGTTAAGTCACCTTCAAATTCTACCGTAATAATACCGTAATCTTCTTGAGCGGTTGCTAAAACCTTACTTACTCCACTAATGTTTTTCACCTTATCTTCTAAAGGGTCAATGATTAGTTTTTCAATATCTTCGGCTGTATTTCCAGGGAATACTGTTGATATATATATCTTAGTTTCCTTTATCTCAGGGAAATTTTCTCTAGGCATAGATTGATATGCACCTAACCCCATGGCTAGGATAATCAATACCATTACCCAAATAGTTGTTTTGTTATCAATCGCCCAAGATGATAAACCAAACTCTTTAAATAGTTTTTTCTCTTTACTCATCTTTGTTATTTAATGATCTTAACTTCTTGATTGTTTTTTACCGTACGCGCTCCATCAACAATAATTGAATCTCCTTTCTTTAATCCATCTAGAATTTCAATGTCATTAGAACTTGTTTTACCTGTTTCAACAAAAGCTTTTACAGCTAGAGTTTTACCATTTTTAGAATCAGCAGTATAAACATATTGACGACCTTCTGAATCTTCTGATATAATACTTTGAGGAATCAAAATAGCCGATTCGTTGGTATAGTCATTAATTTTTAATCGTGCTGTTAAGTTTGGTTTAACTAATCCACTCTTGTTAGGAACGCTTATTTCAACCATAAAAGAACGGTTTCCAGGATTAATGAAGTTTCCAACTTGGCGAATAGAAGAATGTACATTTTCTCTAATTGCAGGGAAATTAACTTCAACTACTTTACCTTTTTTAATTGTTGGTAAATGACTTTCTGGAATTTCAGCTTGAATATACATGTTGTTCAAGTTTACAATTCTAAAAATTTCAGAACCTGGTCCAGGAGCGATCACGTTACCTTCCTCTTTAATTACATCATCAATTACACCCGAAAATGGAGCCGTAATAACCGATTTATCTAGAGTTTTGTTTAACTGAGCGATAGCTTGTTCTTGAGCCTCGTAGTTTGCTTTGGTTTGTAAATATTGAATCTCAGATCCAATTTTTTGTTTCCAAAGTTTTGCTTGTCTTTCAAACGTTGTTTTGGCTAAATCTCTTTGTATCTCTAATTGAGTAACTTGTTGAGATAATCCTCCGTCGTCTATATGTGCTAGAACCTGACCTTTTGTTACATGTTGACCTTCTTTTACAAGAACTTCTTTTAGTAAACCTCCAGTTTCAGGATATATTAATACATTTTGCTTTGTTTGAACACTACCTTGAGTTTCTAGGTAATGATTAAATGTTTGAGTTTTTATAACTTCAACTGATACTAAATCAACCTTTTTAGTGGTGTCTAATTTGCTTATTGCAGCTTCTAAAGCTTTTATATCAGCAATCAATGTCGATTGCTCTTTAGATAGTTCAGTTTTTTTAGTTTTAAGGAGCTCTAGGTTGTTTGATTCAATCACATCTGATACAGATTGACCGTTTTCTTCTCCACCACCACAAGCGATTAATGCTGTAGATAATATTGCTAAACTTATTGTACGTTTCATTTTCTGTATGTTAGTTGTTGTTGATAATAGTTTCTAATGTTGCCTTTTTGTTGATTACATTTTGCATAGATTGAATGTATTCTTGTTGTAGGCTATATAATTGTGTTTGAGCTTGACGAAGATCAAAGCTAGAGGCTATTCCCTCATTAAATTTTATTTGATTCTTGGCTTCAATGCGCTCTGCAAGCTTTAAATTATCCTTTGTTGTTTTTAAGTTCTCAATGGCTAATTGATACTCACTTTGAGCTTGTTCCAACTGAAGTTTTAGTCTTTTGTTTAAATCGTTATAATCGTTTAGGGATTGTTTTAATTCAATTTGTTTACGTTGGTTTGCTGAAGTTCGTTTAAACGAACTGAAAATAGGAACATTTAAAGTTACACCAAGTAATGAAGAAGCAAAATACCTTTGATTAGAGTGGTGAAATGTAAATGCATCGGAATTTCCTGCAGTTGACAAATTGATAAATGAAGTTAAAGTTGGTAGCCCTTTAGAACGTTCTAGCTTTAATAATAATTCTTTAGATTCTAAATTATTTTCAGCTATTCTCAAATCAATATTTTTATTCAAAGAGAAGTCTTTATTAGCAATGCTTAAATCCATATGACCTACAGATAAACTTAACAAATCATCTGTTAATTCTATTTGGTCATGAAGATCTTTTCCCATGGTAATATTTAACATATTCTTTCCAATAACAACCAATCTCTTTAAGTTATTTAAGTTATTGACTAAAGAACCTAATGTGATCTGTAGTTGTTCTACATTTTCTTCTTCAACCAATCCGTTACTAAACATTTCTTTAGTTTCGAAAAGATTCTTTTTAATGGCTGCTATATTCTGCTCCGTAATTTTAACAGACTCTTGGGCTATAAGAACGTTACCGTACGCATTAATTACTTGTTCTTTTACTTGTAAATCTGTTTTTTCTTTTTGATTTTCAGAGATTGCTAAAAACACTTTAGCAGATTGTAAAGCCACCAAATAGGAACCATCAAATAAAAGTTGAGATGCTGTAATAGTTGGTGTTAAAGATTGCTTGGTTCCGAATACCTCTGGTGTTAGATTATCAGACTGTCCAGTGAAATCAGGTAGAAGAATAACTTGCTGTTTTATCCAGCGTTGATACTCTAGTTTTCCTGAAATTTGTGGTAATCCTGTAGCTGTTGTTTCCCATTTTTGTTTGTAGGCAGCTTCAATTCCAAGTTCTGCATTTTGAACGTCCTTATTATTAATGAGTGCAAAATTTATCGCTTCATCCAAAGTAAAACTGTCTTGAGCCTTACTACTTAATATCCCAGTCAGTATAAGTACTGATAGAATAGAGATTTTAAGATTCTTCATATTTCGATAGTTGTTTTTCTAATTTATTTAAACCGGTTGGTGTTACTATTGCTCTTAAATGGTATTCTAGTAATTTGGTTTCATTTTGAGCCATAAGTTGTATATCTGGATGGGAATGAATCCAATACAAAAGTCTGAAATAAACTTTTGTTACAAAATTGATGTCAATATCTGGTCTGAAATCACCATCTCTTATCCCTTTTTCTAAATTTATCTTAAAGTGTTCATCATGACAGTCTTGATCTTTTTCCAAGATTTCGGTGTAAACTTCAGGGTAAAATTTTCTTAATTGGTATATAGGAGACATTTTGATGTCAGAGAATAAATCATCAAAACGATCCTTGATTTCGTAACTTTCTTCAATTGCTCCTTTTTTATCGTCAGCAATTTCGGCGATTACAGCTTCACAATTCTTATGTAATTGAGAAATAGAAGCCTTAACTAAATCTAGCTTAGTCTTGAAGTACTTGTAAACTGTTTTCTTAGAAATGGAGAGTTCCGCGGCAATATCATCCATCGTAACACTTTTATAACCAAATTTTAAAAACAGATCAGTAGATTTTTCAAGTATTTTGTCCTGCATATAATGATCTCTAAATAATTGGGTACAAATGTAGTAATGGAAACTGAATAAACGAAGAAAGTTTCTGAAGTTTTTTCATTAAAATGCGTTAATTTTTAAATTGGATGTAATTTATTGATTATGAATATTGTGTGAATAGTAATTAAGACTTGATAAAAAAAAACTTTTTTCTCTTGTATTTACATTAGAAATTTGGATATTTATTCTTCTAAATAGATTCTATGCGCACTTACTCCTCATTAAGAATTACATTCATATTTTGTTTCTTGTTTAACATCAGTTATGCTCAAAAAGCACCTGATTTTAAATATATGATGGATTGTTATAAACTTTTGTTAGAGGCAAATACTATAATTAGAACAACCAACGATACGGTTGAGTATAGTAGACTCTTTAATAAAATTGATTCGCTAACAAAACTTGAGAATAATCATGATTTTTATGTGAAGTATCGTGTGCTTAGAGGTTCTTTGTTGGCAAGGAATGGGTTTAGAAAGGAAGGTCTAAAATATAATATAGAAGCTTTAGAGCATGGTAAAAAATATTTACCTCCATTTTCTCCACGAATTGCCGTTGCTCATGGTAATTTAGGGTTTACCTATAATACGATGGGAGAAATTGATTCGTTTATTACACATACATTAATATCAACTGAAATATTAATGCATGATCCGGCTAAGAATGCTGGAAACCTAATTCAAACCAATTTGAACTTAGAACCATATTTGAGTGGTAATCCAGATCAGTTATTTATTATCTCGGAACAAAATGACTCCTTAATTCAATACTTGTCTAACGAAGATTATGATATTAAGGCATTTTACCATTTAAGGAAGAGTAAACGTGCGATTTCTAATAACAATTTTAGAAAATCTAAATTCCACATAAGTCAAGCTATTCAGTTTTTTAAATTGGCTGTATTGCCAAAACCAAATCTTAGGAAATACTATTATAATGCAATAGCAACACATTATTTTGTACTTAAGGATTATAGAGCTGCCATTGCTAATTATAAAATTTATCGTGAGCTTAGTAAATATGATAAACCATATAATGCATTAGCATATTGTGATAATCAAATTGCAATTTGTTATAAAGAACTCAATGAAGCGGATTCCGCAAAGTATTATGTGTATAAAGCGTATTCTGAAATTAAACAGAATAATGAAGAAGAAAAAAAGTACGTTAGGCCATATCATGCTATACAGGTATTAAAACTGAATTATGAAATTAGTAATACTTATGATTTAGAGATATACAATGAATTAGATTCACTTTCTGAAAATCTACTTATTGTTCCATTATACTATCTTGAATATGCTAAAATTAGATCAGAAATTATACCCGAAGACATCGAGTTTTATAAGGATGCACTAGAGGATAATATTAAAAAGGCGACTAATAATTCTTTTAAATCTTATTATGTCTCAAAATTGGCAGAGCATTATTTTAAATGACTATCCGCTTGTTTACCTAAATCATTAACTTGGTAATAATCTTAAATCTATCCTTTATATATCTTGTATTTAATTTGAAACAAAACTCGTCAAGATATTGCTTTAAATATTCTTTAGTAATGCAATGATAAATACCTAATAAATTTCTTTTTAAGTTAGAAATATTAATATGAATCCATTTTAGATTTGTGTTCCATATTTTAGGTGATATTTCTTGAATATGATTCTGTACAAACCGCTTTAAATCAACATAGCTTTTAGATTTATCCGTAAATAAAATAGCATCTGGATCGATGTGTTTATGTACGAGTTTATTAATGGATTCTTTTTTCTCATTATCAAGGATATTCATTTTAATAAGGCCTAATCTCTTAGAGGTTTTCCCTTGAGCATCTTCTAAAATCATAGATTCATTCATTACCGATATAGCTTGCTTCTTTTGACTCCCTTTACCTCTTTTTAATTGGGTTATAGATGTTGTTTTACTGGATATTGAAACAAATGCTTCATCCATTTCAACCATATCCTTTAATCGTTTTTGAGAGGTTAGCTTGGACATGCTTACACGTATTTTACGCATAAGTATTAAAATAGGCTCATAACGTGTATGCCCTAATTGTCTTTGGATTTCTAGAGCTGAAAATCCCTTTTTAGTACTTGTCATAAGATGGGTAACAAGATACCAATATTGAAAGGGAAGTTTACTATTTTCCATTATAGTTCCACTCTTTAACGTGGTTCTAAAACGACAAGATACACATTCAAACTGTTCTTTTATATCTAACCATTTATGGCTAAGACCAGAACATTTCTTGCAGACAACACCATGGCGTAAACGTAGATCACGCCAATGGAGTTTACAACTTAATTCATCTGGAAATGTAGTGTGAAACGATAGTAAATTCATCTTAATAATTTCTTACCAATTTACAGGACTTATTGGACAGTTTATGTCAATGGGTAAACTAACGGATAGTCATATTATTTTAATATTTCTGAACTAGATAGGGCAGATTCATTATTTAATGTGGCGTTGTATTTAAATCAGGTTATGCCAGAGCAAACCAATTCATTGGTTTATAATTCTAATTTATTGAAACGAATTGTAGAATATAAGTACAAAATTTTAAAATCAAATAAAAGTCATTATTCGGATATTGAGATTCTTGAACGTTACGATTTTATTGTTCAGTACTTGTTAGCCTATGTTTATGACAACTGGGATAGTGAGGATAAGGATGACGTGTTAAAAGAAATTTACTTTTATAGTAATAAGGCTATTGAGTTTTGTTATTCTAATGGGAAGAATAATAATGATATGCCTTACTTTGATTACGCTTTGTTCTTTTCAGATCGATCAAATTCAATACTTTTTAAATATAATCATAGACGAATTTTAGCTCTTGAAAATTCGACTTTTTCAAAAGAGAAACTTTCAAAGTTGAAATATTATAAAAGCCAATTAGATGCTTATTTTTATGGGAATGTAGGCGAAATTGAACTTGTAGATTTATTAGATATGCAATCTAAGTATAATGATCTTCTAATTGAGTCACAAACATCTAAGGCCGCTTTTGTAGAAACCAGAACATTTATAGATTTTGTTAATCATCTAGATGAAGTTGAGAATCAATATGATGATATATTCGTATTTCATTCAACTCAAAAGGATGTCTATAAATTTGATTTGAAACTAAAGGAGGTTCTCAAATTAGCATTATCTAAAGCGCATATTATATCCCAGCAGAAGATAGTTTTTGATGCCATGGTTAATCATAACCCTGCTCAATATGAACAATCAGCGTATACATTATATCAAACTTTTTTTGAAACTGGAATAGAAGAAGGGAAAGAGAATATATTAATAGTTAATGCTCCAGATTTATTGCCAATTCCTATAGAAGGTCTTGTGAAAACAAAAGGGTATAGTAAGACAGGGTTTAATACATTAGATTACTTATTAACGGATCATGTTTTTACATATAACCAAGGTGTTTCTTCAGATTTTGATTTTAAGAAGAATTTTGATTTGTCGTTACCGTATGTTGGTGTTTACAGTAAAGGTGAAAAGAGTTTACATTATGCCAAGGCAGAAGTAGAAGGGGTATGTAAATTGCTAAAAGGGGAAATAATTCATGCGGATACAAATAAGAAGAACATAATGTTGGAACGTATGAAATTAGCACAGGTTATTCATATTGCCACACACAGTAAGATAGATACAACGAATGCATACTCTTCTCAATTGGTTTTTGGAAATGATACTTCAAATATTAATTTGAAATATTACCAGATTATGAATATGGACATTAATCCTAATTTATTGGTGTTAAATGCCTGTAGTACAGGTGATGGCCAATATAAAATGGGTGAGGGGAAAATTAGTATGGCACGAGCTTTTAATTATGCCGGAGCTAATAATGTATTAGTAAATGCTTGGGATGTTAGTGACTATAGTGTTAAAAAAGTAATGGAGTCATTTTTTGGATATTACACCAATAAGTATAATGCTGGTAAATCTCTACAATTAGCAAAAAAAGAATACCTGAAAAATAGTGATGATCTTACTGGTAATCCTTTGTATTGGGCAGGAACAATATTTGTTTCATCAGCAAATATTACGAATCGAAATTATTTATTAAATATTATGTTAGGAATATTTGTTCTATCAGGATTAATTATTGGTATTACATTTATTAGAAATAAATAGCACGTTATTTAAGTTAATAGAAAAGGGATTGTAATAGAGTAAAGAATCATTAGGAGAAACATAAGGTGATGTGCCCATTTTGTTTTTATATGTTCAAAGTAATTGGCCAAGAATATTGTAATTGGGAGTAAGATAAAAATTGCAGACGTGATAGGTATTGGTGTAACAAAGAAAATAAGTAAATGCATTATAGCAAGAACAGCAATCAATAATATAAACTTACGCGATAATATTTTTTTATGTTGGTAGTTTAATCTTAAATCTGATAAACTTACTAATGTTAATACCATAGGAAAACCAAGTGTAATAAAATTAGAATTAATTGGTTTAAAGGTTGGTGTAAATGCCGAAAATAAAGGGTCACTAAGAGAATAATTTCCTATTAGGATATATTGAATACTAGACAATATGACAATAGGTGTTAGTAAAGCTGTTAATGATACTAATGTATTCTTGATTTGATTTACATTATATATAATTTGAAATATAAAGATTAAAGGAGCAATACAAAGAATAAGAATTGGATTAATAAATATGGCGAAAGAAATAATTAAACCAGCATTAAATAATTTTTCATTAATATGTTCCGAGGAGTAAATATTACTTAATCCAACTAATGCCAAACAGAACAAGCAAAATGCTAATGTAACATCGTTGTATACCATAAATGGTACTGAGGATGTGAGGAGAAGAAAGATAAACGCAGGTAAAAAACTATATTTCTTAGTAATTAGGTTTTTAGTTGATATACGATTGATGAAAATAGCCGAAATACCATGTAATAAATAAGCAATACCTACAGAAACGAAATCCAAATTATGGAAATGCGCCAATCCTGTTCTAAGAATTAAAACAAATAGAAGAATTAAGAGAATAAATTTCCCGTTTGCATGTTTAAAAAATTGAAGAAGCATTTATTTTTTATTACTTTTGTTCCTTATTGAAAAAATAACTTAATCATGAAGCAAGAAACTTGGGTTGAAATAGGAGATTTCCTAGGTTCGGCAATCGACGGTTCTATGAGTGCAGCTGGATCTATTCCAAACTGGTTAATAAGCATCGCTTTAACCGTTGTATTTATCAAATGTCTTGGAATTGTAAAAGCAGAAAAATATGAGGAAGCCTAAGCTTCCTCTTTTTTTTTATAAATCAAATCCTAAATCTGTACGGTAATTCATACCTTCAAAACTAATACTATCAACATTCTTATATGAGACTTTTAAAGCTTCTTTAAAATCTTTTCCATAAGAAGTTACAGCAAGAACACGTCCTCCATTTGTAACAATATTACCATCTTTAGAAGTCGTTCCGGCATGGAAAAGAACACTAGATTCTACGTTCTGTAATCCGGTCATCACCTTTCCTTTTTCATAGGCTTCAGGATATCCACCAGAAACCAACATTACAGTTGTAGCAGATCTATCATCTAATTCAACAGATTGGTTTATTAGGTTCTTTTTACCAGTCTCAATAAATAATTCTAGTAAATCTGACTTTAGTCTTGGTAATACAACTTCAGTCTCAGGATCTCCCATTCTAACATTATATTCAATGACCTTAGGTTGGTCACCAACTTTTATTAGTCCAAAGAAAACAAAACCTTGATAGTCGATACCATCTTTTTTAAACCCTTCTATTGTTGGTTTAACAACTTCATTTTCAATTTTATCTAAGAATGCCTTATCTGCAAATGGTACTGGAGAAATAGCTCCCATTCCACCTGTGTTAAGTCCCACGTTACCTTCTCCAATACGTTTATAATCCTTTGCATTAGGAAGTAATACGTATGCGTCTCCATCTGTAAGAGCAAAACAAGATAATTCTATTCCATCTAAAAACTCTTCAATGACAACTTTAGAAGAAGCATCTCCAAATTTAGCATCGCTAATCATAGCTTTTAACTCTGCTTTAGCTTCATTTAAATCATCTAAAATTAAAACACCTTTACCAGCAGCTAATCCATCCGCTTTTAATACATAAGGAGGTTGCAATGTTTCAAGGAAACTATATCCCTCTTCTAAATTTGATATATCAAATGTTTTATACTGTGCCGTTGGAATATTATGACGAATCATAAATTCTTTTGCAAAGTCTTTAGATCCTTCTAATTCAGCTCCTGCTTTTTTAGGCCCTATTACAGTAATATGCTTTAAATCTTCTTGAGATTCAAAATAGTCATGTACACCAGCTACTAAAGGTGCTTCTGGTCCAACAACAACCATTTCTACATTATTCTCTAATACAAAGCGTTTTAAAGCTTCAAAATCAGTGTCTTTAATATTTACATTGGTTCCTAACTGACTTGTTCCAGCATTACCTGGAGCAATAAATAAGTTGTTAAGTTTCGGACTTTGCTTTAATTTCCAGCAAAAGGCATGTTCTCTACCTCCAGATCCTAATACAAGTACGTTCATGCTTACTTAGTTTGTTATAGTGTTTTATAATTAAAGTCCTAAAGTTTCTTTTATAGACTCTATTTTTAGTTTTAATAGCTGAGTTTTTTCCTCATAATTCTCTTCAGATATATTAGAATCTTGAACAGAAATATAAAATTTAATTTTAGGCTCTGTCCCAGATGGCCTAACGGTAACTTTCGTTCCTTTATCTGTAATAAACTGAATAAAGTTTGAGGAATCATAATTAAGATCAGAAATTTCTCCCGTAAGCATATTACGGTTTGTCGAATTTCCATAATCTAAAATATTAATGATTTTTTCACCAACAATTTCTTTCATAGGATTTAATCTAAACCCTTCAACCATTGTTTTTATTTCACTTGCTCCATCAATTCCTTTTTTTGTTAAAGAATTTAATGACTCAAGGTATAAACCATAAGTGATATGGATTTCTTTTAAAAGATCTAATAGTGTTTTATTTTGTTGTTTTGCCCAAGCACAAACTTCGGCTATCATACAACAAGAACTTATAGCATCTTTATCTCTAACTAAATCACCTATTAGATATCCATAACTCTCTTCACCTCCAACAAGGTATGTTTTCTTTCCTTCTAGTTCTCGAATTGCAGCACCTATGTATTTAAATCCAGTTAGTGTATTAACAACATCTACATTATGTGCATTGGCAATGGTATCTAAAATCTCAGAAGTTACAACTGTTTTAGCTATAAATTCGTTTCCTTTTAGTTGTGTTTCGCTTAAAACATAATGTACTAACAAACTTGCTGTTTGATTTCCATTTAATAGAATAAACTCACCAGAATGATCTTTTACAGCAATTCCAACTCGATCTGAATCAGGGTCTGTTCCCATAACTAATTCTGCATTTTCTTTTTTGGCCAATTCAATAGCCATCTTTAGAGCTGCCGGTTCTTCTGGGTTAGGAGAATCTACTGTTGGGAAATTACCATCAGGAATACTTTGTTCAGGAACTTCAATTATATTGTTGAATCCCCAAGCGTTAAGAGCATTTTTGGTAGACACTGCTCCAGTACCATGAAGTCCTGTATAAACAATTGGCAATTCTGCCTGAGTGTTTACTATAGAAGGGTTAACACTAAGTGTTTTTATGGCATCAAAATATAAAAGGTCAGCATCGTCTCCTAAATATTCAACAAGATCATGATTTCGTTCAAATTTAATAGAAGAAAATGTTGTGTTTCTAACACGTGACACTAAATCT
The DNA here is from genome assembly GCA_965243605.1 of Flavobacteriales bacterium. Taxonomy (GTDB): domain Bacteria; phylum Bacteroidota; class Bacteroidia; order Flavobacteriales; family CAJXXR01; genus JBMYYR01. The sequence continues at coordinate 30,697 of CBDEVQ010000099.1, forward strand.
TTATCTTGTGGGTTTACGATTTGACATCCATCATTACCATAAACTTTATAACCATTATATTCAGGTGGATTATGAGATGCAGTAACTACAATACCAGCATCACAACCAAAATGTCTTATGGTAAACGATAACTGTGGTGTAGGCCTTAGGTTTTCGTAAATATATACCTTAACCCCATTTGCACTTAAAACATCTGCAATTTTATTAGAAAGCGCCTTGCTATTGTTTCTACTATCAAAGGCTATTGCAACACTGGGTTTAGTGTTTTTTTCTAATACCATTTCGGCTAGAGCTTGAGTTGCTAAACCAAGAGTGTATTCATTAATTCTATTAGGTCCAACACCCATAATACCTCTCATACCACCTGTACCAAACTCTAAGTCTTTATAAAAGGCCTCGATAAAATCTTTATCCAGATTTTTTAGTCCATGTTGTATAGATGTATTAATTTCAGCATTAAAGTTATGATTTAACCATTCTTTAGCTCTTGAAATTGCAGTATTTAAAACGTCTTGATTCATGTGGTTGACAACTATAGATATTGAATATCAGTTTATATTGGCTTCAAAGATAATAAACCATAAACGGATAAAGGAATTAGAGAAACAAAAAAAGCCTTTCTTTTCAGAAAGGCTTTGGTGGTGCTACCAAGATTCGAACTAGGGACACACGGATTTTCAGTCCGTTGCTCTACCAACTGAGCTATAGCACCAAATATTTTTGGCTTTCGATAAAGTGATGATTTAAGTAGTGGTGCTACCAAGATTCGAACTAGGGACACACGGATTTTCAGTCCGTTGCTCTACCAACTGAGCTATAGCACCATGACTTTATCGTCTTAGCGGTTGCAAATATAAGGACAAATTCTAATTTTGCAATATATTTGAAGATAATTTTTAATAAAACCATTCGTCATGCGATTAGGAATTCTAGATATTGGAAACACCAAAGTGAAATTATTCTCTGTAACTCAAAACTTTAATTTAGAATTTGAGAGTTTTGAGTGGTCTGAAAAAAAAATTAAAAAAAAGTTAGAAATATTTTCGGACATCATTATTTCGAATGTAAGATTAGAGGATATTTACCTAAAGACATTCTTTAAAAGCACTGGAATAAACTTTATTTACCTTAATCATCATACACCATTACCAATAAAGTTAGACTACAATACGATTGAAACTTTAGGTAAAGACAGAATTGCTACTGCCGTAGCTGCATATTATGAATTTCCGAATGAAGCAACTTTAATTTTTGATATTGGATCTTGTATTACAATTGATTTCATAGATGATTCTGGGGTTTTTCATGGAGGGCGAATAAGCCCTGGTTTACAAATGCGGCTTAAGGCTATGCACAATCAAACAGGACAATTACCGTTAGTAGAAATATCTGAAAACATCTTGGAAATTGGGAAATCTACAAATGAAGCAATTTTAGGAGGTGCATTTTTGGGGATTTTATATGAAATAGAGGGTACAATAGCCAATTTTAAGAAACGTTATGACTCCATTAACATTATTTTAACTGGTGGAGATGCATTTCGATTTGATAAAAGGGTAAAAAATAGCATCTTTGCCGATAAGTTTTTTTTATTGAAAGGCTTAAAACATATTTTTGAATATAATGAGAAAACAAATTTACACTAGTTTGTTATTGTGTTTAACGCTTTTAGCCGTTAAACAAGGACAAGCTCAAATACAAACCTTATCACCTTATTCGTCATTTGGCTTAGGAGATGTAACACCATTAACGTCTCAACATTTTATGGATATGGGAGGAACTTCTGTTGGAATGTTTTCTCAGGATTTTGTTAATCCAATGAATCCAGCCTCATATTCAAATTTGAAATTGGCTAATTTTGAGATTGGAGGTAGCGGGAAATTTACTAAGTATGAACAAGGATCTGCAGAAAGTGGTTACAATTATGTGAATTTTTCTCATTTAATGTTAGGTGCTGATATTGGTGAAAAGGCTGGATTGGCATTTGGTTTTGTTCCGTATTCAAATTTAGGGTATGAGATCACACATAGTGAAAGCGAACTGGATTTTGGAGGTATAGATACAACAACTTATACGCCTTCTTTTGAAGGAGAAGGTGGAGTGAATAAACTTTTTGTTGGAGCTTCATATAAAATTAACGATAACTTAAGCTTTGGTTCACAATTGTATTATTATTTTGGGAACTTGATTAAAAAACAGCAAGTTGAATTTGAATCGTCATCTTTTGTAAATACAAGAGAGGAAACTAAAATATCAATTAAAGATGTTGGTATTGATTTTGGATTACAGTATTCTAAGTTTATTGAAGAAGATAAACGATTAACGGTTGGAGCAACATTTAACCCAGGAGTTAAACTGGATGCAAAAGAAACTAACTATAAGTATACGTATAGTAAAACGACGGTTAGTGAAACGGTTTTAGATACTTTAATCGATCAAGTTGATCGATCAGGAACGATGGAGGTTCCAGCGTCTTTTGCTTTGGGATTTTCATTAGAAAAATCGAATCAATGGATGTTAGGTGGTGATGTTAGAATGACTCAATGGGAAGGAACTTCTTATTTTGGAACTTCACCTTCGCAATATAAAGATGAATTGGCATTTTCGCTTGGAGGGTCATATACACCAAACAAAGAAGATGTACGATATTTTTGGAAACGTATTGAATACCGTGGAGGGTTAAAATACAAAACGGGTAGATTAGAGCTTCCATCGGAGAATTCTAACAGTTTAACGGGGATCAACGAAATTGGCATTAATTTTGGATTAGGTATACCAATGCGTAAAACCAGAGGGACTCTTAATATTGGATTTGAATTTGGACAACGCGGAACCACAGATAATAATCTAATTAAAGAAAGTTATTTTAAAACATATTTAGCTTTCACATTTAGAGATAAGTGGTTTATAAAACGAAAAATTGACTAAAACTAAAAACTCATAAAATGAAACTTAAATTCAAAACATTAGGTTTAGCATTATTAACAGGAACGCTCGTGTTTGCACAAGATAATGTGAAAAAATTTGGACCAGATCCAGATAAAACAAACGTAGAGCTTTCATTATATAATGAAGCATATAAGCAAAAGAATTACGATGATGCATATTCGCATTGGTCATACGTATTTCATAATGCGCCAGAACGTACTAAGAATTTATACATTCATGGGCCTAAAATGATTGAAAGTTTTATTAAGAAAACGGAAGATCTAGGTGCTAAGCACGCTTGGCTAGATAGTTTATACATGGTTTATGACCAGAAAGCTGAAGTTTACCCTGAGAAAAAAGGTGAAAGTATTGGTAAGAAAGGTACCGCAATGTATAAACATTTAGGTAAAGAAATTACTGATGAAGAATTACAGAATGCGAACGAAACGTTTAAGTTATCTTACGAAATTGATGGTAATAACATTGCAGGTACTGTAATTAACTACTACTTTTTATCAAGTGCTAAATTACTTAATAAAAAATTATACTCTGTAGATCAGTTAATCGCAATGTATGCTAACCTTTCTGAGGTAATTAGTTATCAATCGGCTAAATATTCAGATGATAAATTTGGATATAATGAACGTGTAGAAGGTGGTGAAACGCTTTCTAAAAAGGATGCAAAACGTTTAAAGATTACAAAACAGAAACTTTCGCAATTAGAAAAGGTTTCTGGAAATATAGAAACGACTTTAGCGCCTTATGCATCGTGTGATAAACTAGGTGAAATCTATACGAAAGCCTTTGAAGAAAATAAAGAAGATATTGCTTGGTTAGAAAGAGCTTCTAAATTAATGAAGAAGAAAGGTTGTACTGAGTCTGACTTATTCTTCCAGATTGCTGAACAACAATATAAATTAAATCCAGCAGCAGGAGCAGCAATTAACTTAGCTTATAAATCAATTAAAGCAAAAGATTATGCTACAGCGAATAAGTATATTGATGAAGCAGTTGGTTTAGAAGAAGATAATATCAAAAAAGCAGATTACTTATACTTAAAAGCTCAAGTTCAACTTGGACGTCAACAGTATCAAAGTGCTTATGCTACTGCTAGAGAGGTAATTGGTATGCGTAAAGGTTGGGGTGCTCCTTATTTAGTTATAGGTAAAGCTTATGCTGCAACTTCTAGAAAATGTGGAGAATTACAAACGGAGTATAAGAAACGTTTAGGATATTGTGCTGCACTTGATAAATTTGAATACGCTAAACGCTTAGATCCTTCTGTAGCTAAAGAAGCAAATGTATTAATTGCTACATACGGAAAACAAGTTCCTACTGTAACCAATGCATTCGAAGTTGGAAAATCTAAAGGTGATAAAGTAAAAGTTAGCTGTTGGTATACTGAGACAGTTACTTTAAGAACAATAAAGTCTAATTAATAGTTGATTAATTTGAATCATTATTTAACGACATATAATTATTTTAAGATTGCTATTCTGTTTGGAATAGCAATCTTTGTTTCGTGTGAAAACGATATCAACTCAATGAACGACGATAAGGAATTACCGTCGTTGGAAGCTTGGGATTTTGTAAGAGAAGACTCAGAAAAGGGTGTCTTAACAATGCGCCTTAAAGCAGATCACATGGAGTCTTATGCTGATTCTAATGTATATCATTTCCCAAATGGCTTCGTTTTGGAAATCCTTAAATTTGAAGAGGGTATTGAAATTGTAGAGGCTAGCATTACTGCAGATTCGGCAAGGTATATAAAGGATATACGTTTAGATGCATTTAGGAATGTGATTGTAAAAAACATAAAACAAGAAGAACTTCGTACAAATTTCTTATCTTGGGATGAGAAAAAAGAACTTATTTTAACAGATCAACCTGTAGAAATAATTCAAAATGGACAGAAAATTAGTGGGTTAGGACTTGTTGCAAAGCAGGATCTCTCTTATTATGAATTATCAAATACAACTGGAATAATTAGTGTAGATGCTGAATAAAACGATGAAAATAGTTGAGATATTTTATCTCATAATAGCAGCCATTTGTTTAATAGAATGTATAATTAGTTTTATTAATGGCGATACAAAGCTTGGTTTAATGTTTTTAGCTGGGGTTGTTTTTGGAGTTTCTATGAGTCTTACAAGACGAAAGATGCGTTTGAAAATGACGGATAATAATAAACCTAAATAGTGGATAGTAATTATATATCAATATTACTAACTTTAATATTTTCAGCTTTCTTCTCAGGAATGGAGATGGCTTATATTTCATGTAATAAATTACATATTGAGCTCGAGAAAAATAAAGGAAATTATGGCGCAAAGCTAATTTCTAAATTTCTTGAAAATCCTTCTAAATTTATTGCTACAATGCTTATTGGGAACAATATAGCATTAGTTGTTTATGGATTAGAAATGGCTGATATTCTTGATCCTATCTTAAAATATTATATTTCCAATTCCATTTTACATCTTTTAGCAACAACAATAATTTCAACAATTATAGTTCTTGTTACAGCCGAATTTTTACCAAAGGCAATATTTAAGAAGTATGCAAATACGCTTTTGAAAGTATTTAGTGTCCCAACAGCAATATTTTACTATAGTTTAAGTCCAATAGTTTTCGTATTCTCTTTAATATCTAATCTATTATTAAAATGGTTAGGGCAAGAAGTTGGAAAGGAAGAAGTAGGGTTTGATAGAGATGATTTAGAGGAGTATTTATATGAGCACACATCAAATTTAGAATCTAAGGAAGATGTTGAAAACGAAATTCAAATTCTCCAAAACGCACTCGATTTTTCGAAAATAAAGGCTCGAGAATGTATGGTTCCAAGAACCGAAATTGTAGCTATTGATGCTCGTGAAGATATTGATACTTTGCAAAAAATATTTATTGAAACAGGATTATCTAAAATCATAGTGTACGAGAAAGATATTGATCATATCATCGGTTTTGCACATTGTTTTCAACTCTTTAAAAAACCAAAAACAATACAAGATATAATTCATAAAACAGTACCTATTCCTGAATCTATGTTGGCTAGTGATATATTAAAAAAATTAACCACAGAGAATAAAAGTATTGCTATTGTATATGATGAGTTTGGTGGAACTTCTGGAATGGTATGTTTAGAAGATGTAATAGAAGAGATTTTTGGAGATATAGAAGATGAACATGATAAGCAGGAACTTATTGAAGAACGTATAGATGAAGATTCATATAGATTAAGTGCTCGCTTTGAAATAGACGAAATTAATCAGAAGTTGAAATGGAATTTACCAGAATCTGATGAATACGAAACGTTGAGCGGTCTTATTGTCCATTTTCTTGCAGATATTCCAACTGAGAATCAGGAATTAAAATTGGATGGTTATTTTATTAAGATTATTAAGGTTAATAAAACTAGAATAAATGAAGTTATTATTACCAAAGCCTAAAGTGCTGTAATGATATAAATTTAACAAAAAAAGGAGAGCTTTCGGCTCTCCTTTTTTTGTTAATGGATCTACTCCTTAATTAATTATTATTTTTTGAGCGCTAGAATGACCTCCAAATTCAGGAGCGTAAAACGATTGGAATTCAGCAAATCCATTAGAAAATTCACCTAATTGTTTAACTCGAGTTTCAAATTCAAATTCATGAACTCCTCTTGCAATATGGTCAAAGAAAAATTGCATTTTATGGTCTTTTATGTTTAGATAATAAGAGCCTTTACGATCGTATTTAAACCCACTTATTCGGCTTACTGGATCTAAACAAGCTCCAAAATAATCTTGTAAATAGACAAAGTCTAATGCTTGTGGTAAATCTAATTTCATATTAACCTTTATTTCATCACCAATTTTAAGGTCTTGCAGGTCTGTTTTTATCCATGATTCAACTCCCTGGGATATTTGACGTTTATAGAATACCTTTTCTATTGTACAGATATTCGTTTTTTCCTTTTCAACTTCTGAAATATGGGCGAAATATCGTTGATATCCAGATATCCAAATAGGATGATCTGAATGATTTGCAATTTCTATTGTAGAATTTGTAATGTCAAATTGTTCTTGGTCACTCCACGTTTTTGATAGCCAACCTTCCGCTTGATTAAACGATAGAGTTTTACCATTAAGTTTGATGTTAATAGGAGTCTGATTAAAAATCTTAGAATTATTGACATTAAACAAAAGAGAATAAACAATTTGACTTGTTTCAGATGAACTACCCCAATGTTGACTTCTTTTTTGCTGTAGCAACCAATTTTGAAGTTGACTAATTTCAGAATTTTTATTTCCTTTTAGTGTATATAGATGTATTAAATCGGCATGATTAACAAGTTTTCTATTACGCCAAGATATACCGTTTGCTAATTCTTTCCAGTAAATAGTATGCTGATTTGTATCAGAGATTTTATACTCATCAATTGTTCTAAAAATGTCATCAAAAATTTTCATTTTACCATTTCCAAAAGCAATTTTAGCAAGGGCTATTCGATTAATAAAATGGCCTTGAGTCCAATGTTCTAAAGAATTTTTCAGGAAAAACTCATAAGCGATGTTTTTGTCTTTGTCAATAGGATAATTGTTTAAAAATAAAGTTCTTAGTTCTAAATAAAGTGTGTGAGATAATTCGACTTTATGAAGGGTGTTATCTCTTTTTAAACGTTTGTAGTCATTTAAAACTTCAAGGTCTAAATACTTTAATAATTTCTTTTTTGTTTCTCTTAAATTTATTTTACCTAACCCTATTTTTTCAAGGTTAGATAAGCTTTTGGCAACATATAAACTCATGTGATAAGAGTCTCGCCCATTTTTAATCCAAGAGAAACCACCAGAAGAATTTTGATGTTTAATGATTTTGTTTTCGATGGTTTTAATTCTATTGTTTAAATTATTCTTGTTAAAGAATTTTGCTAATTGAAGCATTTCTTCTTCTTGATCTTTAGCAGTAACCACCCATGGACTTTCTTCTAAGGTTATTGATTTTAGATCTTCATTTTCTCTTAGTTTACTAAATTGATTGGTTTTAGATAATTCTAATAATCGTTTAGAGATCTCTGGATTTTTAATAAGAATGTCTTCTCCAATTTTAATTGAAATATATTCATCTAACAAATTCGAAATGATTTTATCATCGGTACTTTTAGCATAGGGCAATGCTTTAATTACTTGCCAAATTGGGTTAGACATACATTCTAGCTTGAACTGATCAAAATTATTAGAATTTAGTAATTCAGATAGCCTAAATGATTGAGATTGATGGGCAGGAATTGTTAAAGCAAAATTTTCATGTATTAACTTCTGGTTGGATAATATTGGTATCTGATTTATTTCAACATCAATATAATCTTTCGTTTCTGCTTTTAATTCATACGTAATTTCACCAACTAAATGATCTGGAATTGTAGACTCCCAACGTACAGATTGGCTTTCTCCTGGTTGGATTAAAATAGATTCTGGATGTTTATCGCTTTGGTAAATTAAATTAGAATTTAAAGCGTTTTTTAATTGCAAATGAACTAAGGCTTGTTGAGGTTTATCTGAAAGATTAGTAACCTTTGCAGTCCAAACCATTTTATCTCCAGAATACAAAAACCTTGGTTGATGCATTTCTGCCATCAATTCTTTATTAGATATAATGTCTTCTTCAAGGTAGAATTGTTTTAACCCTTTAGAATGTCCAAAAAGCATTAATTTATATTGTCCAATACCATCAGTCATGGTAAATGGAATATCAATAAGACCGTCGTTATTAGACCTTAATTCAGGGTAAAAGAATATTGTTTCTTGGAAATTCTTTCTAATTAGAATTTGTTTAGTCTCATTTTGATTTGATGCGTTGTTTGAAATATTCGGAGTTCCTATCAATTTAACTCCATCAACAAAATAGGTCGTTTTCTCACTTCTTCCGCCGCGTACAGTAAGCATGTTATCACTGTCAGCCTGTTTATTATTTATTACGGATTCAGTCTCATATGAATTAGCCATCATAATTTCTCTTCCAAAATGGGCGAATTTTGGACTTAGACTTAGATAATTTAATGTTTGTTCAAATTGAATTCCTTTCAAATTATCAATCTCATAACTATAATACGCTTGATTGTCTGAGTGTAAATAAGAATTGAACGAGGTGTTAATTAATCTTGATTTTAAAAATTTGGTATTGATATAGTTAGGAAGATTATTAAGATGATACTTGATGTTATGTTTTTTGATTTCATCAAGAGATGCATCATACATTAATGCAAGAACTTCAATATCTTCTATTTTATCTTCAGAATTTGTGATTTTTAAAGACCAATTTTCTTTTGATTGAGGCTGGATTTTATTTCTAATATTTACCCATTTAGTAGTTAAATCCATTTCCCAGTTTACTGGATTGTGTGTGCTGTATTGATATCGTTTATTGTTGTAAACTGTTTTTATATCTAAGACTAGGCCTCCTTTACTTCTGGATTTTATTTGTTGTGTTAAATGATAGATACGCTCACCAGTAATGACACCAGATTGTAATACCCCTTTAAAATCGCTTAGTACATAGTAATACTTACTCGGAAATGGTAAGTACAATGCTTTCTTATAGGAGTCATTAATTTGATATTCCCATTGTTGAGAAATGGCAATGATATTTTCATCGTTTAAATCTAGTTTCCCTTTATTGGGATATACCTTCATAAATTTGGAACGAGCAATAGGAGTTCCTTTTTGATCTTTAACGGAAAATGTGATTTTATAAATACCTTTAGAAAGTAAAGTGTTTATTTCATTTTCTTGGTTGGCTTTAATTAAGTCTGACGATATTTCTTTTTGAATTTCCCATTGATCATAGGATGCTTGGTTTAAAACAGACTCATGTTCTAATCCTTTTGTGTTTAAATATCCATTTGGCATTAACCAATGGCCTTCTGATGGAGATGTTGTGCTTTGTAATATATGCTTAGGTTCTTTTAGTTTCCAAATTGTATATGATATGTCTTTTTGTATTGGTATTCCTTGAAAGTTTGTTAGTGTAATGTTCGGATATATTTTATGACCTTCTGTTGTAGAATGATTATTTATTGGATCCATCAATAGACCTTCATTAGATAGAGTGAAGGAATTTGTCTCTGTTTCAGAATCCCCATTAATATCTATGACCTTAACTTCAATGTTAAATTGAACAACATCGTGTTCTTTCATTGAAGAAGGTAGATCATTTGAATTTATTTCTAAGGTAATTTCTCCTTGGTTGTTTAGTTTCGCTGTTTGGTGATTTAATATATAAGACTGGGACCAGTTGTAATATCCACATCTCCAAAATATTAAAGGTACATTTTTATATTGTATGGTATATTCTATTGTCGCGTTATTAAGAGCTGCACCTGAGAACGTTTTTGCTGAAACAGGAACTTGAATAATATCACCTATTCTTTTCTCTGTAGAGTCCTTTTTAAATTCAATATGGAATGTTGGACGTTTATATTCTTCAACCTGTATTGCTGTACTTCCATGTTCTGTTTTTATCGTAAAACGTCCATTTAGAATTCCTTTAGGTAATACAAATCTTGTATATCCACTAGAAAACTCATTTATAGATACTGTTTTTTTATGTATGGTTTCATACTGACTGTCTTTTAATGTAATGTCAATGGTATTTGCTTTATTTAATGAATACAGTAAGTCATTATGTTTTTTTTGCTTGTTTATGATCTTAACGTGGACGGTTTGTCCAGGTCTATAAATGGCGCGATCTGTGAATATTTCATCTTTAATAATATGATGGTTATTATCATAATGCTTATAGTTTTGAAAAGAGTGATCTGATATATAATAAGAGTCTTCTCCATGTATAATAGTTTTAAAATCTTGTTTATTGTCTGAGTAATTTAATTCCCCTTCTTTATTAAAAGGATAACATTGATGTCCTTGTGCACCCACACATAACGTAGCATTTTTAACAACAGAATAATCTTTTGCCGATTTCACTGTAATTTTATTTTCATCTTTTTCAACATATAAGTCAGATACCTGAAATAAGAAATACTTATTTAATTCTCCTTTTAATGCTACAGCATAAAATCCATAGTTTAAGTTTGGAATTATTATTTGCCTTTTGTCTTCTATATATTCAGAAGTATATTCTAGGTTATATGAACCACTCCAGGTTAACTTTTTATTGTGAAGTTCTTTAATAAGTGTATTCTTTTTACTCCAACTTAATTTTTTAGATAAATTATGAAATTCAATAGGATTAATTTTGTAAACTTCAAGGTCTATGGTTTTTAAATTCCTAGAGCTAATGTCAAAAATTAAATCTTTATCAAATAAGTATCTATTCTTTCCTTTGATATTGAATGTTTTATGTTTTGATATTTTAGATTTTAATTCATCTGCTAAATGGCGTATATTCTTGTGTCTATCATTGTTTAATTCAGTGTGATTTTCAATAATGATATCTAAATATGATATAGATTTAATAAACTCATCGGTCTTTTTTTGTTTCAAAGATTTTATATCTTGAATGTTTTCTAAATTATTCCAATTTATTTCATTGGCTTTAGAATAATAAAAAAGAGCAATTTTATAATTCTTTTCAGCTTTAAGAATCGGATTATTGTATGTGTTTAAAGCAAGGAGATTATTAAGATATATTTCATCAATTTTAGGATTACTTTGTAAATTGATTAGGTGAGTCCAAAATTCTATTTCAAGTTGCGTTTTAATATCATTCGAAAATAAGTTTCTAAAAGTCTCATGATCATTAATAAAATTTTGAAGTTTTTTATGGTTCGTCATACCCGTAAATGCATCTTCAATATCTATTGAGCTTATAGATTCTGAGTATAAACGATGTTTCTGGAATTGAATATCTTGGTATAAAAGGGCTTGATGTGCGGTTTGTATATAGGATGAAGTATTCGTCATTTGTGTAAATAAATGAGGAACAGAAGTGATATTAATATGATCTAATTGTTCTGTATTGGAATAAATTATGTTTTTATATAGCGCAATCTTATTATCGAAATCTTTTGTTGTCCATGTTGTAATATCTGTTTCTAGGTAATTTATTTTTTTTCTTTGTTTAATATCCCTAGATGATGATTGAAAATAGTCTTCAATAAGTTTATATCCCATTAAGGCCATGTACTTATTTTGGGGTGAAGGCATAGATTCAATATCAATATCAAGTTTATTTAGTAAATCCTGATTTATATAGTCTGTATCATCTGCAAGAGTAATGTTTAAATGATGAATGAGGAGTTTTAATTTAACTTCTTCATCAGGGAAATTTTTAAATTCAACTTCTTTTAAAAGCGCATGGCATAATTTTAAAGTTGATTTAGGATCTTTATTTTGTTTAATATTAGTTTCAATTTGGACCCATTTATCTTTTCTAGAATCGGAATCCGTAGGTATTTGTTTTGCTGACATAATAGATAGACATAATCCTAGGATTATTGTAATAATAAAGTGTATAGATTTCATAGAACAATTTTCTTTCTCTTTAAAATTACAATATTAATGCCATCCGATTTAAAAAATGTAAAGAATTCGTTAAACCGAATAATGTATGAGTTAACCATTGATTAATGTAAGTGAAATGGCTATGAGTTTTATATTAATTAACTACCTTTAGGTAATGTATTTATAATGATTTAATGCTAAATTTTGGACTTATTAAGATCACATGTTATTATGTGGTATGCATTTTTTTATGCTATTATTTTAATTTAGACCTCGATAATACAATTTGGCAGTTAGGGATTGGAATAGTTATCCTATTAAATTGTTTTAAGAAATATTCTATTTATTCTATATATGTATTACTGGCTACGATTACAATATTTCAATTCAAGTCCTTACTACCTTCTAAAGATGCATTCTCAGCTTCATATTGTAATATTAACACCATTAGAAAGAGTACCTACAATACACAATTGTATTGCACGTGCAAAAATCAAGGCTTAACGTTTAAAAGTATATTGTACTATTCGGGAAAGCGAGAGGTTAATAAAGGAGAGCAATATTTTGTAAATGCCATTTTTTCTAAGATTAAGAATGTAAATCTTAAACATGAATTTTCATTTGCTGAATATTTAAAAAAGAAACAAATATTATTTGAAGTTCGGGCTATACGAGATCATCAATTAAAGAAAATACGAGATGCTGACGTGTTAAGTAGGAGTCATCAACGTTTAATGATGGCTATTAATAACCGTTTGCAAATGTATTTTAATAACCACCATATTTCTATAATTAAAGCACTGTGCTTTGGAGATAAAAGAATGGTTAATGCACAAACTCTTGAGTATTTTAGGAAAGCTGGATTAATGCATATTATTGCAGTAAGTGGTTTGCATGTTGGGATTATTCAATTTTTACTTCTTTTAATTCTAAGAATGGTATTTGGAAAAAAATCCAAATCCCAGATTATACAACAAGCTATAGTACTATTTGTATTAATAATTTTTGCTTGGATTTGTGAGTTTTCTATGAGTATTGTGAGATCCGTTTTTATGTTTTCTATATTATATTATGGAATGCTTTCTAGGAAGGTTATGCTTTCTATTCATGGTTTATTTCTATCTGCTTTTATATTGCTTTTGTTTAATCCATTACAAGTATTAGATTTAGGATTTCAGTTTAGCTATTTGGCTACATTTGGTTTATTATATGGAAGTAAATACGTTCAAAAACTGTCCTATTTAATTTCATCCTCTTTGTTACGCTGGATTGTAGAAGGTACTTTAATTTCTTTGATAGCCCAATGTTTTTTATCTCCACTTTTGTTTTATTACTTCGGAGAAATACCCATATTATTTCTGCTATTTAATATCCCTGGATTTATTTTTGTTGCATTAATTATTGTATTTATTTTCCTTTTTTTTATTCTGGGTGCTTTACATCCTGCTTTAGCTAAGGTAATTGTTTATTTAATAGAATATAGCATTGTAGTATTTGAACGGATGTTACTGTTAACAGACCTTATTGGGAATTCATATTTTACATTTAAGCTAAATACTTTTTTGGAAGTTTTATTTTATTGTATAACCCTGTGGTGGTTGTATCAAGTTGTTCTTAAGTTAAAATGGAAAAGTATCAAATATCTTTTTATCAGTCTAATATTTTTATTTTTAGTGCGGTGGATATACGATTATGAAACCATCAACACTTCTGAGATAATTGTATGGAATACAACCACAGAAAAAGCGATAACCGTTAAGTATTTAGATACAATCTATTATTATTCGTCATATACTTTACCTTTAGATAAAAGAATAAACGAATATGTTAGATCTAGTAAGTCAAATTTAAAACACGAAGTATTAGAAACATCTGATGTAGAAGATTACTCTTATTTATACAAACTAAGAGCTCAGGAAACGGATACGATTATTTGTGTTTTATTTCATGAAAACAAAGAAGTTAGCCAATATTTCGATCTTAATTATCCTAATAAAACAGTGACCTATTTAAGCTTAAGGAAAATAAAAGGTAAAACCATTGAAACCAAACGAAATGTAATAGAATTAAGGAAAGGAACCACTCTGCTTTCGAAGAATAAAAGTGTTTATTTTTACCCGTAAAATACTGTTTGCTAATATATTTTGATTGGGAAGATAAAAGTATTGAAATTTAGAGAATTATTAATCTAAAATTAAAATGTAATTTGTTTGATATCTTCATATTTGCGGCTTAACTTAGACATAAATAACATTTATAGGAAAATATGGATTTAATCAATAGAGAATTAAGTTGGTTGTCATTTAATGAACGCGTTCTTCAAGAATCTGAAGATAAAAATAATCCGTTGGTTGAACGGTTAAGGTTCTTAGGAATATTTTCTAATAATTTGGATGAATTTTTTAGAGTACGTGTTGCTTCAGTTAAACGCGTAATAGAATTAAGTAATTCTGTAAAAGAAGCTGAGGCAGAGAAGAAGGTTTTGGTTGCAATCAAGAAAAAGACGTTGGAACTTCAGAAACGATTCGATAATACTTATGAAGTAATTACAAAAGATTTAGCCAATAAAGGTGTTTATATTTTAAATGAAAAAACAGTTACTGAAAACCAAAAAAAATATATAAAACGACTTTATAAAGATAAGTTACGCCATGATATTACACCGATCATGTTGAAGAATTTTAAGGATTTCCCTAAGCTTGATGATAATAGTATGTATCTATTTGTTAGGTTGAAAAAGGAAGATTCTGATAAAGAAATGTACTCGATAATTCAGATACCTAAAGATTTTGATCGATTTTATATTCTACCTTCTGTAAAAGACAATGAGGATGATTTAATTTTGATTGATGATATTGTAAGGCTGAATTTGAATTATATTTTTAGAGCTTTTGATTTAGAAGTAAAGGGGTGTAATGCCTTTAAAATAACAAGAGATGCTGAATTAGATCTGGATAACGATGTTTCAGAAAGCATGCTTGAAAAAATGAAGAAAGGTTTACGTAAACGTAAAACAGGGTTGCCGGTCCGTTTTGTTTATGATAAAAAAATGCCGGAAGGTATATTAAATCAATTAACTAAAACACTAAATATTAATGCAAGTGAGCATATTATTCCTGGTGGTAGATATCATAATTTTAAAGATTTCATTGGATTTCCTAGTTTAAGACCAGAATTGAATTTTGATAAATTACCACAGCTTAAACATGTTGATTTAAAAGGGCAAAAATCTCTGCTTAGTGTCATCGGACAAAAAGATGTGATGTTACATTATCCTTATCATTCATTTGATTATTTTATCGATTTACTTCAAGAGGCTTCAATAGATCCAAAAGTAAAATCAATAAAAATATTAATATATAGATTGGCTTCTAATTCTAAAGTAATTAAGTCATTGGTTAATGCAGTCCGTAATGGGAAAGATGTAACCGTTGTAATAGAGTTAAAAGCCCGCTTTGATGAAGATAATAATATTGGTTGGACAAAATACTTGAGAGAACGTGGTGTTCGGGTGTTTCATGGATTTGAAGGATTGAAGATTCATTCTAAGCTTTGTGTTATTTCGAGAAGAGAAGGTAAAGACATTAAAAAATATGCAAGTGTTGGAACTGGGAATTTTAATGAAAAAACGGCTAAGATTTATGGCGATTTAATGCTTTTGACGAGTGATCGTAGAGTGACTAAAGAGGTGAGTGATATTTTTGATATAGTAGAGGGGAAGTTCACGAGTACTTACCATCGTCACATCGTATTGTCTCCTAAGCATTTTAGAAATAAATTAGTCAGATTAATTAATTACGAAGCAAAACAAGCTAAAGCTGGGCATAAAGCTCAAATTAGAATCAAGTTAAATTCTTTGGTCGATTCGGCATTAATCCGTAAGTTGTATTTGGCTAGTCAAGCCGGCGTAGAGATAGAAATAATTGTAAGAGGAATCTGTCGTCTTAAGCCTCAAGTTAAAGGCTTGAGTGAGAATATTAAAGTGATTAGTATTCTAGATAGATATTTAGAACATACCAGGATATATCACTTCCACCATGGAGGAGATGATCTTTATTACATATCTTCTGCAGATTGGATGGTTAGAAATTTAGATCGACGTATTGAGTTAACATGCCCAATATATGATCCGAACTTGAGAGCTGAATTAGATGACTATTGGGATATCCAATGGAGAGATAATGTGAAAGCTCGAGTAATTGATTCTAAACAGAAAAATCAGTATAAAAAAGAGAAAGGAGAGAAAGAAGTAAGAGCACAGTATGCTATGCATACATATTATAAACGTAAACTAACGAATGAATAAAGCCAAAGCTATTAAATATGGAAGTATAGATATAGGATCTAATGCAATTCGCTTATTAATTTCTACTGCACATTATAGTGATGAAGGAGTGTTTTTTAAGAAGAACGCTCTAATTCGAGTCCCTATTCGTTTAGGGCAAGATGTATTTACAAAGGGTAAAATAGGATCTAAGAATCAGAAAAGAATGATTCAAGCGATGGTTGCTTATAGAAACTTAATGGATGCTCATGGTGTAGAAGGGTATTTAGCTTGTGCAACATCTGCAATGAGAGATGCCGAAAATAGTAAGCAGCTCTTAAAAGAGATCAAGCAAAAGGCTAATATCAGTATTGAAATTATTAGTGGAAGTAAGGAAGCTGAAATTATTTTTCAAACACATATTGAGCAATTGCTAGATCACGACAAAGCATATTTATACATTGATGTTGGTGGAGGTAGTACAGAACTAAGTTTTTTTAATGGAAAGGTCCTTGTAGCATCTCAATCTTTTAATGTTGGTACAATTCGATTGTTAAACAACATTGTTGAAAAAAAACAATGGGAATTAATGGAGGATTGGATTAAAGAAACGATAGGTGATATTCCAAATGTAAATGCGATCGCTTCTGGAGGAAATATTAATAGAGTGTATAAAATAATTGGTAAAAAGAAGCTCGAAGTAATATATCTAGATGAAATTTCTGATGTTAAAAATAGAATAGAAAATACACCTTTAGAAAAGCGTCAACAAAAATTTAATATGAATCCAGATCGTGCAGATGTAATTTTACCTGCACTGTCAATTTATTTAAAGGTATTTAAATGGAGTAATGTGAATGATATTTACGTGCCTAAAGTTGGATTATCTGACGGATTAATCCGAAAATTATATGCAGATAGCCTTCCGTATACATTTTAATAGAAAAGATTCTATTTAGTAATCAGTAGGATAGCATTTGTTTTTATTTTTTTGCTATAAAAACTTGTGTAAATAGAAGATTTAAACATATATTTGCATCGCTTTAATAAACAATAGTTGGTCTGGTAGTTCAGCTGGTTAGAATACCTGCCTGTCACGCAGGGGGTCGCGGGTTCGAGTCCCGTCCAGACCGCTTTTTTTTAAAGTAACATAACACGATTCAAAAATTGGTCTGGTAGTTCAGCTGGTTAGAATACCTGCCTGTCACGCAGGGGGTCGCGGGTTCGAGTCCCGTCCAGACCGCTTTTTTTTAGAATCGAGTATTATCCAAGATATAAAACTGGTCTGGTAGTTCAGCTGGTTAGAATACCTGCCTGTCACGCAGGGGGTCGCGGGTTCGAGTCCCGTCCAGACCGCTTTTTTTATAATCTTAGATAAACCAACCTTATAGCGCTGGTCTGGTAGTTCAGCTGGTTAGAATACCTGCCTGTCACGCAGGGGGTCGCGGGTTCGAGTCCCGTCCAGACCGCTTAAGGGCAATTAGCTCAGTTGGTTCAGAGCACCTCGTTTACACCGAGGGGGTCAGGGGTTCGAATCCCTTATTGCCCACAAAAAAGACTTCACAGAGATGTGAGGTCTTTTTTTTGTTTAGATAATCTATTAAGTTTATGAAGATAATTTCCTAGAGTAATAATAGCATTTCCAAAAATACGATATCAAAATTACAAGCCTAAAATAGATAAAACAATGATTTCTTATTTTAGGGCTAATATTTGGCCTAAGATTAAATATGATGCAAATATGAAAAGGAATTGGTGCAGCTTAATAGATAAAAGAAATACATTAGAATAATAAAATATATTTGCCCAAGTGTAGGTCTGTAGAGAGTATGTTGCTAATACAATATTGCAAGAAAAATGGCAATGGTAAAAGATATCGTGTTATAAATCAGAAATAATAAATGAAGTTAATAAGTGTGTATGTAATATTAATTTTAATCGGATGCTCTCCTGTTAAAAATTGGAGGGGTGTAGAATATCAAAAATTAAAAAATTATTCAGAAGAGAAGTTAGACGATGATTTTTGTTAGAAAATAGTATATAAAGGATTAGATGGAACGCTTTTAAATAGTGATTATCAAATAAAGTATTCTAACAGAGAACGTATATTGTTATCATTGAAAGATGGAGTTTCCCATGGGAAATTTTATCACTTTTATAAAGGGGAAATATTTTCAGATTCTGATTATAAGAATGGGGTTAGAAATGGAATAAAAATTTCTTATTATGATGATAACAGAGTAGATACATCATATTATCTTAATGGAGCGAAGCATGGAGAGCATGTGATGTATGATAATCAAAGATTGTTAATAAAATGGATTTATAAGAATGGCTTAAAAGTAAAAGATTATGAAATATATTATCAAGAGGAGAGGATTGAATTAGATTCTACTTCGTATCATTATGAATTTAATTACACGAAAAGTGATTTTAATCGAGAGTATAAATTAATTCCATATTCAAAGCAATATGAATTTTTAGGTAAAGTAACTGTTGAGACATCAGAATATTTAGATTTCCATCCAATGCAGTTTATAAATATCATGAGTTTTGATAAAGGGTGTAAGGATAATGGATTATTGTTAGTGTCTACAGAAACTCAAAGTTATTTAATAATTTATGGTCTATATGGGTGTATTTTTCATAAAGTATATAAAAAAGGAGTGTTAGAGTGAGAATTTTAATCAACTTATTTCAGGACGGGACACATAAATTAAAAAGCCTACTGAATTTCAGTAGGCTTTTTAATTTAGTTGAAATATTGAAGGCTTATTTTTCAGCTCTCGCTTTTTCTGTAGCTTCAATGTTTTTTTCAATTTTATGTCCAGGTCTAGACCATTTTAAATCATCACGATCAGACACAGGAACTTCTTCTTTAACAATGTTCGGTTTGTCACCTTTTTTATAAGGTTTACGAGGTTTAAGACCTAAGATATCAAAAAGCTTCATGTCTTCTGTGATATCAGGATTTGGAGTTGTTAATAGTTTATCTCCAGCAAAAATAGATCCAGCACCAGCTAAGAAACACATAGCTTGCCCTTCTTTACTCATTTCTGTTCTACCAGCAGATAACCTTACAAGCGTCTCAGGTAAGACAATTCGAGTTGTTGCAACCATTCTTACCATATCCCATACAGAAGTCGTTTCTTGCTCTTCTAAAGGAGTTCCTTCAACAGGTACCAACGCATTAATAGGTGTAGATTCTGGATGAGGAATCATTGTAGATAGCGAAAGTAACATTCCCGCTCTATCTTCATCTGTTTCTCCCATACCAATAATACCACCAGAACAAACCGTTACATTGGTTTTACGAACATTGTCTATTGTTTTTAAACGATCATCGTAAGCTCTTGTAGAAATCACCTCTTTATAGTAATCTTCAGAGGAATCTAAATTATGATTATATGCATACAATCCTGCATTAGCTAATCGTTTGGCTTGGTTTTCGGTTAACATACCTAATGTACAACATACTTCTACATCAAGTTTATTTAGCGTTTCAACCATATCTACTACCTGATCAAAATCTTTACCTTCTTTTACGTTTCTCCAAGCTGCACCCATACAGATTCTAGAAGAACCAGCTTCTTTAGCTCTTAGAGCTTGTGCTTTTACTTGATTAACGCTCATTAAGTCATTTCCTTCGATACCAGTAGAGTATCTTGCTGCTTGTGGACAATATCCACAATCTTCAGGGCATCCACCAGTTTTAATAGAAATTAATGTACTTACCTGTACTTCGGTAGGATCATTATTTTCTCTATGAATTGTTGCTGCCTGATATATTAAATCGATTAATGGACGGTTATATACTTCTAGAATTTCTTCTTTTGTCCAGTTATGTCTTACTTCACTCATCTACGAATAGGTTTTGTGGTGTTGATATCTTGAAAATATGTGCTAAACTACGTTATTTTTTAGACTATTTTTCGTAATAATATAGAAACTGTATTCCCTCCGAATCCAGATGCATTAATTAAAACTCGTTTTGGAGGTTTTGGAATGTGAATACATGAGGTTTTATAAGGGAATTGAGGTTGAATATTGTGTTTAAACATTCTTAATGCAAAATCAATATTTAAGGCTCCAGATGCCCCTAGGCTATGCCCATAAAGGTATTTAGTAGAAAACATATTCACTTTACCTTTTCCAAAGATAGTATTAATAGCAAACACTTCGGATTGATCTCCTTTTAGCGTACCTGGTGCATGCATTAAGACATAATCAATATCGCTTAAAGAGGTGCTTTTACATGCCTCTTGCATACTGTTTTGATAAGCGATTCCATCTTTGGAAATATCAGCGGGGTGTTTTAACGTTTCAGACGCAAAACCAATACCTTCAATTTCAGCAATGGCATTGGAAGGATCAGTATCTAAATAAAATAATCCAGCACCTTCACCTAATATCATTTTGTTAGACGTATTGTCTGAAAATAAAGGGGTAGAGGGATATGGATTAGCCGTTTTACTGTAGATGCCCATCGTGTTAAACATCTCGAGGCTAAATGGACTAATGCAAGATTCTGTTCCTCCACAAATAAATGATTCTGATAATCCTGATTTTAACCATGCATATGCATTACATATAGAATGTAAAGCAGAACTGCATGTAATTGAATGGCTGAAGTTAATTTTATTTGTATTTAAGAACCCACCTAAATAGCTGGAAACATTTCCTAAAGTTGTATTAGGAGATGTGTAAACAGATAAATTATCTTTTTCTAGATATTGCTTATGTTGTTCCTCCCAATAATGACTGGCTCCTCTTGAAGAGCTCACATTAATACCCGTGTTTTGCTTAATGAAATTGGATTGCTTTAATTGTTCACCCATCCATAGAACAAGTTGAATAGAGCGATCTAGTTTTTCGTATTGTGGATGATTTTCTATGAATTTCTTAAGTGCAAACTCTGAGTCTTCTGGTAAGCATGCTACGTACTTACCAAATTTTTCAAGAATAGTTGAGGTATGGTTTCTTATTGATGAAACAATACTTTGATCTTGATGTCCTAAGCTAGAAACAGAAGAATAGGCTTTAATGAATATTTTTTTAGACATATACGTTAAAACTTCTTTTTAAAATAATCAGCATATTTCTTAACCGTAGACGGAGTAATATGATCCTCATTAAGAACTCGACCTAAATAATTAATGTTGTATTTATCTAAGATTACCGATTCTGTTTCATGATTAATTTCACCATTGAAGATAAGACCATAAACTGGTAAATTATGCTGTTTTAGTACTTCTAAGGTTAGCATAGTGTGATTAATACTACCTAAGTAATTTTTACTAACCAAAATAATTTCAACTTCAGGGTGAAGTTTAAGCCAGTCTAAAAATGTATTGTTAGAATTATATGGAACCATCAATCCTCCAGCACCTTCGATAATTAAATTTGGGTTATCTGTATGAGGTATAGTTAATTGGTTGATATTTATTTCTAAATGTTCAAGTTTAGCTGCAGCATGTGGTGACATTGGAGCTTTTAGAAGGACAGATTCAGAATGTATCGTTGATTTTGAATTGGAAATCATAGAGGTAATAAACTCTATATCTCTTTCTTCAATACCTGCTTGAATCATTTTGTGATAATCTGCTTCTAACGCTTCTGTTAGAATAGCCGATATTAGGGTTTTACCTATTCCCGTGTCTATTCCTGTAACGAAAAAAATACGTTTATCCATATTTGGTAGAATCTGTAATTGAGTATGTGTATAAAAACAAAAGGGCAGCATAGCTGACCTTTTAAGTTAAATATTATAGAAACAACGATTTAATTTCTGTTGCATCTTTAGCTTCCATGCGGCCACTTAATACTAAGGCAAGTTGCCTTCTTCTAAGGGCGCTATCATAGCGAGATTTATCTTCTTCAGTTTCAGGTTCTAATTTAGGAACCTCAATAGGCTTCCCTTGTTGATCCACAGCTACAAACGTGTAAATGGCTTGATTACATTTAACAAATTCACCAGTCATGGTTTCTTCCATAAATACATCTACAAATACTTCCATAGAAGAGGAAAAAGAACGAGAGACTCTTGCTTCTAAAGTTACTACAGATCCCATTGGGATAGGTTTATTGAAAGAAACATGGTTTACAGTTGCTGTTACCACAATACGTTTACAGAATCTACGTGCAGATATTGCAGCTGCAATATCCATCCAATGTAATAATCGTCCACCCATTAAATTGTTTAATGGATTCGTATCATTTGGTAATACGAGTTCAGTTAAAGTGGTTTTAGATACACTTGCTTTTACAGTTTTCATAATAATGCCTATTGTAAAAATTATTAAGCAAAGGTATCATTACCATTTTGTTTTACAAATGGAATTCTCGAAATAATTTAACAAGTAGAAGGAGATAAGTTAATATAAAAGTATTGCTGTTATTTTAACTTATAAAGCCATGCTTTCGGAATAAAAGATCGAATTTGAGATAAGTCTTTTTGTGCATCACTTTTAGATTTATAGACTAAGGTACTTACCTTAAACATACCTTTATACGGAACGATAAGCACTTCATTTGTAATGTTGAGGTTTGTTTGAGATAAGTTTAGTGCATTTTCTTTACTTCCAAACACACCCAGAACAATTTGATAGCCTTTTTGAATCTCATTTACATTGTAAACAAGGTTTTCTTCCAGCTCATCGTAAAGCCCATCAAAATTAACATCCACTAAATTAGAAAGGTCTAGAGAAGGAAATTCTATAATTTCTGTTGAAATTTCGGAAAGTCCAGCCGTCGTTGGAATAGCTTCAGGATCTAATTGCTGACGATTAATTCCAAAATAAATAGATAAACCTAATAATGGAATTAAACTAGCTGCTGCCCAATAATAGGCTTTCGATTTTTTACTTGGTGTTTCTGTTGTAATATTCGTTTTTCTAATAATTGGTTGACGAATAAAACTAGTAAGACCATTGTATTCTGGATAAATTCTGAAATTTTGATTATATAAAAATGAAATTTTTTCAGAATTTGATAAAGAAAAAGAACCGATTGGATTTAGTTGAACCAGTTCGTGATTAAAAACACGAATTTTAAGATCACTGATGTATTGATCAACAATGTTTTGCGATTCAGATAAAGGAATATTGAGTTGAATGGCAACATATTTATATAGCATACCATCATCAAGCTTCGAGTTTTGTGTAAAACTTAAGCTTTCTTCCTTAGAAAAAGAATGATTTTTATGAGAAGAAAATTCGATAGATTTTGTAAAACATCCCAATTTAGGAAGTATAACATTCTCGTACCTAAGAATTAACTCTACAATATGTTGATCTATATGTTTCATCTTGAATTACAATCTAAATGCTAAGATAAGATAAAATCTTTTAATGGATAAAAAAAATAACTTCATCTTTTATTTGTGCATAAATACCCTTAAAATTAGGGTTATTAAACCTAATGTTTGCTTTTTTGGAAAAAGTTATTCTATTTTTGTACAAAATTTCTGAATCTTATATATAATATGTAAGAGGATAAATAGAATTTAAATAAATCAAATTTCATGGCAAAAAACTTAGTCATTGTTGAGTCTCCTGCAAAGGCAAAAACCATTGAAGGATTTCTTGGAAGCGAATTTAAAGTGAAATCGAGTTTTGGACATATTCGAGATCTGAGTACCAAGAAAATGGGAATTGATATCGAAAATAACTTCGAACCGAATTATGAAATTTCTCCAGATAAGAAGGATCTTGTTAAAGAACTTTTAAAAGATGTTAAACAATCAGAGGTTGTATGGTTAGCAACCGATGAAGACCGTGAGGGGGAAGCCATTGCATGGCATTTATATGAAGCTTTGAAGCTGTCTGAGAAAACGGTGAAACGTATTGTTTTTCATGAGATCACTAAGACAGCAATTAAAAAAGCAGTAGATAACCCTAGGGATATTAATATAAATTTGGTAGATGCTCAACAGGCAAGACGAATTTTAGATCGTTTAGTAGGTTTTGAGGTTTCGCCTATTCTTTGGAAAAAGGTACAACGTGGATTATCGGCCGGTAGAGTACAATCTGTTGCCGTACGATTAATTGCAGAGCAAGAGAAGAAAATAAGCGAATTTACATATTCAAGTGATTATCGTGTTTTAGGTTATTTTAATCCATCTGGAAATACGGATGAAACATTTAAGGCAGAATTAAACCTTAAGTTAGATGCTGAGAAAGATGCGATGTCATTTTTAGAATCGGCAAAACTAGCGGATTATTCTATAGCAAGTTTAGAATCTAAGCCTTCTAAGAAATCACCTTCTGCTCCGTTTACAACATCTACATTACAACAAGAAGCATCTAGAGTAATTGGTTTTTCTGTTTCTAAAACAATGCAGGTTGCACAAAGGTTATATGAATCTGGAAAGATAACATATATGAGAACGGATAGCGTTAGTTTATCAAATGATGCGATCGCTGCTTGTGCTAATCATATTGTTAATCAGTTTGGAGATAATTTCCATAAAGCAAGAACATTTACAACCAAATCGAAAGGTGCACAAGAGGCTCACGAAGCCATAAGACCTACGTATATAGATTTTGAAGGTAATGATTTACCAAATGACGAAAAACGTTTATACCAATTAATTTGGAAAAGAACAGTTGCTTCTCAAATGGCAGAAGCTGAGTTTTTAAGATCTACAGCTAAGATTAAAGGTTCTACATTTGAAGAGATATTTGTTGCAAAAGGAGAGATTTTAACATTTGAAGGATTCCTTAAGATTTATAATGTAGCAGATAAAAATAAAGACGTTTTATTACCAAAGATGGAACAAGGTGATGCTTTGGATAATCAAAATATTACCGCTACACAACGTTTTTCTAAGCACCCTCCAAGATTTAATGAAGCTTCATTAGTAAGAAAATTAGAAGAACTTGGAATTGGTAGACCATCTACATATGCGCCGACAATATCAACAATTCAGCGTCGTAATTATGTTGAAAAAGAAGATAGAGAAGGAAAGCAAAGAGAGATTATTGAATGTACTTTAGAAAATGGAATCATTGAACGAGCAACTCGTTTAGAAAATTATGGTGCAGAAAAAAGTAAATTATTTCCAACGGATATTGGAATGATTGTTAATGATTTTCTGTTCGAACACTTTAATAATATTATGGATTATAATTTCACAGCAAGTGTAGAAAACTTGTTTGATGAAATTGCTAATGGAAATAAAATTTGGAATGAAATGATTTCTGAATTTTATAAGGATTTCCATGAAACAGTAGAAGACGTTACTGAAAATTCAGAACGATCTGTCGGTTTAAGAGAGTTAGGTGTTGATCCAAAAACTGGAAAGAACGTATACGTACGATTAGGTCGATTTGGACCAATGGCTCAACTTGGTGAATCGTCTACCGATAAAGATGCAAGTGAAGAGGAAAAACCTCAATTTGCTAGTTTAAGAAGAGGTCAACATTTAGAATCTATCACTCTTGAAGATGCCTTAGAGCTTTTTAAACTGCCAAGACAAATAGGTGAGTTTGAAGGAAAGGTTATGACAGCTGCAATAGGGCGTTTTGGGCCTTATATTAGACACGATGGTAAGTTTGTATCCTTGAAGGTAGATGATCCTTTAGAGGTTGGAGAAGAACGTGCTATTGAACTGATTCTAGAAAAGCGTCAAGCCGATTTAGATAAGATAATTAATGTTTTTGAAAGAGGAGAAGAGCCTACTATCGAAATTTTGAAGGGAAGATGGGGGCCATTTATTAAGTTTGATGGTGCGAACTATAAAATTCCGAAAGATGTAGAAGCGTCTGAATTGGATATTGATGCATGTTTGGAATTGATAAAAAATCAACCCTCAAAAAAGAAGCCAGCTAAAAAGAAGGCTCCTGCCAAGAAAAAGGCTCCAGCTAAGAAAACAGCTAAGAAAAAGCCTGCTGCAAAAAAAACAACAGCAAAGAAGAAGTCATAGTTATAAAATAAAAAGAAGGAATCTAATTTGGATTCCTTCTTTTTTGATTTAGTTTTAGTACGTTTGCACTAGTTTGCATTTTAGAAATAAATAGACTATCTTAAAAAAGCAACCAAAGTTCCCCCATTATGAAAAATATCGGTATAATGATTATTAGCTTACTCAGTTTGGTGGCTTGTGATCAATTTAAATATAGCCCTTATCAAATTGATAGAGTATCAAAGTATAAAGATTTAAATCAGAAAAATATTACCAAAATTTTTCCATCGACCTCAGATACTACCAAAATTATTGTCTTAGGTGATAGTCAAAGATTTTATGCAAATACCCAAGATTTAATAGAAAAGATTAATGACTTGCCAGATGATGCTGTTGATTTCGTTGTACACACTGGAGATTTAGTTGATTTTGGAATTCAGAAAGAATATTATGGAATTCATGAAATTTTAGAAACAATAAAGTTTCCGTATGTTGCTGTTATTGGAAATCATGATATGATAGGTAATGGTACCGTTATTTTTGAGAAAATGTATGGAGAGCTGGACTTTAGTTTCAATGTTAATGGGAATAAGTTTGTATACATAAATACAAATTCAAGAGAATACCAATTTGATGATAACCATCCATCAATAGATTGGTTAGATGCTCAACTAAGAGATACACTTAATTACAATCAGGCTATTATTGTAAGTCATGTTGCGCCACACCATTCAGATTTTAATAAAGATCTAGAAGATGATTTTGTAGAAACATTAGAAAGGTACAATAGAACACTACTATATATTAATGGACACCATCATGATTATCATTATGAAGACGTTTATAAGAATGGACTAATGTTCTTAAATACATTTAGTACATCACATGAGAAGACTGTTCTTGTTAAAATATGGGACGGAGGATTTAAACATGAAATTATAGACTAATGAAAAAGCTACTATTTATTTTAGGTTTAATGTTTTATTGTGTGCTAATTGGTCAAAACAATAGTGAACAATTTCCATTAGAGGCCAAGTCAGATACGATGACAATTGATAAGAATCCGTTATTGAAAAAACTAGGTGAAATATTAACGCCTGTTTCTTTACAATGGCAATATGCTGGTAATATTGGAATGCATTCTGTTGGAGCCGATTGGAATGTAATTAATAATGTTTTTAGAGCTGGTCTTATGTTAGGGTATGTACCAGATTCACGATCTATAGAACCTTTATTTATAGGGACTATCCAATTAAAGTATACACCAAATGTAAATATCAATATAAGAGAAGATTTGGTTGTTAAACCATTAAATTTCACGTTCAATTTTTCATCAACATTTGGTGATCGTTTTTCAATCTATAATGATTTAAAACATTATCCTGATAATTACTATTGGTGGAACGTAAGAACTCGATATGGAATCGCACATGATGTAGAAGTTTTATATTCGTTTAAAAGTAAATTTGCAAAAGGTATTAGCTTTTATCTAAACTCTAGCATGTGGGATATTGAATTTTATAGTGTTTTTGGAAATGATAATTTGGACTTAGATAGATTACCTTACAAACGATTATTCACCCTTGGAATAGGGACCAAAATATATTTAAATTAACGTTACCCTCAATAATGTTATTTACGTGAAAAAGGGTCTGATGATTAAATCATCAGACCCTTTTTTATGAATTTAAAATTCTCTATTACAAGAATTAAACGAATCGTAATAAAAAGAAATTTTTCTTTCCTTTTTGTACAACTGTATATTTATTTTGAATCAAATGCTCTTCAGATAATTTAAAATCTTCTCCAATTTTAATTTTATTAATAGAAATAGCATTCCCTTTTAAAGAACGTCTTGCTTCTGCTTTTGAAGGCACAACTTGACTATGTTCTGCTAATAACATAATGGCATCAGCGTTAGACTCAACAACAGACATTGGTATGTCAAATTGAGGAACACCATCCATTATGTCTAATAATAATTGCTCATCGAGTTCTTTAAGTTTATCTGCAGTCTTTTTTCCAAATAATATCGTTGAAGCATCTACAGCTTTATCATATTCCTCTTTAGAATGAACTCTAGATGTAATCTCTTCAGCTAATGCTTTCTGAAGAATTCTAAATCCAGGATCTTTATCATGTTCAGCTTCTAATGCTTCTATTTCCTCCTTAGATTTTAA
The DNA here is from genome assembly GCA_965243605.1 of Flavobacteriales bacterium. Lineage (GTDB taxonomy): Bacteria > Bacteroidota > Bacteroidia > Flavobacteriales > CAJXXR01 > JBMYYR01. The sequence goes on from CBDEVQ010000099.1 coordinate 59,413, forward strand.
AGTGAAAATTCGGATTAGCTTTTTAGCATCTTCATCTGTTTGATTAATCCAAAATTGGAAAAATTTATAAGGAGAAGTACGCTTTGGGTCTAACCAAATATTACCACCCTCAGATTTTCCAAACTTAGAACCATCAGATTTTGTTAATAATGGAGATGTAATAGCATAAGACTTTGTACCACCCATTCTACGAATAAATTCGGTACCCGTAACAATATTACCCCATTGATCTGAACCTCCTAATTGAAATCTACAATTGTGGTTTTTGTTTAAATGGAAAAAGTCATACCCTTGAATAAGTTGGTAAGAGAATTCTGTGAAAGATAATCCAGTTTCAATTCTTTTTTTAACGGATTCTTTACCCATCATATAATTAATGGTAAGATGTTTACCAACATCTCTTAAGAAATCAAGAATATTAATATCTTTAAACCAATCATAGTTATTAACCAATTGTGCAGGGTTTTCTACACCTTCAAATTCTAAAAATGATTCAAGTTGAGCTTGAATCCCATTTACATTCTTGTTAATATCATCGGAAGAAAGCAAATTACGTTCCTGAGATTTTCCACTAGGATCACCAATCATACCTGTAGCACCACCAACTAAAGCAACAGGATTATGTCCCGCTTTTTGAAGGTGAACAAGTAACATAATAGGAACTAAACTACCAACATGTAGCGAATCCGCCGTAGGATCAAACCCGATATAGGCTGTTTGCGGTCCTTTTAACATTTCCTCTTCCGCCCCTGGAATCATATCGTGAATTAAACCTCTCCAACGAAGTTCTTCTACAAAGTTTTTCATCTGTTTATTATTTACCGTGTGGTTGTGTAGATGATATCATATTATGATATTCAAATAAGACATAACCAACAAATTAAAATTAAGTGGTAAATTTAGGTAAAAAGGCTTGATTAGTTAAAAATAAGGACAACAGAATTTTAAAAATAAAGTATATTAGCCTTTCTATATTTGTATATACTTTATGAAAAACTTTGCCTTAATTGGAGCTGCCGGATATATTGCTCCACGACATTTAAAAGCGATAAAAGAGACAGGGCAACAGTTATTAGTAGCTTTAGATCCATTTGATTCTGTTGGAATTATGGATCGTTATTTTCCTAGAGCAGATTTTTTTACTGAATTTGAACGATTCGATAGGCATATTGATAAATTAAATAGAAAGGGTGAAAAAATAGACTTCGTAAGTGTGTGTACTCCAAATTATCTTCATGATGCACATGTAAGATTCGGATTGAGACATGAAGCGGATGTGATTTGTGAGAAACCTATAGTTTTAAATCCTTGGAATTTAGAAGCACTTATTGACTTTGAGAAAGAAACAGGAAAAAATGTTTATAATATCTTACAATTAAGACTTCATCCTAGTGTTCAAGCTTTAAAGAAGAAAATTGAAGAGAGTACTATTGATAAGATTTATGATATTGATTTAACATATTTAACTTCAAGAGGTAATTGGTATTATACAAGTTGGAAGGGGGATAGTAGTAAATCTGGAGGGATAGCAACAAATATTGGAGTTCATTTTTTTGATATGCTTGGTTGGATTTTTGGAAATGTGAAATCGAATGTGATTCATATACATGAACACGATAGAGCATCCGGATATTTAGAATTTGAAAAAGCTAGAGTTCGATGGTTCTTAAGTATTAATGCAGAATGCTTACCTGATTTTGTAGTAAAACAAGGTTTAACAACATATAGGTCACTGAAGATAGAAAATGAAGAATTTGAATTTAGTGGCGGTTTTACTGATTTACACACTTTGTCTTATCAAAATATATTAGATGGACAAGGGTTTAGAATCTCTGAGGCTCAAAAGGCTATTCAAATTGTACATGATATAAGGAAACAAACACCAACAGGTTTAGTTGGGGATTATCATCCGATGGCTAAGTTAGATCTTGGTAAACACCCTTTTTATAGATAATATGGCAACAAAGAAATATTTTGCGCACGAAACAGCTGTAATAGATGATAATTGTGTGATAGGAGAAGGGACCAAAATTTGGCATTTTTCTCATGTAATGTCTAATTGTGAAATAGGTGAATTATGTAATTTAGGTCAAAATGTTGTAATATCTCCTGGAGTTAAACTAGGTAGAAATGTAAAAGTGCAAAATAATGTTTCTATTTATACTGGGGTGATCTGTGAGGATGATGTGTTTTTAGGACCCTCAATGGTATTTACTAATGTTATTAACCCAAGGAGTGCAATAATTAGAAAATCTGAATATAAAGAGACTATTATTAAAAAAGGAGCTAGTATAGGGGCTAATTCGACTATTATTTGTGGTAATACTATTGGAAAATATGCTATGATAGGCGCAGGATCTGTGGTAACCAAAGATGTTTTGGATTATGCTTTAGTTGTTGGAAATCCATCTAAGCAAATTGGATGGGTAAGTGAATATGGCCACCGTTTAGATTTTGATAATAATGGCTTTGCTATTTGCATTGAATCTCAGCAGAAATATAAACTGGATAATAATTACGTAAGCGAAGTTTAGAATGCAAAAGAAGAAATTATTATTAATAACATATTACTGGCCACCATGTGGCGGTGTAGGAGTTTTGAGATGGTTGAAGATGGTTAAATATTTGGCTAAAGATTTTGAAATCACAGTGTATGCTCCATTAAATCCAGATTATCCTTCAATCGATGAATCTTTATTAGAAGAGATTCCTAATTCAGTTAAAATAATCAAGAATAAAATCTTTGAACCATATAATTTATTTAGAAAATTAACTTTTAAGAGTAAAGATTATACGCCAAAACAAGAGTTTGCTGCAATTAAGGATAAGTCAACTTTAGAAGATTTAGCATTATGGGTCAGAGGTAATTTTTTTATACCTGATGCGCGTTGTTATTGGGTCAAACCGTCTATAAATTTTCTAAAAGCAAAATTGCAGGAAGAAAGGTATGATTATGTTGTAACAAATGGAACACCACATTCAGTACATTTAATAGGTTTAGGGCTTCGTAAACAATATAATTTTAAATGGATTGCAGATCTTAGGGATCCTTGGACTGAGGTCGATTATTTTGATAAGTTGAAATTATCAAAGTGGGCATATAATAAACATGTTCAACTTGAAAACAAGGTAATAACAACAGCTGATATTGTAACAACAGTAAGTGAAAGTTGGGCTGAAAATTTAGAGAACTTAGGAGCTGAAAAAGTTGATGTTATTTATAATGGTTATGATGAGTTAGATTTTAAGTCATTAAAGAAAATAAAATCTGAAAAAATTATTGTTAGCCATGTTGGTAGTTTAAACGAAGAACGAAATAAAGAAGAATTTTGGTTAGCTATTCGATCGTTGATTGATAATGATTTAGATTTAAAAAATAAATTGGAAATTAGATTAGTAGGTAATTTAGTCTCTAGTGTAAAACAAATGGTTGATAAGTATCAATTACATGACATTGTTACTATAGTTGGTCGAATGACGCATAGGGAGTCACTGCAAGAAATGATGAATGCAGATGTATTACTATTATTTTTAGGTGATTTAAACGATAAAGGACGAATCCCTGCAAAGCTATTTGAATACTTAGCAACAAAGAATAAGATTTTTGCAATTGCAGATTCAGAAAGTGATGTTGGTAATATTCTGAAAAATTCTCCACAAGGATTTATTTCTGACCTAGAGCAGGATAGAATGATTGAGGTTTTAAAAGAAGTTGTAAATAAAATAGAAATTAATAATAGAGATGATATAGCTAATGAATCATTTTCTAGGAAATATCAAGCAATGAAATTAAAGTCGTATATATATAATATTTAATCATATTACTTTTGTAAATTAGTAGTCTAAATCAGTAGTATTATGAGCATGTTACAAACTTCAAAAGATTTAATATATAACCTATATTATTTAAAATTGAAAGACTTTCTTAATAAGAAAAGTTTTAATAAATCAATAGATAATAAGGATATTATTGAGCAGTTAAATAAAGATGGTATTGTTATTATACCTAACTATTATAACGAAGCTCAATGTGAATTATTAGTAAAAGAAGTTGATGATTTAATTTTGAAATATAAAGATACACTCTGGGAAGATGAATTAGGTTCAGACAAACGTTTGTGGGGATCAGAGAAGCTTTCTAATTTATTCGCAAAGTTTCATGAGGATACGTTTTTAAAAGAAATTGGTGAAGCGTATTATGAATCTGAAGTTTATAATGCAACTACGCTTACAAACCGAATTTCATATTGTAATAATAATTTGGGATCAGGTGGAGGTTGGCATAGAGATAATGGCTTTCACAAACAATTTAAATCTATAATTTATTTATCAGATGTTGAGATAGATAATGGTCCTTTTACTTATTTAAAAGGAACTCATAAACACTATAATGATTTTAAAGGAAAGCTTTCAGGTTCTGTTGATAAATATGAATCAAGGCTTGGTGAAGACTTCATTAATAAAGTTGTAGAGTTAGGGTATGATAAACAAACTTATACAGCAAATAGAGGAACTTTAATTCTTGTTGATACTAAAGGTATCCATAGAGGTAACCCTTTATTGTCTGGATCTAGATATGCAATGTTTAATTATTTCTACCCTAAGCATCATGTAACAAAAAGTATGAAAGGTAAATTTACTGCTTTAACACCTGGTTCTTAATGGTAGATATTCCTTTATCTATAATTAAGTTGTATTCATTTGAAACTTTAAGTTTATATACTAAAAAGCTATAAATACTTACTAAGAGAATCGTTTTTATTATTATCATAACAATATTGTAGATCATAGAAGTATGAATGCTTAATGTTTCATTGATGTAAAAGCCTAATCCTCCTAATACAATTAAAATAGACGAAAGAATTAAAGTTTCTTTTGTGAACGGCTGTATTTTGAAAAAATACTTTATTACCAAAAATCTTGAAAGGTTATATGATAATATTGAAACAAAAGTAGCAATAGCAGCACCATTAATTCCATGAATTGGTATTAAAAAGTGGTTTGATAGGATACTAAGAATAATGAAAAAACTCATTAATATAAAGTCCCATTTATATTTGTTAGAGGTTCTTAAAATTTCAGTATTTGCACCAAAAATCATATCAATAACTTTACTAAAACCAATAATTAAAGCGACATTTTTACCAACAACATATTTTTCACTATTAGGAATTAGAGAAAAAATTTCATTAATAGATACTAATAATAGTAGGAAAAATAATATACCTATTATCCCTTGATTTATTGAGGTTTGTGAATATATTTTCTTGATTTTATCAATAGCACCATTGGTCCAATTCAGAGAGATAATGGGCATGGTAATAGATACTAAAGCTCTTCTTGGCATCTCTATTACTGTTCCCATGAAAAAGGCAATGGTATAAATTCCAGTTTGTGCTAATCCGTTAATACTTGAGAGCATTAAAGAATCAACGGTCTGAGAAATAAGAGTAGTTAAAGATCCAAAATAGACATAACTACCATATTTTAATGTTTTAAGATTGGGATTTGAAAAATTAGACTTAAGATTAAATTGAATTTTTTCTTTTAATACTTTAAGTACGTATATAATGAGGAGTAATAAAATTATTAAATTAGGAAGAGAATATAAATTTAAAAACTCATTAAAATCGATAACATCTATTGCAATACACCACAGTAGTATTAAGGTGATACCTTTAGGTATAACATTATTTAATATAGAAGGAAAAGATGTCTTAAGGTTATTATAAGAGATATTATTAAATAAGTGAATATACATACCAGAGAAAGAAATTATGAAAATTAAGGTTGTATATAAACTTAATTGTTCCATTTCAGGATGAATTCTCGAGATAATAGGGGTTTGGAATATATAAAAAATAGAAAATATTATAAGAAATAATAATGTAGAAAATATAAAAGCAAAGCCTAAGAATGGAGATAGTTTGTTTTGAGATTTAAAATCAGCATAATATTTAGTTATTGTAGAACTAAAACCATATAACCCTAGTTGTGCAAGGATTATCGATATAGATGTAATTAATTGTACTAATCCTATTTCTGATTCTGATAGAGCGTGAGGGAAAAAGAATATACGATTTAATATACCTATAAGAATACCTGTAGATAAAGCAATTGAGTTTATTAAAGATTGTTTTATTATAACCCCCATTAAATGATTTTGTTAAGTATTTTAGTGTAGAGGTTCTATTAGATTCTATTTCCTCTATTTTTCGTTGATCGTACTTTAATTAGAAATTTGAGGAATTTTAACATTAAAATTAGATTCTAAATAAATACTAATTTTATTGGGCTAAATTACAGTCTTCTAACTAGTGTTTCATTAATCAATAATAAAAACTGAAGTTGCGACTTGATCGTTTTACTTCACTTTTTTGTAAAAGTAAAGTAAATTTACCTATGATCATTTTCTATCTCCAATATTTTCAATTGCATCTAAGTACCCTTGTGAAATATTACCTGTTATTTCAAGAGTGAATTTTTTAATAAATGTATTTTGAATATTTTCGTTTACATTTAAAGTGTTGTTATTGAATTGTTTAATAATGTGTTTTAATTGATCGTAATTTTCAGCTCCAAAGGTTGCTCCTATGTGTTTTAAATAGTTATCTCTATCATTATTTGCAAAATTATAAATTAATACAGGCTTTTTAAAATATATAGCTTCGCTTGCAACGGTACTGTGAAACGTCATTAACATATCTATTTCACTTAAGGCTTCATAAAGGTCATCGAAAATAATTGAGTAATTCGTTGTTCCAATCTCTTTAGCTATATTATTGAAGTATGATTTTGGATCCTTTTCATAGGGGTGTGGTTTAATTAAGAAATCAATATCTGGGAATGCTTTCGATAAATGTAGAAAATCAGTTGCCATTTTCAATCGGTTATTAACACCAATTTGATCTGTTTGACTAGCTAAAATTATTTTTTTTCTTTTGTTTGATGTTTTCTTCTTTTGTAAATAAGGAATGATATCTGTTCTTAACTGCCCTAAAACAAATGTCTCTTTTGGATTGTATATAGAATGTTTGGTAAGTATGTTTTTCCAATGTTCGCCCCAAGTAAACATATAGTCAGGAATAGGGTTATATGGAGCATCTTTTGGAGAATACATATAATGTGTATGCAGATGATGTACTGTACCATGTTGAAAGCCAATAGTTGGTACATAATTATATTTAGCCCCGTTTATAATAGATTGATGATGGTAGGATTGTTCATGATGACAAGTGAAGCTTTTAACGGCATTTAATTTCATGTAGATACGTGAGGCTTCTTCCCTAATAATCATAAAAAAGAGTAATTTTTTTCTTTTTAATACTTCGTTTAATAATTTATCTTCATGGGACGGTTTAGGAATTTTATTAATCTGTTTGTTTAACGAATAAACCTTTTTAAGGTTAAAAGGGTTCAATAGGGTTAAGAAAATATAAAATTCAAAATATTGAGTTTTAGTTTTATATTTAGGAATGAAATAATTTTTATTTAGACTTAATTTTTTAGTGAAGTCTGGATGATAAAAATCGGAAAGAAAACGAAAGTTATCATTTGTGTATGCTTTTTCAGTAAGGTAATGATTGTAATAATCACCATAACTATAGCTATGTTCATTATTGTTACTGATATTTAAAATTTTATTTCTATTATATGGTTCTAACGCAATTACATTTTTGTTTTTAGAATTTGTAAAATGCTGTATTAACCCTATAAAAACTCTCCAAGTAAATAGTATTATGAATTTAGCAATAGTTCCAAAATTTAATTTTGCTTTTTTGTTATAAGGAGTATGAAATTCAGTTTTATTGAGATCAGAGAACTTATTGTTACAAAAGACTGTAGTTTTATTATAAGTGTTGTTTATAGATTCTATTAGATTTTTTTCTTTCATTCTATCAAAATGAATAAAGAAAAGAGTAAAGCGTAAGTAGTACCAATAAGATGAGCCTTGATTATTACTTAACCAATCTATAAGAGTTTGATCACCTCGTTTTACATGGCCAAATTCATTTAAATATTTTAAACATTCCTCTTCAACGTTATCATTAACATTTTTATTCAATAAATTAGACTGGAATGTTTTGTGTTTTTTATAACTATATATTTCACATGGTTCTGTTTCAGCAATATTGCGAATTTTATTTATTTCATTTTTAGAAAGTTTTCGTGTAATTATAATACAATGCATTAAATAAAAGTTTAAAAATTGCTTACTTTTGGGATTCTCTCAAAAGTATAAAAAAAAAATAGTTGTGGTGTCAAAGAGTCAAAAAACAGAGCAAGTTTTAATTGTTATTCCTGCACGTGGAGGATCTAAGGGAATACCGAGGAAGAATTTACGTTCTTTGGGTGGATTACCATTAATTTACTACTCAATAAAGAATGCGTTAAGTCTTAGCTTTCCTAATGTTGATGTATATGTATCATCCGATGATGATGAAATATTAAATGTAGCCAAAAAAGTTGGAGCCGAAGTATTTTTACGTAAGACTAGTTTAGCAGGAGATGAAGTGACACTGGATTCTGTTATATATGATGTTTATAAAACGATTACAATAACTAAAGAAAAGAATTATGATTTAATTGTAACTCTGCAGCCAACCTCCCCTCTTTTATCTGTAAATAGTATTGAGACAGCAATTTGTAAAATGCTTGATGACGTAAAACTAGATACTATTATTTCATGTAAGAAAGAAGCCCATTTATCGTGGAAAAAATCTACTAGTGGTTTCGAACCTAATTATAAGGAGCGATTAAATAGACAATACTTAGATCCTATTTATTTAGAGACAGGAGGTTTCTTGATTACACGTAGTTCAATTATTTCAGAAAATTCAAGAATAGGGAGCAATGTTAGTTTGTTTGAGTTAGAGGATTCAAAAGAAACGATTGATATTGATACGTTTGAAGATTGGAGTATTTGCGAATATCATTTGAAAAAGAAATTAATTGTATTTGTAGTTGTTGGTAATGAGACTGTAGGATTAGGGCATGTTTATAATTCAACTTTAATTGCAAATGACTTCGTTGATCATGAAATCGTTTTTTTAGTTGAACAATCCAGTCAAATGGCTTTCGATTTTATATCAAACCTTAATTTTAAAGTTGTAAAACAAGTTTCTAATAATATTATTGATGATGTCGCTAAATTGAATCCTGATGTTGTGATTTCAGATATATTAGATACATCTAAAGCGTATATTACTGGATTGAAAAATCTTAATGTTACAACCATTAATTTTGAAGATTTAGGTGATGGAGCGTTATATGCTGATATAGTATTTAATGCTATTTACCCTGAGAAAATAAAGGTAATTAATCATTTTTACGGACCTAAATATTTTTGTGCGAGAGATGAATTTTTATTATCTGAAGAAAAACATCTGAGATCTGATGTCGATAAAATTTTATTATCTTTTGGAGGTGTAGACCCTGCAGGGATAACGCCATTTGTACTAGAATCTATTTATGAATATTGTATGCAAAATAATATTGAGATAGATATAGTTACAGGGTTTGGATTTAAAAAATTAGATCTATTAAAACCATATTTAAATACTCATGTAAGGGTACATACAAACATTAAGAATATTTCGGACTTTATGTTAGATGCAGATATTGCATTTACATCTGGTGGTAGAACAACATATGAATTAGCTCTAATTGGAACTCCAAGTATAGTGATCTGTCAGAATGAAAGAGAATTAACTCACTTTTTTGCAAATGAAGAGAATGGTTTTGTAAATTTAGGGTTGTCTACGAAGGTAACTTCAGAAATGGTACTTGATGCATTTGTGAAATTGTTACCTTATGAGATGAGAGTTAAAAGCTCAAGTTTAATGAAGTTAAACCAAATTAAATCAGGCCGATCTAATGTGGTTAATAAAATAAAACAACACTTAGCATGAAATTAGAAGATATATTTAGCCAATACGGAAGTAAACCTTTAATAAAGCCATATGTAATAGCTGAAGCTGGAGTTAATCACGAAGGATCAATGGATTTAGCTAAAAGGTTAATTAATGAGGCTAAAGAAGGAGGAGCACATGCCATAAAGTTTCAGACTTATAAGGCTAAATATTTAGCATCAAAAAATAGTCCTTCTTATTGGGATTTGTCACAAGAATCAACAACATCTCAATTCGAGCTTTTTTCTAAATATGATAAATTTTGGAAAAAAGAATATGAAGAATTAAAAGTTGAATGCGACAATGTAGGTATAGAATTTATGTCTACTCCATTTGATGTAGCTTCAGCTGATTTTCTTAATGATTTGATGCCAGCAATTAAAATTTCTTCATCAGACTTAACGAATACGCCGTTTATAGAACATTTATGTGGATATAAAAAACCAATACTTTTATCTACTGGTGCTTCTGATATGTGGGAAATAGAAAGAGCAGTAGATTCTATTAGAAAAATGGGTAATCCATTATCCATTTTACATTGTATTTTAAATTATCCTACTCCAAATGAAAATGCTAATCTTGGGATGATATTGAACTTGAAAAGCGCATATCCAGATTTAGTGTTAGGATATTCTGATCATACACTGCCAGAAGAGATGGAAACATTACTTCAGGCCCACTTGTTAGGTGCTGTTGTCTTAGAAAAACATTTTACCTTTGATAAAACTCTACCAGGTAATGATCATTATCATTCTATGGATATGAATGATTTGAAATTATTTACCAGTAAGATTAATGATCTTTATGTTAAATTGGGGTCTTTTAAAAAATATGCTTTGGAAGCAGAATCTGGAGCTGTTCAGAATGCAAGAAGGAGTTTAGTGATAGATAAGCTTATTGCAAAGGGTGAAATCTTAACTAAGGAGCATTTAACATGGAAAAGACCTGCTTCAGGAATTTCTCCAGCAGATATTGAAAAGGTTATAGGTAAACGAGTAAATATGGACCTTTCGGAGGATACTATATTAAAACATAAAATGATTGATTATGATAGTTAATAAAATCAAGGGAAGACTTAGTAAATTCAAAGAAAGTTTACCACATGTCCAAAAAAGATATAAATCCGAAAGAGATAAGAAATATAATGAAGCTTATTTGAGGTCATCTGCATACGATGAACTGATGAATAAAGGATATAATCCGAAAATTTCAGGAAATGAAGCTGAGGTAAGTGATACAAATTATGTTTATAGGCATAAACAGTTTTTAAAAATTCTTGGTTGTTGGAGATGGTATGGTTTATATGAAAATAAACAACAGATCTTAGACATTGTTAATAATGGTACAGGAATTGATTTTGGTGGTGCTGCAGGACCAGTAAGGAAAGAAACAACGATTGTTGATTTTTCTGAAAAAGATATTTTTGAAAGAAAGGTTAAATATAATGATCTTTCAGAAGTAGACTTTAAAGTGGATTATATTTTTAGTTCTCATACTTTAGAACACATTCCTGATCTAAAATCTATCTTTACTAATATGAATCTAAAGCTTTCTGAAGATGGAGATGTGATATTTCATTTACCAGCATATACATGTGTACGTTGGCGTAATGGAGTTCATAAGAATAAAAAGTTTAATGATCATCATTGGACATTCTTTTTAAAAGCTGATGAAACAAAAGTTAATGCTTTAAATTTATCTAATACACTTGCTATAGATGAATATGTATCACAATTTTTTGATATCAAAAAAGTGTCTTATTGTGGAGATAATTCAATCATGATATTTGCAAAAAAGAAGAAGGAATAAAAATAATTACATCATAAAAAAAAGAGGCTAAATATTTATTTAGCCTCTTTTTTTTATGTTTAATCAATATTAATTATGCTCCTGCTACTGTATTTTTCTTTGCTTTAAAAGCAAAGAAAATGGCTAATCCTAATAAGATAAGGAAGCATACAACATTAATTATATTACTCATTATTGCTAATGAAGGTTCAAATTTAAATTCAATTGTATGATTTCCTTTAGGGATTTCTAACGCTCTTAAAATATAATTGGCTCTTAAGTGATCTACTGGTTTACCATCAATATATGCATTCCATCCATCGTTGTAGTAGACTTCTGAGAATACTACTAGCCCTTTAGTTTGACAGTTGGCTTCATAAGTTAAATGGTTAGGTCTATATTCTTTTAAGCCAATAGTGTTGTTAGATGAGTTGTTATATGATTTTGAAGATATTAAATGATCAAATTCGGAGTGAATAATTGCCGTAGATTTAGGGTCAATATTTTTAAATTCAAGAATCTCATCATTGTTATTAGTAACGGATTTTATTGATTTAACAAACCAAGCATTTCCTAAAGCATAAGGGTTTGTATGTTCAAGTGATCCATTTTTCAAGTAATATTTAGTATTTAACATATTAAGAGCTTTCATCTTTTCAGGATTAACTGAAACCAATGATAGTTCTTGTCTAATATAAAAATCAATCATATCCTGATATCTTTTTAATTTAGCCGGGCTATACCCTCCAGATGATTTATGAAAATAAGAAACGAAAGAATTGTTAAAAGGATCATTTAGATTAATTACACGATAGTTGGAATTAAACCCTAATGTTGAAAATATGATGTTTTCTTTATCTTGGTTAGTAATTCTTCTACCTTCATTTTTTCTAAAGTTTTTAATTTTATCAGCAACTTCTTCTAAAATGTGATTTTTGTTTTTAGTTTCTAATTTATAGATATCTAAATCACCTTGACTCATTCGGATAGAAGAATGTCCTGGGATTAATTTTTCCCAAGCATTATATTTGCCATCTGATTTTTCATTATTTAAATACTGTTTATCTAACATCCATAGGTTTACTACAGCTAATGAAACCATTATTATTTGCGTATACTTAGAGTTAAGTTTAGATTTCATAAACAGAATTAATACACTTAATGCTATTCCAATTTGTAAAGCTGTAAATAATGAGTCTTCTAAAAAGACAGATTTCCTAAAACTTATCAATATTTCGTAAAATGCATCTAATTGAGGTTTATTAGCTCTTGTTAAGATTGCTTGTTCATTATTACTAATAAAATCAAAGCCATTTGGTATTATTCCAATAATCACAATAAGACCAACTAGAGATAGTCCTATTTGGGTTATTTTTTTAGTGTTTTTTACTCTAAAGTCAGCATCTTGAGTTATCTTATTAAGAAACAAAAATGCCATTAAAGGAAGTATCAAATTTAGTACAACAAGGAATGAAGAAACCGTTCTAAACTTATTATAAAGTGGTAAATAGTCAATGAAAATATCCGTTAGCCACATAAAGTTTTTACCCCATGAAAGCATTAAGGCTAATAGAGAAGCACTAAGTAAGGCCCATTTTAAAGGGTTATGTACAGTTAAAATGTAAAGTAGTGCTAAGAATATAAGAATAGCACCTATGTAATTAGGTCCACTTGTGAATGGTTGATTACCCCAGTACCCTTTAAATAATTGCCCCTTCGATTCTTGGTATTTTTTAAGAATCTCATTATAAGAATCTCTGTGATTTTCTCTTAAGTAGTCAAAAAAATCAACTGTTAAATGTCGACTATCACCTTTAGCATTTGGAACAAGAAGGTTGTATGTTTCTCCGATTCCATAACTCCATTGTGTGATATAGTCTTTCTTTAAACCTGATTTGGTGATATTATCTTTGTTTTCTTGCCCATTAGAATTTATACTAATTATTGCTTGACCTCTTGTTGTTTTATTGGCAAAAGACTTTGTGTTATATATATTGGCAAAATTACTCCCTATAGCTAATACACAAAAAATAGATAGAATCCCCATTTTCTTAAAAAACTCAGGCAAGTATTTATTTTTATTTGCTTTTATACCTTCTGCAATTATTAAACTAGCAAATACAAATGAAAAATAATATGTCATTTGAATGTGATTAGCATATAAATTATAACCAATAGATAAAGCAAATAATGACGCGTACAAATAGATTTTAGTTTTACTTCTTAGAAATTGTATTAAGAAAGCCAACACAATTGGTATTGTAGCTAAAGAATGCATTTTGGAATTATGCCCTGCTTCTATAATTAGAATATTATAAGTACTTAATCCATATGCTAATCCACCTAGTATGGCAGGAATGTAATTTGTTCTTAATGTTCTAAGAAGAATGAAAAATGAAAGAAATGCTAAAAACATTAAGTATTTAGCACCAGAGAATACGGAGTAAATAGTTTCTTTAATGAAAGAATATCCAGAGTCATACTTAACATATGTTTGATAGGTCGGCATTCCTCCAAACATTGAATTAGACCAATATGTATCTTCATCATATTCTTTTATGAAGTTATGAATTTCTTTAGACATCCCTCTGTTACTTGTAATATCACCTTGTCTTAAGGTATATCCTTCTAAGCTCGGATAGAAATAAACAGTAGCAACAATTGCAAAAATAACAACAGCAATAATATTTGGTAACCAGGACTTTTTAAATTCTATATTCATCTTTGGATTTCTTTTCAAATTTTGTACGCCTTACAAAGAAAAGAAATTATTCACATAAAAAGTAGGGAAATAAAAAAAGCATTTAGAATAACAATTCTGAATGCTTTTAATGAGAAAATATATTTGTATTAAGAAAACTAGTTCATCGAGAAATTAAATGCGTTTTGTTTCATTTTATTATAAGCAAGCCCTTGAACAGAAATATTAAAGTTGTTAAAAAACATACTTTGTTCCATGAGCGCTAAAAATGTTCCAGCATGCTTTTCACGAACAATAATCCAACATTCAGACATATCGTTAGAAACATTGAAACTCACTACTGGAGTGAAAAGTTGTACCATGTATCCAATGTATTTTTTAAGTTCTTGGAACTTAACCTGACGACCATCTTTACGATTTAAACTGATTATTGTAAGTGCTTCTTTCATGATTTCTCGATTTTAAATGTTTTAAGGCTAATACCGTGCCAAAAAAATAAATATGCTAAAATTAAATCCTAATTTTGGTTTTTTTACCTTAGCAAGCAAATAGAAATTATTATGAGAATATTTCGTCTTTTATTGTATCCTCTAAGTTTAGTGTATAATCTAATAACGGCTATTAGAAATTTACTTTTTAATTTAAAAATTAAGAAGATACACTATTCTGGTACTCCAATAATATGTATTGGAAACCTTTCTGCTGGAGGTACAGGTAAGACGCCTCATACTGAGTTTTGTATTCGTTTGTTATCTCCTGATAACAAAATAACGGTTCTAAGTCGAGGATATAATCGATTAACTTCTGGATATATTTTGGCTCATGAGAAAAGTAACGCCAATGAAATAGGAGACGAACCATTTCAGTTTTATAATAAATTCTCTGAGATAAAGGTTGCGGTAGATGAAAAGCGTGTTAGAGGAATTCGTAATATTATTCAGCACCATCAACCAGATGTTATTATTTTAGATGATGCATATCAACATCGATATGTTAAACCTCATTTTAGTATTCTTTTAACGGATTATAATGAGCTGTTTACTGAAGATTTTGTTTTACCAGCAGGAAACTTACGTGAAAATAGATTTAATGCGAAAAGGGCAGATCTTGTAATTGTAACGAAATGTCCTCATAAATTGGATAGGCTCAAGAAAAAGGAAATTCGCGAAGACATTCAGAGTTATACAAAAGCAAAAGTTCTTTTTTCTTCAATTATTTATTGTCCGTTAAAAACATTAAACGGAGAGTGTGTACCTGAAGAATTTGGATTAAATAAATTAGATCATATTGTTGCTGTAACAGGAATAGCTAAATCAACAGGGTTTATTAAAGCTCTACATAAATATGGTAAAACTATACGTCAGCATAAATTCGCAGATCACTATCGATATTCTGAGTCTGATATAGATGATATTATATCTAATTTTAATAGAATTGAGACTAAAAGTAAAGCCATTTTTACAACTGAAAAAGATGCGATGCGGTTGTTAGAATTTAAAGATAAATTGCAAAATATTCCTGTGTATTATTGGCCAATAGAGATTGATATGAATGATAAAGATAAAAACATTCTTAAGACCGCTTTATTAGGAGTTGTAAACGTATAATTTTGTTACCTTTGCATGTTATTAAGAAAATAAGAAACTATACTTTGGAAAATCTTAAAAATACCGATTACGAATTGATTGTTGGACTTGAGGTTCACTTACAGCTTACGACAAAGTCTAAAGCTTATTGTTCTGATGGTTACGAATACGGAGGAGAAGCGAATACTCAAGTTTCACCTATTAGTTTAGGACACCCAGGAACATTACCTGTTCCAAATTATGAAGTTATTGATCAGGCGATTAGGCTTGGGATTGCAACAAACTCGACATTAAGAGAGGTGAATGAATATGCACGTAAAAATTATTTTTACGCGGATATGCCTAAAGGGTATCAGATAACTCAAGATAAAACTCCAATTTGTACAGATGGTTTTTTAGAAATAAAAGATGCCAATAATAATGATGTGAAAATTGGTCTTACCCGTATTCATATGGAAGAGGATTCTGGTAAAAGTATCCATGATATAGATCCATTTGACACTTTAATTGACCTAAATAGAGCTGGAGTTCCATTATTAGAAGTTGTTTCAGAACCAGATATTAGATCGGTTGAAGAGGCCTATAATTTTTTGGCAGAAGTTAGAAAAATAGTGCGTTACCTTGATGTTTGTGATGGAAATATGGAAGAAGGTTCTATGCGTTGTGATGCCAACATTTCTGTTAGGAAAAAAGGTGAAACTGGATTTAGAAACCGTGTAGAGGTTAAAAACATGAATTCGCTTCGTAATGTTCAACGAGCTATTATTTATGAAGCAAATCGTCAGATAGATGTTTACGAAGTTGGAGGAGAAATTTTCCAAGAAACGCATAGTTATGATGCTAATACGAATTCTACATTTGTAATGCGTTCTAAAGAAGATGCACATGATTATCGTTATTTTCCTGAGCCAGATATTCTTCCTGTTATCGTTACAGCGGATCATATAGAAGAGATTAAAGGAACAATGCCTCCTTTGCCTAAATATCTATTTGAACGCTATACAAAAGAGTTAAAGCTATCGGATTACGATGCTCAGATATTAACTGAAGATAGAGATACTGCTCTTTTCTTTGAGGATATCATTACAAAAACATCAAACTACAAATCGGCTTGTAATTATTTAATGGGAAGTGTAAAGTCTTACCTTAATGAAAAAGCGATTACCATTGATGAATTTCCTTTAGATGCACATAAAATTGCAGATCTTGTAAATTTAATAGATCAAGGTAAATTTAGCCATACAGCGGTAAGTCAGAAATTATTCCCAGCTTTACTTGAAGAGCCTAAGATTGCAATTTTAGACATTGCACAACGACTCAA
Source organism: Flavobacteriales bacterium (assembly GCA_965243605.1). Classification (GTDB taxonomy): domain Bacteria; phylum Bacteroidota; class Bacteroidia; order Flavobacteriales; family CAJXXR01; genus JBMYYR01. Next base: position 76,720 of record CBDEVQ010000099.1, read on the forward strand.
TTTAATTCAGGATAGTAATGAAGATTCTTTAAAAGAAATTATTGAAACTGTTTTAGAAGGAATGCCAGGAGAAGTACAGAGATTTAAGGAAGGTGAGAAAAAACTACAAGGTTTGTTTATGGGGAAAATAATGAAAGCCTCTAAAGGAAAAGCCGATCCAAGATTGACATCTCAATTATTAAAAGAACTTTTATCATAACCGAATGAAAAATACAATAATTCTATCAACATTACTTACGTTATTATTATCTATAGTGGCATGTAATGATAATAAAGAAGTTGTTAAAAATACGACTATCCAAGTGATTGAAATGAATGAGGTTGACACCATGATTTTGTCTGAAATTCATCCTCAAGAAGCCATTGCTATTGATACCCAACTTATTGTAAATGGTAAGGGTAAGTTTAATTTTGATATTGAACACCCTGGATTTTATTCTGTGATTTATAACAATAAGACTGCTACAACCTTATTTGTAGAGAAAGGAAATTCTATAACAATTAAGAAGGATACTGCAAATAATGGAATTTCATTTGATATTCAAGGGTCGTCAAGCTCAAGAGATATTGAAGAGTTATTTAAGTTACAGAATACATACGCTAGAAGTCAACAACATATTGCTAAAAACGCACAGGGTGCCTCTGAGAGTAAAATAGATACATTAAGACAGTTGATTTTTGGTTTAGATAAAGAGTTTAAGAAAAGCATTATTCGTTTTATTGACGAAAAGCCATCTTCTCCAGCAACTTTATTAGCATTATTTCAAGGTACAGGACAGCAAATGATTTTTGATTTGTACTTAGATTATCCAATTTTTGCTAGAGTACATGATAGCCTACAAGCTAATCACCCTCAGTTTGATGCACATCTAAAATTCTTTAAAGAAAATTTAGATCGTACAATTGCAAAGAACTTTATGTTGCCAGATGTTAATGGTAATGTAGTTCAGTTTGAGGATTATAAAGGGAAATGGATTTTATTGGATTTTTGGGCATCTTGGTGTAAACCATGTAGAGATGTTAATCCAAAATTAGTTGAACTACATAAAGTGTATGAAGATCTTCAAATGATTTCTGTTTCTTTAGATGGATTGCCTAATCAGAAGGACGCTAAATCTGAATGGTTAAAGGCTATAAAAACGGATGGGTTAAATGATAATTGGGTTCATTTAAGTGATTTAAAAGGAGGAAATACTCCTGTTGCTCAACTTTATGAATTTAAATCTATTCCACAAACATTGTTAATTAACCCAGAAGGAAGAATTGTTGCTCGTAATTTAGATCAGCAAGAATTACTTACTTTACTAAGACAAATTTTCAAAAAATAAACATTGAAGAGTATAGGCCAAAATATTTATTTCGCATCAGATTTTCATTTAGGAGTTCCTAATTATGAGGATAGTTTGAAACGTGAGAAAAAAGTTATTAAATGGCTCAATTCTATACAAGATCAAGCAAAAACTATTTTTCTAGTTGGAGATGTTTGGGACTTTTGGTTTGAATATAAAACGGCCGTACCTAAGGGTTCAGTTAGATTATTAGGAAAGCTTGCGGAATTATCAGACTCGGGCATAGAAATACATTTTTTTACCGGGAATCATGATATGTGGACATTTGGTTATCTTGAAAAAGAGCTAAATATTAAAGTCCACAGAAATCCAGTAGAATTTGAATTTTATGGTAAGAAATATCTAGTTGGTCATGGGGATGGTTTAGGTCCTGGTGATCTTAAATATAAGATGCTTAAAAAGTTATTTGCCAGTAAATTTTGCCAATGGTTATTATCTCGTGTACATCCGAATTTAGCTTTAGGAGTAGGAAATTATTTTTCTAGCAGAAGTCGTTTAGCAAACCATACGAGTGATAAAGTTTTCTTAGAAGAAGAGGAGTGGCTATATCAATATTGTTTAAAGAAAATAGAGGTTTTAAAGGTCGACTATTTTATCTTTGGGCATCGTCATCTCCCTCTAAAAATGAATATTAAGAATCAAAGTACATATTTTAATTTAGGAGAATGGATTAATTATTATTCGTATTTAGAAATAAAACCAGATCAAGAACCTCAATTAAAATTTTTCGAATCTACATATAACAAACCAATCAATTTATGAAACGTACAGTTTGGGTAACAGGAGCAAGTTCTGGTATTGGAAGAGCCATAGCAAAAAAGTTGTCAGGAAAACAATACAATCTAATATTAAGTGCTAGACGTTTAGATCGTTTACAAGATTTAAAATCAGAATTAGAACTTGATGGAACACAAGTCACAATTTGTAAATTAGATGTTACTCAAAAAGAACAAGTATTTAAAGCTGTTGAAGCTATAAGTAAAGAAGTTGGTGATATTGATGTATTAATTAATAATGCTGGTTTAGCAGCAGGATTACATGATTTTCAAGATGCTGATATAGATGATTGGGAAAGAATGATTTCAACAAATATTAATGGATTATTATATATGAGTAAGGCTGTTTTGGAGTTTATGCCTAAACATGCAAATTCTCATATCATAAATATAGATTCTACGGCAGGTAAGGAAGTATATCCTAAGGGGAATGTATATTGTGCAACCAAGCATGCCGTTGATGCCATTAGCAAATCTATGCGTATTGATTTGTTAAAAGAAGAAATTAAAGTTACGAATGTATGTCCTGGAATGGTCAATACGGAATTCTCTAAGGTCCGTTTTCATGGAGACCAAGATAAAGCAGATGCTGTATATAATGGGTTTGTAGAGCTACAAGGTGAAGATGTTGCTGAGTGTATAGACTTCTGTCTATCATTGCCTGAACATGTTTGTATAAATGATCTAGTAGTAACAGCTAAAGCTCAAGCAAATTCTTACTTAACGTTTCGTAAGTAGTAGTGCAATAGTTTATTGACTTCAAAAGGGTTTTGAATAGGAGAGTCTAGTATTGTAGTTGGAGAAACTATAGTATTAGACTCTTTTTTTTCAAGTTGATACAATCCAAAAATAAAACTAAAATAAACACCACAACCAAGACCTACTAATAATAGTATTGATTGGATTAGGCTGGATTTATTTGAATTCTCTTTTTTCATTTAACAAAATTTCTATGCAAACTTACGTTAAATAATTCATAATTTTAGTTATTGCACCTTTTTGTTTTGCAATATAATTCTTTGTTTTATTGCGAATTAACTCTCTTTTTTCTAATTGTTGTATGGAATTAAATACAGACATTATATTGTCTTCATTAACTTCATGACCTATTTGTTCAACTAATAAATCTTGAGCTTCTTGAAATTTTTGATGTTTAGGGCCAAATAAAACAGGTATTCCATAAACAGCTGGTTCTAAAGTGTTATGAATTCCCTTTCCAAATCCACCACCAACATACGCTATATTGGCATATCTATATAGATACTTCAATATACCTATAGTATCTACAATTAAGACTTGAGCATTTGGATTAATGTCTTGAATACCTTTAGAATAAAAAGTGGTGTTGACATGTGCAAATAGTAGGGTAATGTCTTTAATATGCGTATTAGAAATCTCGTGAGGAGCAATAATCCATTTCCAATTTGGATATTCATTAATGCATTTTATCAACAACTTTTCATCGTGTAACCAAGTACTCCCAGCAACAACTATATTGTCATTAGGGTTAATAAACGTATTAATTATTTTGTCATCAAATCTTTCTGATTGAATGCTTAAAACTTGATCAAATCGTGTATCACCCGTTATTTCAAAATTAGTAATATTAATAGATTCTAAAAGTTGTTTAGAAGTTTCATTTTGGATGAAGAAATAGTCAACAAGTTTTAATGTTTTTCTATACCAACCACCATACCATTTGAAAAATACTTGATTTGGTCTAAAAATAGCGGAAACAAGGTAGATTTTGCAATCGAGAACTTTTAATGCTTGGTATAAATTAGGCCAAAAATCATACTTCATAAAAAAAGCCATTTCAGGTTCTAATATTCTTGTAAATTCTTTAGTCTTTCTTTTGGTGTCGATAGGTAAATAGATAACCTTATCTACAAGATCAATATTCTTTTTTGGTTCATACCCAGAAGGCGAAAAGAAAGATAATACAATAGATTTATGAGGGTATTTCTCTCGTATTGCAGTAATTAAAGGTTTGCCTTGTTCAAATTCACCAAGACTAGAGCATTGTATTAAAATACATCCTTTAAATTTTTTTAATCCTTCTAAATCTAAATGCTTTCTTCCATTGTACCAAAGTTTGGCTTTAGGGTTTACAATAGATAAGCATTGGATAATTAAACTATATACAAGAATTCCAAAAGAATATAAGAATGTCATACTTTAATAGTAATGATATTTAGTTTCCGATTTTTTATAGAGAGGTAATATCCATGAAAAACGTAATCCATATAGGATGTCAACGTAGTTTTCATCAATAACAGACATGTCTTTATATGAATACTTTCTTTGATTAGAAGTAAAGGCTTCCATAACTTCAAATGCAATGCTAAAATTAAGTAATTTCTTATCACTTAAATGTAAAATAACCAATAGACTGATTTATTGAAAACCCTTGAGATAATTTATCATATCCTTTAATGAACTCTTCAGATAATATTATGGTTCTATTATCTGTGTTTTCAATTTTAATTTTATTCCAGAAATATCCAGCTCCAAATTGTAACCATATTCCAGAATTAGGATTTGGACCTATCAGATTAAAAACTTTACCAAACTGTAGTGATGTATTCATACCTCTTTCAAAGAAAAGTACTTCAGATATACTACCACCTCCATCAATTGGTCCAAATTCAGTTTCAATATCACCTAAAAGGTCATCTTCACCTTTAATATTCCCTCCTGAAAGATTTTGGATTTGAAACCCGAAAGTATAGTTCTTTTTAGTTTTATAATGGGCTCCAAAATTTATTGAAATATTATTTCCAAATCGATCAGCTAAATCTCCTCCTGGTTTTGAAACGATATAGAAGTTTCTATTAGGGGAAGGTTTATAATTGAGTCTGTTATACTTTTTTGAGCAAAACCGTAATTGAATAAGAACAAAAGGATTGCAGTAAAGGTGAGTTTATACATTCGTCTTTAAGAGTTTAATTTCCAAAATTAAACATATATAAAATAAAATGAATACATTTGTTAAAAATAAATTTAAATTACTAGTGGACATTCTTTCCAAGAAGCTAGTTATACCCCGACCTAAAATTAATTACTATGAGAATTGCAGTTTATATTGAAGGTGCATACTTCACCAAAATAAATATGTATTATAGATATTATAATCCGATTAAGAGTAATATGACTTTCAATGGATTATTTGATTTTTTAAATCTGAAATAGCCTTAGGATTCAATATGCCGTATGCGGATTGCGTAGTTTGCGATTCACACTGGTATAGAGGTCGTTTTTCTACAAGCCAGATAGAAAAAAAATATATAGATAGTACAAGTCGTTTAAAACAATTTTCTAACGAAAGAAAAATGAGCGATTTGTTTATGTACCAAGGAATTAAACAGCATTACTACCCAGTACAAATTAATCCAAAAACAGGTCAAGCTTCAGACTCAATAGTTTCAATGTATTTAATTGCAGATGTAATGGAAGGTGCATTTAGAGACGAATATGATGCTGTTGTATTATTATTGGGAGATGTTAGTTATTTACCATTAGTTAAGAAATTAAATAAATTAGGTTAAAAAAGTAATATTACCAGTTTGGGATTTTGAATATGTAGATCAAGAATCTGGGATGTCTCAAACAACAAGATCTAGTCAGACTTTAATAAATGAAGCCAATTACAATATCTACATGGATGAATTATTATCATCATCTAATGAAGAAAGTGAAAAGCTAATAAAAATGATTTTTAGAAAATAAAATTTATTAATAGTATAAAATTTATAACCAAAATCATATAAATGAAGAAGCTTCATATGGTTGATTTGATTTCTCAAGCTCAGCCAATTAAATCTGAAATTTTATCTAGAATAGAACAAATTATAGATTCGGCTCGTTTTATTGGAGGTGAAGAAGTTAATCAATTATCTAGTAGTCCTTACTGAATATCTTAATGTTAAGCATGTCATACCATGTGCGAATGGTACAGATGCGATTCAAATTGCTTTAATGGCATTGGGTTTAAAACCTGGTGACGAAGTTATATGTCCTAGTTTTACATTTGTAGCTACAGCAGAAGTCATATCCTTATTAAACCTTAAGCCTATTTTTACTGATGTAAATATTGATACATTCAATATGGAATTAGAAGGTCTTCAAGATTTAGTTACGGAAAGAACAAAGGCTATAATACCTGTACATTTATTCGGGCAACTATCTAATATGCCCGAAATAATGAAGTTTGCTAAACAGCACAATCTTTTTGTTGTTGAAGATACGGCACAATGTATTGGAGGTTCTATGGTTGAAAATGGTAATAAGCAATATGCTGGTACCATTGGAGATATAGGTACAACGTCTTTCTTCCCATCTAAAAACCTTGGGGCATATGGAGATGGTGGTGCAATTTTTACTAATAATGATGATTTAGCAAGTGTATTAAAGAGTATTGTTAATCATGGAATGCAAAAACGTTATTATTACGATAGGGTTGGAGTAAATTCTAGACTTGACGCTATGCAAGCCGCTATTTTAAATGTTAAGCTAAAACATTTTGATCGTTATATAGAAAACAGACAGCAAGCTGCACAATTTTATGATAACGCTTTATCGGGAATTTCTCAAATCCAAGTTCCTAAGCGTAATGAATTTTGTGATCATGTATTCCATCAGTATACGATTCGCATACTAGATGGATCTAGGGATAAACTAAACGAATACCTTACAGGTAATGATATTCCAAATATGATTTATTACCCTGTTCCTATTCATCAGCAATCCGCTTATAAAGATTCTAAAATCTTAAGAAATGGATTGGTAAATACAGATAGATTATCTGAGCAAGTTTTATCATTACCGATGCATACTGAGCTATCTGAAGATCAGCTGAATTATATTTGCCATAAAATAATGGATTTTTATTCATAACAATTGTTTTAACTACAATTGTTTAAGAATGGTAATTTCCAAATTATAACCATAATAATGACTATTTGAATTCAAATAGTCATTTTATTATAGTATCTTAATCCAGAATAAAATATATAATTTTCATATGTTTTCATTTTTTAAAACAAAAAAAATGCCTCAAGTAGAAATGGCAAGAATTTCTACAGATATGCATTCGCATATTCTTCCTGGAATTGATGATGGAGCAAATGATGTTCAACAATCTATTGAAATCATTAAGTCTATGAAGGGGTTAGGATATGAGAATTTCTTTTTTACACCTCATGTATTAGGAGATTATTACCCAAATACGAATGAATCAATAGAAAAGTCTTTTGATAAATTGAATTACTATTTGGATTTAAAACGAATGGATAATAAGCGACATGCTGTTGCTGAATATTTTTATGATGATAGGCTAGTTGATTTAATGGAAGCTCAAAGTATAAGAACTTATGGTCAAACTAAATTCTTCCTTTTTGAATTGTCTTTCAGACAAAAACCACAATTATTAAAGGAGTTTATCTACAATGTGCAAATGAAAGGTTATAAACCTATTTTAGCACACCCAGAGCGCTATACATTTGCTACCATTGATATGCTAGAGGACTTGAAAAATAGAGGCGTTCATTTACAATTGGATTTAATGTCATTAACAAATAATTATGGTAAGGACGTTAAAAAAATGGCCGACAAAATTGTTAAGCATAAAATGTTTGATTTTGTAGGTTCTGATATCCATAGAATAAATCAAATATCTGTAATTGATGAGGCTTTAAGAACAAAAGCATGCCATCAATTAGTCGAAGAAAATCCTTTGAAAAATAGTCTACTAAAGTTTTAATTAAAAAGGCCTATCTAATCATGATTAGATAGGCCTTTTTAGTATTTAACTAAATCCTCCTGTAGCTCTTAATTCGTTACTATCTCTTCTTTTTCTTTGTAAAGCTTTGTTCTTTCCTTTACCAAAACGATAATCAAACCCTACATAAACGGTGCGGCTTTCCCATTTAAATTGTCCATTTTGTTCATATGGTTCAAAAGAATCAAATTTAAATCTCATTCCATTAAAAATATCATTGACTCTTAAACTTAAGGTACCTTTTCCAGCTAAAATTGTATAGCTTGAGCCAATGTTCAACATCCACATGGTTTTACGTTCAAACTGTATTCCATTTTCAGGAGCATTTATCATTGCAAATATTTGGAAATTTAAACGTTTACTGGCTGAAATACTATTGCTAATTCTTGCGCTTAATGAGTTCGTTTGAACTTCTCTTAACTCGGTTCTATCTTTTTTAGAATATAATTCTACAGAACCATTAACTCTCCACCACTTATTAATAGAATAATAGGTTGATAATTCAATACCATATCTATTGGTTGTATTATAATTAGCGTATGATAATAATTGACGATTATCGTCCAAAGGATCAATTGTTGAGAATCTTGAAATGGTATTATTAATTCTTCTATAGAAAACACCAGCTGTTATACCTCCTTTTTTTAGCTGCTTTGTATAATTACTTTCAAAAGAGTTAGTGAATTGTGGTACCAAGTCGGGATTTCCAATAGATGTAATTAGTGGTGTACTCCATTCTCTTATTGGATTAACTTGTCCAATAGAAGGCCTATCTACACGCCGACTATAGCTAAATTGAAATTGATTTTTTTTGGATGGGTTGTAAGTAATAAAAACAGAAGGGTAAATACTGAAAATCTCATCTTTGTATCCTTGGTTGTCTGTAGCTCTACTAAAGGTCCCATCAACTTCATACTGTTCAAAACGGCTACCTACTTGCATCATTATCGTTTCAAATGACTTGCTATAATTGAAATACCCAGAATAAATATTTCTTTTATAATTAAAGGAAGAGTTAGCAACGTTTTCTTGTGTTGTATTAATATTATTCTTGGTGTTGTCCTTCCTTAGTTCTCCACCGATTTCTAATTTAGATTTATCATCTAAAGGTTTCGAATAATCTAAATTAATGATTGTATTCTCTTGCTCATTAAGAATGTCATTTGTGAAATTTAAATTATTGTTTGATATATTAATAAGATCTCTATATTTAGCATCTTCAGGAACAGAACTTTTAGAGTAGTTCGCTTCAAAATCCAGGTTATGATCTCCTTTTTCATTTAAATTATGTCTATAATTCAAATTGTAAATTCCAGAAGTATTTTTAATTGTTGAATAATTAGGAGAGTTCGTCACTAAATTATCATTAATCGTAACCTTTGTTACACCATCGTTGTAGCTTGTATTAAAGTTTTGTGTTGTGTAAAGGGAAATCGTATTTCTATCATTTATATATATATCAGCTCCAAGTTTTAATAGATGTGATTCAGGGTCATTATCAAAAACAAACTCTTGATATGAAGGTATACCAGCTGTTCTTGTAACATGCCCAAAATTATGAGATTTACCAGCGTTATACCCGTAGTTAGAATAGAAATTAACGATTCCTTTTTTGTAATTCATATTTAAGGCACCGTTGTATCTTAAATTTTCACCATATGTTACTCCAGAACTAATGTTAGCATTAAAGCCAGTATTCATGTTTTTATGTAGAATAATGTTTATCATTCCACTCATCCCTTCGGGGTTATATTTGGCAGATGGATTTGTTATGAGTTCAATCTGTTTAATAGATGCAGAAGGGATTTGTTTTAGAAGTTGACTGGCGCTAATATTAGAAGGTTTTCCATCAATAAGGACTCTCACATTTTCGTTTCCTCTTAAACTAATATTTCCTGTTTGTTGATCTACACTTACTGACTGAACATTATTAAGCATTTCAGATGCAGTGGTACCTGCAGATGTTAAATCTTTACCTACATTAATAACTTTTCTATCCACTTTTTGTTCTACAGTTGATAATTCGGAAACAAGAGTTACTTCATCCATCAAATCAGATGATACATGAATATTAATTTCACCAAGATTTATTTTAGATTGTTGTTGGGATAGGGTAATGTTTTTAGTTTCTGTTTTATAACCTATAAACTGAAATTCAATTTTGAAATCTCCGTAAGGGACTTTTTTAATTTCAAATTGTCCTTTATCATTTGTAATTCCACCTGTTAAAATAGAATCTGAACTGTTTTTAATAACAATATTAACATAAGGCAAGGCATCTTTCGTTTCAAAATCGTTTACGCTTCCTTTAATGCTTGTATTTGTATTAACTTGACCATAAGTAAACATATATGTGCATAAACTTAAGATAAGTAAAATGTGTTTCATTTTGTTTGAGGTTTAAATGAATTGTGTTGGTAATACGAAGGTAATTTTAAAATCAAATTAACGAGTGTTAAAAAATATTGTTTCTAGTTGTTGGTATTTCATTTTTTTTATTACTTGTTTATATATAGATAGTTAATTATAATATATTTGTAATCGTTAATTATTAAATTTATATATATATGAAGGTTTTTTATTTTTTTATTAACCATGTTAGTTCCGTTAACATCTATAGCTCAAGTAGGTTTTGGAACATCCACACCGAACTCATCATCAATTCTTGATGTAGAAAGTTCTACTAAAGGGTTCTTGCCACCAAGGTTAACGGTTTTGCAACGAAATTTAATAAATGCTCCTATAGAGGGTTTAGTGGTTTATTGTAAAAATTGTTGCGTTTCGGGCTCTATTTCATTTTATAACGGTGTAAATTGGAGAAATGTAACAGATTGTAGTTCAATAGATTTTGATGATGATGGGATACCAAACGTTGTAGATGTTGATGATGATAATGATGGGATTGTTGATACAGCAGAGTTTCAGCAAAATTCATTGCCTTTTACCGGTGGAAATGGAGGAAGTAGTTTTACGGTTAATCAAAATGATCCAATATCAGCATTAATAGATTTAACTACAATTGATAACTCATTTGGATATAGGATTAATGGAAGTGATATTCACCCAACGCATTCAACTTTTGAACTAGAGCAAGTGAATTATACACCAGGGTCTGAAATAAGACTAGTTTTTGAATCAGATGACGCTTTACCTTCTAGCCCTTGGACTGCTAATACGAATAGTTTACCAAGAGTAAGAATTACGATAAGTGAAGGTGGTGTGGTTGAAATGTATGGTACACGAACTTCTACATCTTCAATCTTAGAGAAAATGAAAGTTGAAGATAATACTGCATTCAACACAATAGATTTTATTTCAGGATCTAATTCTTTCGAAATTATTAACCCTGATGATGGAGGATCCGATGGGTTTTCTGGAACAAACACTGTGTATTATACATTAGATTCAGATGGAGATGGGTTTATTAATAGCCAAGATAACGATGCTGATAATGATGGGTGTTCGGATGCTTTTGAATCTGGTATGACTCCAGATACAGAAGCTGATTATAATTTTAGTCATACTGATGTTGGTGCTAACGGTTTATCTAATAGTTTAGAAACTACTGATGATTCTGGAGCAACGACTATATCTCCAGATGTGAGTGACCCATATAATCAGGGTGTTAATCCTTGTTTATAATATTCTAACACAAAAAAAAGAGCCTTAACAATAATATGTTAAGGCTCTTTTTTTTGTGTTAGAAAAACTAGTAATGTACAGTTACATCTTCATATGCTTTTTTTGTAATATCAGGAACGTAAGCTTCATCCGCTTGGTAACCGACAGGTAGAAGTAAGAATGGTACTTCATTTTTCGGCCTATCTAATATTCGAGATAAAAATTTCATTGGAGTAGGTGTATGTGTAAGCGTAACTAGTCCTGCATTATGTATTGCAGAAATTAGAAATCCACAAGCTAGTCCAACCGATTCGTTTACATAGTAGGTATGAACTCTCTCGTCGTTTTCATCAAGATCATAATTCTTTTTGAAAATAATAATTAAGTATGGTGCCGTTTCTAAAAAAGATTTTTGCCAATCGGTTCCTAATGGTTTTAAATCATCAAGCCAACGTTCACTCATTCTATTATCATAACTTTTCTTTTCTTCTGCTTCTGCAGCTATTCTGATCTCTTTTTTAATTTCAGGATTAGAAACCACGCAGAAGGTCCAAGGTTGTTTATTAGCCCCACTAGGTGCTGTTGCAGCCGTTTTAATTACATTATCAATGATTTCTTTGGGAATAGCTTTATCAGAGAAATATCGCAAACTTTTACGTTTACGCATTAATTCTAAAAAAGAAGAGCTTCTTTGTAGCATCTCATCCTCAGTATATTTGTCATGGCTGTATTTAAGATGCTTATACCCATCTATTAAAATATATTCTTTTTCCATCGTATACATTTGATTAATTGTGTACAATATACAGGAATTCTATGGTTATGGTTTTACGTTAAAGTTTGAATTTAGATTAATTAACGAATTTAAAATAGGAAATAGAAATAAGATCGAAAATAATCCACATCCCGATTAACCATAGAGATGTGGATTGTGTTTAAATAGAATTATTGAACGTATTTAGAGTATAAGGTTTATTTGTATATGTTAGATACGAAAATATACAATGGAATTATCTTAAGACTTACCAAATGTTAAGTTCTTTAGAGTTTTTTATAATACGGCTGAAGCTCTGTGGAGTAATACCTAAATAGGAGGCTATTATTTTTTTTGGGATTTGATGAATAAATTCTGGATATTGAGTTATTAAGTTTTGTAATCGTTCAGATGAAGATTTAGTTAATAAGTCTATTTGTTGCTTCTGTTTATTAGAGAAATGAAAATCAGTAATAATTCGGGTTATTTTGTCGCCATATGGACTAGAATCAAGTAGTTTAATGAAAGCTTTATATGGGATAGAGAAAATAGAGGAATCTGTCAGAAGTAGATTTTCTATTGGGGTTGGTTGTTGATTAATGAATGAATGATAATCAAGAAAGAAATGATTTGTAAAGGCAAGGTCTGTACATTTTTGAGTATTGTTTTTTTCGTCCCATACCGAAGAAATTCCTATTCCAGACACCAATATATTTAAACACTTTTCAGTTTGATGAGCTTCTTTTATTATGGTTCCTTTGGAATGTGTTGTTATTGAGCCTAATGAAATAAAATTCCCCCAATGTTCAACATGCGGTAAATTAAATTGACTGAATACTTCCTTAATCGTATTTTCTATGGGCATAAAATTGAGCTTTAAAATCTTCGTCTTTATATTAATCCTATTTTTTTAAAAAAAAGATATTTTTTGTAAAGATATAATTAAGACTAAAAGCAAAATATATGAATCAGTTATTTATTTACGATCGAGGATATTCTAATATATTCATGTTCTCAATGTTCCCATTGTTTAACGTAAAAGCTAACATGGTTCTTACCTTGTGAAATCCATGTTTGCCAATAGCTCCAGGGTTTAAATGCAGGCAATTAATGTTTTTATCGTAAATAACTTTTAATATATGAGAATGTCCACAAATAAATATAGAAGGCTCTATAGTTTGTAGCTTAGATTTTATTGTTTTGTTATAACGAGGAGGATAGGAACCAATATGCGTAATCCAAATTTTAAAACCTTCAAGTTCAAAAATTTCATCTTTAGGAAGCATTGAACGGATCCCATGATCATCTATATTACCATATACTGCTCTAACTTTAGTAAAGGCAGCTAAGGATTGTATAACACTGTAATTTCCTATATCACCAGCGTGCCATATTTCATCTGCCTTTTTTAAATGCTTTTCTAACTCATCATTATAATAGGAATGTGTATCGGAAAGAAGGATGATGTTTTTCAAGGTCTATTTTTCTGGTGCTAAATAATATCCTATTAATTTAATCTCAGTGTCATTGTCAACATCTGTGTAACGCACCATTCCAATATTCTCAATATAAGCAATTTCTGCAGATTGATTAAAAGCATATACGGTAGAATCAATACCTACATATTGACCTAAGTAATCAAAAATTGTATCTGGTACAAGTATGTTGTTTTTATTTAGGATAGAATCTGGTTCTACATAAAAACTTGCACCAATAAATATTTCTTTACCAAACCCAGTAAAGCCATTTACAATCATATTTGGGTAAGTTCTTTCAAGGTAAAAATCAAAATTAAGAAACCTTTCACGATCTTCTATGTCAGAAAAGTAAGTATGGTATTTATTTTTGTAGGCAAAAACATCTCTGAATTCGTATTTTTTATATTGCGAATCAAATAGAAAAACAGTTGTATCACGTGAGGCTCTTGTGAAAAAATGTTGATTAGCAGAACTCCAGTATTTATCAATTCTATAATCTACATAATCATCACCATTTCTATCTTTTTTATAACCTTGGTCTACTTCTACAAGAGTTATAGTATCTACAACATTGTCTTTGTCTAAATAAACCCAATAGCTTCCTTCATTAAAAAACAGAAAACTTTGACTATCCAAATCAAACTTGCGAATATCTTTAGTAGAGTCATTACAAGATATGAATAGGGATAAAAGAGTTAAAAAAAGTAAAATTGGAATTCTCATCTGTGTTTTATTTGCAATTTAAGTAATTATTAAGATAACTGTTCGTAAAATTGCTATCTAATTGTCCTCAAAGATATAAAAATGAAAATACTCTTGTCTATAATATTGGTAATACTTGTTTTTTTCGGATTACAGTTTTACACTTGGCGTACATTAAATAGGTTAGAAATTAATAATCAAGTCTCATTTTGGTTTATGTTATTAGTTATAGCATCTTATGTATCCATAATTGGATTTATGATTTATTTAGGTCCAAGATCTCCTATATTTATTTATTTAAGCTCTTGTTTTTTATTACTATTTGTTCCCCAGTTGTTAATGATGTTAACAGGGCTAATAAGTGATATTATGGTTGGTTTATCCTCTTTGTTTTTCTCACCTGGATTAAAAACCCCAGGAAGAAGAAAGTTTTTAGGGCAGATTTCTTTAGCTATTGGAAGTATCCCATTTTTGGGAATAATGCATGGTATTTTTTATGGTAAATATAATTTTAAACGAATTAGACATACCTTGGCTTTTAAATATTTACCTAAAGATTTCGAAGATTACAAAATAGTTCATATATCAGATATCCATATTGGAAGTATTGATAATAAAGAAAAAGTAAAAGAAGCGGTAGATCTTGTAAATAAAGAAAATGCAGATTTACTTCTATTTACGGGGGATTTAGTGAACCATACGTCCGAAGAGGTGAATGGATGGGAAGATATATTGGGTAATTTTAAGGCTAAAGATGGCCTTTTTGCAGTATTAGGAAATCATGATTATGCTCCATACTTAGATGTATCACCTGAAGATAAACAACTTCATTTACAGAAAACAAAAGATAAATATGCTGAGCTTGGATTTACGTTATTGAATAATGAAAATATCAGCTTAAGAAAGAACTCATCAGAATTAAAACTTTTAGGGGTTGAATATTGGGGGAATACAATGAAGGATAATCCTGGAGATTTAGAGAAAGCACTAGAAGGGATTAAAAAAGATGATTTTAAAATTCTAATGTCTCATGATCCTAGCCATGTAGAGAAAGTTGTTTTTCCTCATAAATTCCCATTTGAATTAAGTTTAAGTGGACATACACATGGAATGCAATTTGGAATTGAAATACCAGGCTGGATTAAATGGAGTCCAATTCAATATGTCTATAAATTTTGGGCAGGAATGTATCAAGAAAACGGACAATTCTTAAATGTGAATAGAGGGTTTGGGTATCATGCGTATTCTGGACGAACAGGAATATGGCCAGAAATATCAGTAATCACACTTAAACAGGACGTCTAAAATTAAAGGTCAGAATAATGAGGCAATTGTTTTATTTTAACAATTTGCTTATTTTTAAAGGTAAATAATTCATGCTTATATCCATTACTAAGAATAATGTAAGGGATGTTTAAATGATAATTATAAGTTAAAGCTTGATTAAGGGTTTTTTGGTTAATGGGAACTTCATAAGCTTTGCATTCAATAAGAATGACTTGTTTCCCTAAATTATTATAGCAAACAATATCAAAGCGAAGATCTTTAGGGCTTTTTTTTGACACCTGTTTTTCAACGCTAATTAAACCAATAGGATACCCATATTGAGAATGTAACAAATGTACCCAATGTTGCCTGACCCATTCTTCTGGTGTTAGTACAATGTATTTTTTACGTACAACATCCCAAATTTCAAAATGCGAATTTTCGTAAGACTTAAGTTTGAATTTTACCAATGGTAAATTTAATTTTGGGAAATTAAAATTCATATTTAGAGTTTATGGACAATATTAAAGAATATCTGTCTAATTTAATCCCAATTAAATTAGGGCCTGTTAAAGAACTGGGTAATTATTTTTACAGAGATGCTTCAATAATGGGAAATTAAAACGGTTTAGCAAATCTACCAATTATTCAGACGGTAAATTAAATTTATTATTTCAATAAGGTTTGACTATAAATAAATTTAAAATACAATGCGTTTAAATAAAAGAACTCAAAGTGCTTATTATAGGGTGTTTCAATCCCTAAAATGTCAATATTTACTAAGAACGAATAAAGATTATCATTTGAAACGAAAAGATAAGTAAAGAATTTACTATATTAATTTATCTTTGGTTAGAGATTATTGTATCATCACAAAAGACTATTCATAATATATGAGAATCTGTATATTAATTTTATTTCTTAATTCATTTATTTCAATGGCTCAGGAGTTTCCACATGCTGAGTATATCACGAAATATGCAAAATTTGCTCAAGAAGAAATGGCATTTTCTGGCGTTCCTGCAAGTATAACTTTAGCACAGGGAATTTTAGAATCTGGTAATGGGAAAAGTGATTTGGCTGTAGATGGTTATAATCATTTCGGTATTAAATGTAAAAAACACTACGAGGGGAAAGTAATGTTTGTAGATGATGATGAAATTGACGACTGCTTTAGAGTCTACGAAAGCGTTTTAGATTCTTATAAAGATCATTCCTCTTTTTTGAAAAATAATCAAAGGTATTCAGGGTTGTTTAAATTAAATGCATTGGATTATAAAAGTTGGGCCAAGGGTTTAAAAAAAGCAGGATATGCTACAAACCCTAAGTATGCTCAGTTGTTAATTGATATAATTGAGAATAATAAACTCTTTTTGTTTGATAAAAACGATAACAGTTGGATGTTAGCCTACTCTAAATATAGTGGTATAGAAACTGAACTTGCCTCAACGGGTGAGTCAATAATCACTAAGGATGTTAAAGAGGAAGATATTAATCTTTTAAATGAAAATAAAGTACTTAATAAGTTTCAACAAGTTTATACAAATCCCAATGGAACAATGTATGTATTAGCTAAGCCAAATGATACCTTTGATAGATTAAAAAATAGGCATGATGTATGGACTTCAGAACTCAAACGTTTTAATGAGTTATCAAGTAACACCATTTTTAAAGGTGGTGAGAAAATATATATACGTCCTAAGAAAAGTAAAGCTAAAATTAAAGAATATACCGTTAAACCTGAGGATACGCTATATTCTATAGCGCAGCATTTTGGTATAAAACAAAAGAAAATATTAAGACGTAATAAGCTAATGTCAGCTGATCAGATAGTTGAAGGTATGCAATTAAAATTAAAGTAGATTATGACGTTAATAGCTAAGAATATACGTTGGTTTAGAAAACAGCAACAAATTAGTCAAACAGAATTCGCGTCCATTTTTGGAATCACAAGAGCAAGTGTTGGAGCATATGAAGAGGGAAGGGCTGAGCCTAAGCTAGAGCTAATCTCTCGCTTTGCAAAGTACTATAATGTGGATTTATCTTCTTTTATTGATGAAGATATGTCTTTGCATTCTTCTAACAAGGTTGAAAACAGGACTCAAATAGAAACCAAAGAGCATAGAGGTGCAAAATCTAAATCTCCATTTATTCATGAAATGCTGGAAACTATTTCTCCAGTAAAGCCTATTAAAGATAAAATGGAAAATAATAATGTACTACCTGTTGTTAAGAAAAGCAAAGGCGATGATATTCTATTTTATAAATCTTTAAAGGAGGTTAAAAAATTAAGTAAGTCTGAATGGCCTTTTTTAACAGGAAGTGATGCTGTTTTTGAATGTACTCCGCATATAGAACGAAATACATTACGCTTTAGAGATGGTGTGTTTTTTATCTGTACAAAGGTAGACCAAGAAGGGGTATATAATGGCGTTTTTATTGAACAAGATAGAGAACGATTGATGCTTTTAGAAGGTGAGTTGCATAAATTAGATAACTCAAAAAATACGTGGCGAGTATTATATACTGTTGACACAATAAATAACTTGGATTAGATGAAAATAGAGATATTTGTGGAAGATCTGTTAGAAATGACAGATGATTTTAGAAGAGGTAAATGGGATAGGAAAAAATGGAATAAGCTATTTGCTTTAAATAACGAAATGCCATTTTCAAAATCTGAAGTTACCAGTCTATTTTTTAAGAAAATTGAAGAGGACGAAATTGACTTTGACAATAAATCTATTGTGAAAACATTTGAATATTTAGATAATGTTTACAACTCTTTATGTGAAGATATCGTTTGTTTTAGTCCAGGAAACAGCTGCCGTGATTTAATCATTGAACAAATCAAATCGTCTTCATCTTTAATCGAAATTTGTGTATTTACAATTTCAGATGATTTAATTACAGACGCTTTAATAGAAGCAAAAGAACTTTTCGATTTAGATATTAGAATAATTACAGATGATGAAAAATCATATGATAAAGGATCTGATATAAAATATTTAGAGAGTAAAGGCTTTGAAATACGTTATGACGATGTGAGGCATCATATGCATCATAAATTTGCAGTTTTTGATACCAATAGAGTCTTGACTGGAAGTTATAATTGGACTCGATCTGCAGCAAGTTATAATCAAGAAAATATCTTATTAACGTCTAAGCCGAAAGTGGTAGAAGCATATAGAAAAGAATTTTCTCGACTTTGGAAATCTTTTAAGTAATATAGTTCTAAAACATAAAAAAGCCTCTTGGAATTTCCAAGAGGCTTTTTTATGTTTTAGAACAAAGGTTCAAATTATGCTTCAGCATCATTTGTAAAAGGTACGATAGATACGTAAGATCTATTTCCTTTTTTCTTTTGAAACTGAACTACACCATCTACTTTAGCAAATAATGTATGGTCTTTCCCCATACCCATATTTGTTCCAGGATAATGCTTAGTACCTCTTTGTCTTACAATGATGTTCCCTGCAATAGCTGCTTGACCACCAAAAATCTTGATTCCAAGACGTTTACTTTCTGATTCACGTCCGTTTTTAGAACTACCTACTCCTTTCTTGTGAGCCATTTCGTTAAAAATTAATGGTTAATACTTAGCCAATTGCGTCAATTACGATCTCTGTAAGATACTGACGGTGACCATTTTTCTTTTTGTAACCTTTTCTACGTTTTTTCTTAAAAACGATTACTTTATCTCCTTTTAGGTGACTTTTTACAGTTGCTTTAACTGAAACACCTTCTATAACTGGGGCGCCAACAGTAACTGTTCCCTCGTTGTCTGTTAAAAGAACTTTGTCAAATGTAATATTTGAACCTTCTTCAGCAGCTAAACGGTGAACAAAAACACGTTGATCTTTTTCAACTTTGAATTGTTGCCCTGCTATCTCTACAATTGCATACATAATAAATGTATTTTAGGTTAAATTAGTTTGCAAATTTACAAATATTGAATGGATTTCAAAACCTAATATATATTTTTTTAGTATTTAATATTAGAATTCTTTTACTTATTGGTTATTAATAGGCTATATAGAGATAAGCGAATGGCTAAAATGACATATGTGATAAGTAATTAGATGAAATAATAGCCGTAAATGGTATTAATATAAGGTGATTGAAATTAGATGCAGTTTAACTTGAAATTATGGTATTATACCGATGAAATATATGTAATCGTAAAATAATAAAGGTTTAGAATATGAAAAATAACCATTTTTGTATAAAACAATTATTATGAAAAAACATCTATTGATCGTAACATCCTTAATATTAGGAGGTGCATTTGCTCAAGATTTGCCAAAAGATCCAGAGCCAGGAAAGTGTTATGTACGTTGTGTTACCCCAGACGTATATAAAAATGAAGAAGTAAAAGTAATGGTTAAGCCAGAATATAAAACCATTAAGACATATCCAGCAGAATATAAAACAGTTGAGGAGAGTGTTTTAGTAAAAGAGGCTTTTACTAAATTAGAGATTGTTCCAGCTACTTTCGAATATGAGACAAAATCATACGTCGCTAAAGAAAAGAGTAACGCTCTTAAAGCTCATAAACCGACGTTTAAATCAGATTCTGAAGTCATTGAAACGTTGGCAGCAATATCTAAATGGGAGAAAGGTGAAAAAATTCCTGATTGTACTTCTGCAGACCCTAACGACTGTAGAATATGGTGTTATAAACCTTACCCTGCAGAATTTGAAGAAGTACCAACTTCTGTTTTAGATAATGCAGCTCATACAACAAGTACTCCAGTAGAAGAAGTACCTGGTTCGTATAAAGTGAAAGTTGTTAAAACACCAGTAACTACAAAAGAAACGACGATACCAGCTGAATATAAAACAATAAAGAAAACAGTTTTAGTTAAAGATGCTTGGACAGAAGAAAGTGTTCATGAAGCAATTTATGAAACTGTTACCAAAGAAGTATTAGTTACTAAAGGTGGTTTAACATCTTGGGAAGAAGTTGATTGTAAATTAACAGAGTATAATTTACTTCCAATTAATTACGATTTAAACTCGGCTGTTTTATTACCGCAATCAAAGAAAATTATTGATAAATTACTTTACCCTGTTTTAGCTTCTAACACTAAAGTTAGTGTAGAGATAGCATCACATACAGACTCTAGAGGAGATAATGAGAGTAATCAATCTTTATCTGAAAGAAGAGCTAAATCTGTAGTTGATTATCTAGTTGATAGAGGAATAAATCCATCTAGATTAGTATCTAACGGATATGGTGAGACGCAATTGAAAAACAGATGTGAGAACGGAGTGTCTTGTACTGAAAGAGAACACAGAGCAAATAGAAGAACTGAATTTAGAATCATTTCTAAATAAGGAATACTATAATAAGATTTAAATCTTTGTATAAAGCCTAACATAATGTTAGGCTTTTTTGTTTTTAGTATATTCGCAGTAAAATTATATATGGAATATTTAAACTTACATAAAAAGAGATTGAATCCAATTTGGGGTGTAATAATCACATTTTGTCTTATTATGTTCTTCTATCTTTTATTTCAAATTCCATTATTATTGGAAGTATTAACGAATAATGTGATGGATATAAATTCATTTTTTGATCCATCTAAGATTAACCTTAATTATGCCCTAATCTTATTTGTGTTGGCATTTTTTGGAATCATTGTGGGTTTACTAGTCTCTATGAAATTTATTCATAAAAGTAAATTTGTAACCTTAATACATGCAAAAGGTTCAATAGATTTTAAAAGAATTGGATTTGGATTTTATATTTGGGGTCTACTTTTGATTGTCTCATTTATTTTGGATTATTTCTTTATTACTGGTTCATCAGATATTGTATACAATGGTATTGGATATAATTTTTTTATGGCCATAATTGTAAGTTTTGTCTTTTTATTTGTACAAACCTCAGCAGAAGAGTTATTGTGCAGAGGATATTTAATGCAAGCATTAGGTTCTATTTTTAAAGACCGATGGATACCAATTGTAATATCGGGATTGTTTTTTGGAGGATTACATGTTATGAATCCAGAAATTGATGAATATGGATTAGATATTATGTTGTTGCATTATTGTTCTGTAGGTATATTTTTAGGAATAATAGTTGTAATGGATAATCGTTTAGAATTGGCTTTGGGTTTTCATGCCGTTAATAATATTTTATCTGGTTTGTTAATAAGCTTTGATGGTGCAGCCTTTAAAACCTATTCATTATTCACAACATCTTATGTTGATCCTTATTTAGGATATATTGTATGGTTAGTGTCTGCGATTGTATTCTATATTTGGTGTAGTAATAAATACAACTGGAAGTCTTTAAGTTATTTAACAGGGAAAATTGTACATAACTCTAAACATTGATATATGTCATAATATATCATAATTAAAAGTATGAGATTTGTATACAGTAAAATCTAAATGTTATGGAGAAATACGTTGAAAATGCGTTGACTTTTGATGAATATTATAATCAAGTTGACCAATTGGTGAAAGAAGGGAAAACTTCTGGGGAAAATCAAGCTGAAAACTTAGTTGAGTTTACAAGAGTAAACCAAAAAAGAATGAAAAAGTGGCGCAAGATTTATAAAACGTCTTCAGATTGGATAAATGCCGTTGAGCGTTTAGATAGAAAAGAAGAGTGGGTTTTGTTAACTGAAGCATGGTGTGGAGATGCTGCTCAAAATATTTCTCAAATTAATAATATGGTCGAGGTCTCAGATAAATTGGATTTAAAAATATTATATAGAGATGAAAACCTTGAGTTAATGGATCAGTTTTTAACGAACGGTGGGCGTTCAATACCTAAGCTTATTCGATTAGATGCTGAAACGAAAGAAGTTATTGGTTCTTGGGGTCCAAGAGTTAAAACAGCACAAGATATAGTTATAGAAGGGAAAAAGAACGGTACCAACTATGGGGAAGATCTTCATGCATGGTATGCAAAGAATAAAAGTAAGGACTTAGAAACCGAGTTTATTGAGTTAATAAAAAAAGATTAAGCATTTGCTTAATCTTTTTTTTGTCTTAATTCAAAGTTCTCTCCTAAATATACTTGTCGCACTTTTTCGTCTTTAACAAGGTCTTCAGGAATTCCTTCTCTTAAAATAATACCTTGATGAAGTAGATATGCTTTGTCAACGATCGAAAGTGTTTCTTGAACGTTGTGATCTGTAATTAAAATACCAATGTTCTTTTCAGTTAGTTTTCTTACAATAGATTGAATGTCTTCAACGGCAATAGGATCTACACCAGCAAATGGTTCATCTAAAAGAACAAATTTAGGTCTAACCGCTAAGGCTCTTGCTATTTCGGTTCTTCTTCTTTCACCACCAGATAAAACTTCACCTTTATTTTTTCGAATATGGTTTAATCCAAATTCTTTTAGGAGTTCTTCTACTCGTTCTTCTATTTCTTTTTTTGGAAGTTTAGTAAGTTGTAAAACAGAGCGAATATTATCCTCTACAGATAGTTTTCTGAACACACTCGCCTCTTGAGGTAGGTAACCCATCCCTAATCTGGCACGTTCATACATGGCTTTTTCTGTAATATTAACATCATCAAGATACACATTACCAGAAGAAGGATTAACAAGGCCAACAATCATATAAAATGAAGTTGTTTTACCAGCTCCATTTGGGCCTAATAGACCAATGATTTGCCCTTGTTCAACTTCAATAGAAACATCACGTACTACTTTTTTAGATCCGTATTTTTTTACTAAATGTTCTGCTCTTAATTTCATGATTGTTTTTTACTTGCAACTTTGGCAATTTTAATACCCACTTCATATAACCCCCAAACTGGTAAAGCAACTAGAATTTGACTCAAAAAGTCCGGCGGTGTTATTATGGCAGCTAAAACTAAGGTTAAAATCACAGCATGTTTCCTATACGTTTTCATGAAAACATCATCTATTAATCCTAGTTTAGCAAGGAAATATACTAAGATAGGTAATTCAAATACAAGTCCACAACTTAAAGCTAAATTAGTAACTAGACTAACATAAGATGAAATGGTAATAATATTATCTACAATTTTAGCAACTTGAAAGGTTCCAAGAAAGTTTACGGATAAAGGGATAATAACAAAATATCCAAAGGCAACACCAACTAAAAATAGTGTTGAAGCATAAAAAACTAATCCTTTAGAATATTTCCTTTCTTTTTCTTTTAATCCAGGCGAAATAAAACGCCATAACTCCCATAATATATATGGAAATGAAATAATAAACCCAATAACGAAAGCAGCCCACAATGAAGTTGAAAATTGTCCAGCTATTTCTACACTTTGTAGCTTTATATTTTGATCTGTAATACATAAACTCTCACCCAAATTGAATGTGTGAGACAGTTTACATAATGCCTTAAAGGTTATAAAGTCTGAATGATGACTTGCTAGAATAATTTCTTCAAAAATGAAGTTCCTATATACAAAAGCAACAATTGCACAAATAATAATTGCAATAGTCATTCTAATAAGGTGTCCTCTTAAGACTGCAATATGATCAAGAAAGTGCATTTCTTTATCTTGTGGAGTGCCAATTTGTTCCATTATATAATACCTTCTTTAATTATATCATGTAAATGAATAATACCTTGGTAAGATCCATGTTTAGTAACGATAATCTGACTAATATTATTGTGTTCTAATATCTCTAAAGCTTCGGCTGCTAATTTGTCAAATTCAATAGTTTTCGGATGGGTTCCCATAATGTTTTCAGCTGTTAAATGATCCCATGTATTATTATTCTCAAGCATACGTCTAATATCTCCATCTGTAATAAAACCCAGAATATCTTTATCTGTACATACAACTGTAGCACCTAGTCTATTTTTAGAAATATTTAGAATCACTTCCTTAATACTAGAGTGTGGTTCAACAAAAGGTTGAGTCTGATTAGAAATAACATCTTCAACCGTTAAATAAAGTTTTTTACCTAAAGCTCCTCCTGGATGATATTTAGCAAAATCTTTATCCGTAAATTTCCTCATATTGAGCAAACAAACGGCTAAGGCATCTCCTAAAACAAGTTGAGTGGTTGTACTCGTAGTTGGGGCTAGATTGTTAGGACATGCTTCTTTTGTCATATAGGCATGTAGTACAAAATCAGACTTTTGCCCTAAGTAAGAATCTCTATTGGCCGTTAAACCAATGAGTTTATTTCCCATATTCCTAATTAATGGTACTAAGACTTTTATTTCTGGAGTATTACCACTTTTAGATAAGCATATAACTACATCATCTTTTTGTACAATTCCTAGGTCACCATGGATAGCATCTGCTGCATGCATAAAAACGGCAGGAGTACCTGTAGAATTCATAGTAGCAACAATTTTATTAGCAATATTGGCACTTTTACCTATACCAGTTAGAATAACACGTCCTGTAGAATTATATATAGTTTGAACAATGCTACTGAATTCTGAATCAATTAAATGAGCTAAGTTTTTCACAGCTTTAGCTTCCTCTAAAATAACTGATTTACCTTGTTGAATAATTTCGTCGGATTTTAACACAGGTTTTAACTTTCTTAATTAGAAATTTAATCGTATTTTAGTTCTCAATTTTGACAATTTAGCTAATTTCTTTGCTAAAATGGGTCATTAAACTTTACAACAATAAATACGTTACAAATGTAACTGAATTTTATGAAAGAATCTCCTATAGAAGAGCATCAAATGATAAAGGAAAGTTTAAAGAAGTACTTCGGGTTTAAAAAATTCAAAGGTAATCAAGAGCAAATCATAGAAAGTTTATTGAACGGTAATGATACATTTGTTATAATGCCTACTGGTGGTGGGAAATCAATGTGTTATCAATTGCCGGCATTAATGCAAGAAGGAACAGCAATAGTTGTATCACCTCTTATTGCTTTAATGAAAAATCAAGTTGATGCTATCCGATCTTATATTGGAAAAGATAGTGTTGCACACGTTTTAAACTCTTCTTTAAATAAAAGAGAGATTGCGCAAGTTAAAGCTGATATTACGAATAAAGAGACAAAGTTATTATATGTAGCACCAGAATCATTAATCAAAGAAGAATATGCCGAGTTTTTAAGAAACTCAAATATTTCTTTTTTTGCTATTGATGAAGCTCACTGTATTTCAGAATGGGGTCATGACTTTAGACCAGAATATAGGAATCTAAGTAAGATAATGCAGAAAATTTGCGACGTTCCTACGATCGCTCTAACGGCAACAGCAACTCCTAAAGTTCAGGAAGATATTCAGAAGAACTTAGGTATGGTTAATGCGCATGTCTTTAAATCATCTTTTAACAGAACTAATTTATTTTATGCTGTTAAACCTAAAGTTGATGTTTTAAAGGAAATTATCAAGTTCATAAAGAAAAGAGAAGGGCAAACAGGAATCATTTACTGCTTAAGTCGTAAAAAAGTAGAAGAAATTGCTCAAACATTACAAGTTAATGGTATAAAGGCTTTGCCTTATCATGCTGGTTTAGATGCCAATACAAGGGCAAAACATCAAGATGCTTTTTTAATGGAAGGTGTAGATGTTATTGTGGCAACTATTGCATTTGGAATGGGAATAGATAAACCTGATGTTAGATATGTAATTCATCATGATATCCCTAAAAGTCTTGAAGGGTATTATCAAGAAACAGGTAGAGCTGGTCGAGATGGTGGAGAAGGATATTGTTTAACGTTCTATAGTTATAAGGATATTGAGAAGCTAGAAAAGTTTATGCAAAATAAACCTGTAGCTGAACAAGAAGTTGGAAGACAATTGTTGTTGGATACAGTGTCTTATGCTGAATCTGCAGTTTGTAGAAGAAAGTTCTTATTATACTACTTTGGTGAAGATTTTAATGAAAATTCATGTAACGAACATTGTGACAATTGTAAATACCCTAAAGAAAAAAGTGAAGGTAAAGAGGATGTTCTTACTGTTTTACAAACAATAAAAGAAACCAGTAGTCAACTAAAAAGTAAAGAGATTGTTGCCGTAATATGTGGGCAAACAACAGCATTACTTAAAGAGTTTGATTTAAAGTCTATTTCTACCTATGGTAAAGGAAAAGACAAAGAAAAACACTATTGGAGTGGTGTTGTTCGTCAGATGATGGTTGTAAGGCTCGTGAAAAAGGAAATAGAAACGTATGGAATTCTTCGTATAACAGAAGAAGGAAATGCTTTTATTAATAATCCGTCTAGTTTTATGATTACAGAAAGTCATAACTATGAGGCCATTGCTTATGAATCTGCAAATACACCAAAATCGGCATTTGATGAAGTCCTGTTTAAAACACTTAAGGATTTAAGAAGAAAGGTTGCATTACAGAAAAAATTACCTGCTCATGTTATTTTTCAGGAGCCATCGTTAGAAGAAATGTGTTTTCAATATCCAATAACGTTAGAAGAGTTAACTGAAATAAATGGTGTAGGGAGAGGTAAAGCACAAAAATTTGGTAAACCATTTATCGACATCATTAAAAAACATGTTGAGGATAATAATATTGAAAGACCAGAAGAATTGGTCGTTAAATCGATTGTAAATAAATCAGGATTAAAAGTATTCTTGATTAAATGTACAGATCGAAAAATGCCGTTAGAAGACATTTCAGCTGCTAAGGGTATTACATTAGAGCAATTAATAGAAGAATTTGAACATATTGTTTTTTCAGGAACAAAATTAAATTTAGACTACTGTCTCGAAGATTATGTTGATGAAGATCAGATGGAAGAAATAATGGAATATTTTATGGAAACAGAAGACGATTCAATAGTTGCAGCAGTAGATGAATTTGATGGCGATTATACCGATGAAGAAATACGACTTGTGCGTTTAAAATTTGTTTCAGACGTTGGAAATTAAATCTAATAAATACTTTAAAGTGCTTGATTTAGGTGAAAATCAAAATATTTCATTATTTTAGCACGGATTCCAAAAAAAAATATAAAACCAACATACGGTAAGATGAAGATTTCTAAAATTTTAATAGGTTCTCTGTTTTCAGTGCTTGTATCAACTTCATACCAAGCAGATGCTCAAACGAAAAGAACTCGAAAAGCAGATGACGCATTTGATTTAGGTGAATATCATAGAGCTCAAGAAAAGTATAAGTCAGCATACACAAACTCAAATACTAAAAAGGAAAAGCAGTATATAAGTTTTAGAATGGCTGAGTGTGCTAGACGTCTTGGTAATTACCGTCAGGCAGAAAACTACCTAAAAAGAACAGTTAAAATGAGATATGAAGATCCAATTGCGATCTTATATCTTGCTGAGGCTCAAGCTAATTTAGGTAAGTATGATTTAGCATTAGAGAATTACTCAAAATATGAGAAATTAGTTCCTGGAGATAAAAGAGCAGTACGAGGAATCGTAAACTCTGAGTTTGCCATAGAACAAATGGATAACCCAACATTATATGATGTAGTAAACGAGAAGAGACTAAATTCTCGTGGAATGGATTATTCTCCAGCTTTTGGTAAAAAAGATTACTCTATATTACTTTTTACTACAACAAGAGAAGGTGTTGAAGGTGGAAGAATCTCTGAACAAACAGGTCAGTATTTTGCTGATATTTGGGGATCTGAAATTGAAAAGAAAAAAAGATCTTCATCGCGTTCAAAAAGTAAATCAGGTAAACCAAAACCACCAAGATGGTCTAAGCCAGTTTCTTTAGGTCAGATGGGTAATGGTGATCAAGATGAGACAATCAATACTAAACACGAAGAAGGTACAGTAAGTTTAACACCTAAGGCTAATATCATGTATTATAGTCAAGGTGTATACGAAAAAGACGTTTACGAAGGTCAAAGATTATTTGTATCTAAGCGTAAAGGTGGAGGATGGGAAGAAGGTTCTGAAATAGAGATACCTTTAGGTCAAGGAAATGAAGAATTATTCATTGACATTATGCATCCAGCAATTCACCCAGACGGACGTCGTTTATTCTTTGTTGCCAATTTAGATGGTGGATTCGGAGGAATGGACATCTGGTATACTGAATTTGAAAAAAGAAAGAAAAAGTGGACTAAACCTAAAAATTTAGGACCTAATGTAAATACAAGTGGAAATGAAGGTTTCCCAACTGTACATGTTGATGGTACTCTTTTCTTCTCATCTAATGGACATCAAACTTTAGGAGGTTATGATATTTACCGTGCAGATTTAAATGAAGACGGAAAGTATGATAATGTTGCTAACCTGGGATATCCTTTAAATTCATCGTATGATGATTTCGGATTAATCTTTAAAGGAAATACATATACTGAAGGTTATATGACATCTAATAGAAAAGGTGGATTAGGAGCTGATGATATTTATAAAGTACGTTTATTAGATACTAAATTTACTTTAAACGGTAAATTACTTGATTCTGAAACAGGAAAATCTATAAAAGGATTGAATGTTCGTTTAGAAGGATCTAATGGAACAGTAACAGATGTTGTTACGAATAAAGAAGGAGATTATGAATTTGATGGAGCTGCTTTAGAAAAAGGTATTGACTATAGTTTAGTATTTACTTCTGAAGATTACGGAAGTTTCGTTAAAAATTTATCAACAAAAGGATTAAAAGTATCTGACTTCGAGAAACAAGATGAAGGGTATTTCTACTCTATGGAATTTGATACAACGTTAAAAGTTCAAAGATTACCAGTTGTATTACCACATATTGAATATGATTTTGGTAAGGCAACATTAAGATCTCAAGCTGAACAAGACTTAAATCAACTTGTAAAAGTATTACAGTCTAACAAAAACTTACGAATTAAGTTAAGAGCACATACAGATCATATTGGAGGAAAAGAAAGAAACCAAGCATTGTCTCAAGCCAGAGCACAAGCATGTGTAGATTACTTAGTGTCTAAAGGTATTGAAGCTTCTAGATTAGTAGCAGAAGGTAGAGGTGAAGATGTTCCTTACGTTATGACTAAAACTATTGGTAAATTAAAAGAAGGATCTGTTCTTTCTGAAAGCTTTATTAATAAATTACCTAAAGCGGATCAAGCCAAGGCTAGACAATATAATCGTCGTACAGATTTCCAAAAAATTAAGCCAGACCCGAATGACTCTAAAGAGGCAAAGCGAGCTAAAGATTTTGGTAAATATTAAATAATTAGGAAAAGAGAGGTTAGCCTCTCTTTTTTTTTACAATAAAGATGAATATAAAAGTTTTTACATTCAATCCATTCCAGGAAAATACATACGTTGTTTATGACGACAGTAAAGAGGCTGTAATAATAGATCCTGGATGTTCTAATGAATTAGAATGTCAAGAGTTAAAGGCATTTATTGAAGATAATGAATTAATTCCTGTAATGCTTTTAAATACGCATTGTCATATTGATCATGTTTTTGGTTGGGAATACGTATATGAAACATGGGGATTAAAACCATATTATCATACCCTGGATAAGGTTCTATTACCAAGAGTAGGAGAACAAGCCAAAATGTTTGGATTTGAATTATCGGCCTTTCCTGAGGATTATGGACATGAAATTAGTGAATCTGAGAAGATACAATTTGGTAATACAAGTATGGATATATATTTATGTCCAGGTCATGCTCCAGGTCATTTAGTATTTCATCATGAACCAACGAATGTTTGCATTGTTGGCGATGTGATTTTTAGGTTAAGTGTAGGAAGAACAGATTTACCATATTGCGATCCTAACGCTTTGGAAAATTCTATTAAAAATGTGATTTATAAGTTCTCTGATAATTGTACATTATATCCAGGACACGGACCAAGTACAACGGTTGGTTATGAAAAGAAAAATAATCCATTTGTTCGTTCAATTTAAAAAAATATTACCTTTGAGGTTATAAATTATACATTATGAGGAAGTTTATTTCTATTTTTCTAGTTTTTTGTGGCTTAAGTTTGATGAGCTCTTGTGAAAAAGATGTTGATCGAAATGGAGCGCTTTTGATTGACGAAAATGCCCTTCCAGAATATCCTATTAATAAGTTACGTTTTAAATGGAGAGGAGAGCTAGGTGTTGAGCAAAAACTTATGATGTGGATAGATTGGTATGTTTTTGATGTTCATACATTAGAAGAGCCAAATATTTTCCAGATTGGTATTCCTAAGAATTATACACCACAGGATGGGAACTTATTTGTATTTGAAACTGATGCTTGGGACCCAATTTTTGCTGGTAAGTATAAGTGGAAAGTGGTAACATATTATAGTGATGGTGAAATTGTAGAGTCTGAAACTCGAGAATTTATTCCTTTCCCAGTTTATTAATACATACCTTAAACAATATGATAAAGAAGAGTATATCTATAGTATTAGTTTTAATAGCTATTGTATCTTGTAAGAAAGATGAAGAGAATTTTACATTGGATTCTGATCTTATTACAAACATTTTAAAGTTTGCTAATCCAGACGTACCTGATATTCATATGACGTGGAGAGGTGCGTATATGACAGAATCAACTTCTATCGAAGTATTAGCTACAGGTGAAAAAAAACAAGTTAGTATAAATCACTATAACATCACTAATCGTCAAATTGGATTTGCTAAAGCAAATATGTATAACAATTTTGATGGTGATGAGTTTGTAGATTGGAGTATCATCAATAATGATGAAATTAAAATAGAATCTAATGCTTTCTTTTTTGGTGTAGCACCTACGTATTTCGATGTAGAAATTACTTCAGATTTAAAATATCCAATTGGGCCTATAAATCTTGGAATTTCGAAATCGGTTGTCCTAGGAGCATTACAGATTCCACCAGGATTAAGTCTTAATTTTGGAAGTGATTTAGACTTGTACTTAAGTTTATACCCAAGAGGAGAAGTACAATTTTTAAGATTAACTATGGATTACAGTTTTCTGTCATCAGATAAAAAAGAAAGATCTAGAGTGTTAAGAGAATATCACTTTATTAGAGCCAATCCAGTTGGAGAGGCAGGAGTAACTTTTGTGCCAAGAGACGAATACAAGTAGTTAGATATTATCAGTACTGCATAAAAAAAAGCAAGAGCTCGTTAGAATTTTCTAACGAGCTCTTGCTTTTTTTTATGATTTAAAAGAAGGAAATGACTTATATAGTCATAATCTCTTTTTCTTTAGTCTTAAGTAAGTCCTCAGCTTTAATAGTAAAGCTGTTAACCATATCTTGAATCTTGCTCTCAGCGTCTTTACCTGCATCTTCTGAAAGTCCATCCTTAACGAGTACCTTAATAGAGTTGTTTGCAGTCTTTCTAGCATTTCTTAATCCAACCTTACAGTCTTCTACTTCAGATTTAGCTTGCTTAACTAAATCACGTCTTCTTTCTTCAGTTAATGGTGGAATAGATATAATAATCATTTCTCCATTATTTTGAGGGTTTAAACCTAAGTTTGCAACCATTACTCCTTTAGCAATAGGATCTAGCATAGATTTTTCCCAAGCTGTAATAGTTAATGTTCTCGCGTCAGGAGTGGAAATATTTCCAACTTGAGCAAGAGGGGTTGGCGATCCATAATAATCAACCATTACAGATGATAACATACTTGAATTTGCTCTTCCTGCTCTAATTTTACCTAAAACATGCTTTAAGTGTTCAATTGATTTTGACATCTGCTCGGTAGCTTCCTCAAAACAAAATTCTAATTCTTCTGACATAAATATTTTTTTTGCAGTCAACCAAAGTGGTGACAAAGATGTGTTTAATATGCCCAAATTTACATTATTTTCTGTAATACAAAAAAAAACTCCAAATCTGATTTGGAGTTTTTAAGTTAGAGATTATCTAGCCTTTCTATAATATGGAGAATCTAAATTAAGATTGTAATGTAGATCTACATCTGCTTTCATGTTTTTAATGATTGCCTTAATAGATCTAAGATCCCTTCTAAGTTCTCTTGGGTTATTATACGATGAACGTTCTAGATTGTATAATAAGTCTCTTTTATCGTCTAATTGTCTTCTTAATAATCGAAGTTCCTTTTTAGCCTCATGTATATTAATATGAGAATCATTATGTCCATAATTATCATCATAATATTCATCGTTGTTATAACGCTTACCTTTAGATTTGTTATTAGACTTTCTATAATAAGGATGATCGTGATTGCTAATCGTTGTTTTAAGATCTCTTATTTTCTTTTTTTGAAATCTAATATCTTTTTGGAGTAGCTCTATAATATCGTATTTAATGTATCGAGCATCTCTAAAATGATTATGGTTTAGTTCAAACTTAAATTCTCTTTGTAACACACGCATTTTATTTACTTGAATACGGTCTATTTTCACATCAGATTCATAACCTCTTGGGTTATGATGAGCTAGACTAATTTGACTAAATCCTAGAAGTAATCCAAGTCCTAATAGTAGTTTTGCTGCCTTTTTCATAATCAATTGTTTTAGGTTATACATTTACTGAAATATATTTCAATTGATTTCCAAAAGCGTGCCAAAAATGAGTTTCTAGTTAAAAGTGCTGGTTTATAGATATTTATCTTTTAAGGATTATACGCCCTAAATAGATAATAATAACAGCACCCAATGTTGATGAAACTAATGAACCTATTAATCCATGATCCACAAGTCCGATAATAGATAATGCAAACGAACCAATAACACCACCTACAATACCTAAAATAATGTTAAATATGATGCTTTTGTCAGTTTTCATTAATTTTCCAGCAATCCATCCAGCTGCTCCTCCAATAATTATTGATGAAATTATTCCCATAGCTTTTATATTTTAGTCTTTAATAATTGTTGTTCCCATGCCCACGCATCGGCCATGGCATCTTTAATTGTTTTATCAGCACTCCAATTTAGCCTACTACTGGCTTTGTGCGTTTCAGCCCAAATTTGTTCAATATCTCCTTCGCGCCTATCACCAAAGATATAATTTAGTTTTATATTACTTACATCTTCAAATGCGTTAATAACTTCTAGAACACTATTTCCTATACCCGTTCCAACATTAAAGTAATCAATATTAATATCAACATTATTAAACATGAATTCTAATGCCTTAATATGGGCATTGGCTAAATCTATTACATGTATGAAATCTCTAATACAAGTTCCATCAGGTGTATCGTAGTTCTTCCCAAAAACGGTTAGTTGTTCACGTATTCCAATCCCAGTTTGTGTAATATAGGGTATTAGATTATCTGGAACACCTAATGGTAATTCTCCAATAAGATGGCTTTCATGTGCTCCAATCGGGTTGAAATACCTTAAAATTACAGCTTGAACATTTTGGCTTTGAGTGTAATCTTTTAGAAGTTGCTCGCAAACCTGCTTAGTATAGCCGTATGGAGATTCGGCATGTTTAATTGGAGATTTTTCAGATACAGGAAGGTCGTCCGGCTGTCCATAAACGGTGCATGAAGATGAAAAAACAATCTTATTACAATTTATATTAGGGAAATTTTTAAGCAATAGAGTTAAGCTTCCAATATTATTCTCATAATATTTAACGGGCTTTTTTACGGATTCACCTACTGCTTTAAATGCAGCAAAATGAATGACTCCATCTATTTGACCTTCTTTTTCTTTTATAATTTTATAGGATTGTTCATCGTTACAATCTAAATTGTAAAAAGGAATTGAAGCATTACATATTTGATTAATACGTTCTGGAATAAATGATTTTGAATTACTTAAGTTATCCATTATGATAGGATAGTATCCAAATTTATAAAGTTGTACTACTGTATGAGAGCCAATATACCCGGCACCACCAGTAACCAATATTTTTTTCATTGAAAACTTATTTTTTTACGAAATTAAGAACTTTTTTAGAAGATTAAGTCATGTAATTGAAAATTTTGTATATTTATGATTATTAAGTATTTATGTGTTAATTTAAATCTATTATATTATGTCAAATTCAGTAAATAAAGTTATTTTAGTCGGTAGATTGGGAGCAGACCCAGAAGTAAAGACTTTTGAAAACGGTGTTAAACTTTGTCGGTTTTCATTAGCAACCACAGAAACATTTAAGGGTAAGGACAAGGAAAAAAGTGAACACACTGAGTGGCACCAAATTGTCCTGTGGAGGAATCTAGCTGGTATTGGTGAAATGATTTTGTCTAAAGGAGACCTTATTTACGTTGAAGGAAGAATCAGACAACGTTCTTGGACCGATACAGAGTCAAAACAACAAAAATATTCTTTCGAAATTGTGGGAGATGAGTTACATTTGTTATCACGAAATAATCGTGATGTAGAATAAATATTGTATTTTTAAATATATCTACATATCGTTTAATTAAATTTTTACTGAGTGGACCCCGATCAAGCGGATAGTTATACATACTTTTTTGATTTATATTTTCAAGATTTTCAAATACAAAATATAGTATTGGGAATTCTTATCGTCATATTAATTTTATGTTCAGCATTGGTCTCAGGATCTGAAGTTGCCTTTTTTTCCTTAAACCCTAAGAAGTATTCAAACACAAGTACAGAATTTAATAAACTATTATCCAAACCGAAAGAACTTTTAGCAACAATTCTAATTGTTAATAATATTATTAATGTTGCTATAGTTATACTGACAGAAATTTTCTTGGAATCGGTAATTCATTTTAAAAATTTACCGATTCTAAATCTATCCCCTTTATTTGAATATAATTTAAGTCTAGAATGGCCAATTAAGATAATTCTGGTTACTTCTATTTTATTAATTTTTGGTGAAATATTACCCAAAGTATATGCCAATAAAAATGCATATCAGTTTTCGAAAATGATGACTAAACCGATGTATTTTTTAAATCGTGTTTTTGGATTTTTAAGTCGATTTCTAACGGCAACCAGTGATGTTATTGATAAATCAGGTAATCATAAAATGGATATTGCAATTACAGATTTATCAAAAGCTTTAACCTTAACAAGAATAGGAGAGGATATTGAGGAGCACAAGTTATTGGAGGGAATAGTAAAGTTTGGAAATACTGAAGTATCTCAAATTATGACTTCACGGGTCGATTTATTTGCGATTTCTATTACAGCTTCCTTTAATGAACTCATTGATTTAATACAAACATCTGGCTTTTCAAGAATTCCAGTTTATCAGGATAATATGGATACGATAAAAGGAGTTATCTATATTAAAGATTTAATTAGGTATTTGCGATACGACGATAATTTTAGGTGGCAAGCATTAATTCATGAAGTTTTTTATATTCCAGAAAATAAAAAGATTGATGATTTGTTGAAGAATTTTCAGGAGAAAAAAATGCATATGGCTGTTGTTGTCGACGAATACGGTGGAACAAGTGGTTTAGCAACTTTAGAAGATGTTCTTGAAGAGATAGTTGGTGATATTAATAACGAATTAGATAATTCTGGAGATCAATTTACCAAGTTAGACGATTTCACATACATATTTGAAGGGAAGATTCAATTGATCGATTTTTGTAGAATAATGAATATTCCAGATTATTCATTTGATAAAATAAGAGGTGAGGCTGAAACTTTAGCAGGGTTGTTTCTTGAAGTTTTTGGTAGATTTCCAGAAAATGGAGAGCAAATTACAATTGAACGTTTTACTTTTGTTGTAGTTAGTCAAGGTAAAAGTAGAATTAATAGGTTAAAAGTTGTTTTAAATGAAGAGTAAAATATTGTCTATAGGATTGTTGCTAGCAGGAGTATTATTATCATGTGATCAAGATTTTCAGCCTAAACCAAAAGGATATCATAGAATAATGACCCTAAAGAAGGAAATAGTTAATTTAGAAACGCCTTGTCCTTACACATTTGAATACCCTTCATATTTAAAAGTAGAATCAGTTAACGAAGAAAAATGTTGGTTAAATCTACATTCAGATTATTATAACACAACATTACATTTAACATATAAAGCTATTGATAACGATTTAGAAGAATCGCTTATTAATTTTACGAGATTAACCTACGAACATTCTAAAAGAGCAGATGGAATTGACGAAGTCTTATTCGAAAATCCAAAAGATAAAGTATACTCAATCTATTACCAACTTTATGGGCCTTCTGCATCATCATTACAGTTTATAGCAACGGATAGTTTTAATCATATTCTACGTGGTGCATTATATTTTAATAATATTCCTAATGTGGATTCTATTCGTCCAGTTCATGATGAATATAAAGTGGACATACAACGTATGATTGAAACTTTAAGATGGAAAGAATAGTTTATTTAATTTCTTTATTTAGGAAATTAAATATGACTTGAGGAAATCCGACGGTATGAACTTTATCATAAGGAATAAACAAGTTACCTTCTATAGGAATATTTTTGTGGATATACTGCTTATGAAAGTGTACTTCTAAGTTTTGATGCGAAAGCACATGTTTTGTTATATAAACATCATTTTCAATATCAGATACCTTTAAGTATGAAAGTGATTCGTAATTAATTGATGCATTAGATACAGATTCAATTAATGGAAATTGGTGTAATCCAATCCAAATGTCTTTTTCACTTCTTTTATTAATCCAAAACCCTTCATCATTATACAGGAAGAAATAGTGTAATATCCTATTCTTTTTTGGTTTGTTTTTCTTCTTTTTAGGTAGTGTTAAGTGGTTGTTTTTGGAGTTTGAGATACATTGATTTTGAATCATACATTCATTGCATAATGGTGATTTCGGCTTGCAAACAAGAGCACCATACTCCATTATTGCTTGATTATAAATGATAGCAGATTTAACATCAATTTCATTCAATAAGTTTTCAGCTAATATTGAAAATTCCTTTTGACCTTGAGATGAGTTTATTTCAGTATGAATATCAAATATTCTGCTATATAACCTATAAACATTACCATCTACTAAAGGGTAGGGTTTGTTAAATGCAAATGTCGATATAGCTGCTGCTGTATATTTACCTACACCTTTTAAGTCTAATATATCTGAATACTTACTTGGGAAAACACCATTGTAATTGTCTCTAATGTATTGAGCGGTATAATGTAAATTTCTTGCTCTACTATAATATCCTAAACCTTGCCAATGCGATAAGATTTCATCTTCTGGAGCATTTGCTAAATCAACTATCGAATTATATGTATTAATAAATTTTAGATAGTATTTCGTCCCTTGAATGACTTGAGTTTGCTGCATGATAATTTCTGATAACCAAATGTGGTAGGCTGATTGTGAGTGTCTCCAAGGTAAATCACGCTTGTTTTTTTGATACCAATTGATCAATTGATCCTGAATTTTGACCATAAAATTAAATTAAAGAGGTTTTTATGCAAAAAAAATATAAAAATCTCATTTGTAAAAATTTAATATTAGTATATTTGCCGTCCTTTAAGAAAAGAAAAACCCAATTATAAAAAACAAAAAAAATGACGAAAGCAGATATCGTTGCAGAAATTGTGGAGAAAACAGGATTGGATAAGGCTGATGTCCAATTAACTGTTGAATCTTTTATGAAAGAAGTTAAAGATTCTTTAGAAAACGGAAATAACGTTTATTTAAGAGGATTCGGAAGCTTTATCATTAAGAAAAGAGCGCAAAAAACAGGTAGAAATATTTCAAAGAATACAACTATTGTTATTCCTGCTCACAATATTCCTGCTTTTAAACCTGCCAAAGTTTTCATGGAAGGTGTAAAAGAAAAAGTATTAGTAAAGTAATTTAAACTTGTTTTAGATTTCTGATATTTTCTTATGTTTTTCTTTGTGTAAGTTGTTAAATATTACGACTTTTGCATCTACCAATTAAAAGCTACTATTTAGTAGCGTGATTGATAAAAGAAAGTACACAGTTAATTAACTGATTTCGAGATAAGTATAACCTTTAAAAAGTTTGACTATGCCAAGCGGAAAAAAGAGAAAGCGTCATAAGATGGCTACGCACAAAAGAAAAAAGAGATTAAGAAAAAACAGACATAAGAAAAAGAAATAGTTTTTTTTTTGTAACAGGAGTTTAATTAAACTCCTGTTGTTGTTTAATTAATAATCTCAAAATCTAAATTCGATGAGTACAGAATTAGTTATTAAATCGACTCCCGAAGATTTAGATATTGCCTTATTAAAAGAAGGTAGACTTGTTGAACTTCATAAAGAAACTGAAGAAAACAGCTTTGCCGTTGGAGATATTTACCTTGGAAAAGTTAAAAGAATTATTCCAGGGTTAAATGCCGCCTTTGTAGATGTTGGCTATGAAAAAGACGCCTTTCTACACTATCATGATTTAGGTCCTCAAGTTAAAAGTCTTAACAAATTTGTTAAGCGAACTATGATTGGAAATCAAGCTCGATGGATGCTTTCCGAATTTAATGGAGAGAGTGACATTGAAAAAGATGGGAAAATTTCTGATGTTATAGAAATTGGACAAACCTTAGCAGTTCAAGTAACCAAAGAACCTATTTCAACAAAAGGACCGCGTATTAGTGCTGAAATATCTATCGCTGGTAGATATTTGGTGTTATTACCGTTTTCAGATCGTATATCAATTTCTCAAAGATTAAAAGATAATGACGAACGAAAACGTTTAAAACGGTTGATTCAAAGTATTAAACCTAAAGGTTTTGGTGTAATCATTAGAACTGTAGCTCAAGATAAAAAAGTTGCAGATTTAGATGCTGATTTAACACAACTTGTTGAAAAATGGAGAGCATTTTACAAAAAGTTAAAAGTATCTAAAGCACCTTGCCAAGTATTAGGGGAAATGGGTCGAGCAACAGCTATTTTGAGAGATATCTTAAATGATAGTTTTCAAAATATTCATGTTGATGACGAAAAACTATTCGAAGAAGTCAAAACGTATTTAGGAACTATAGATCCTGCAAAACAAAGTCTTGTTAAATATGTTGATGATTCGGCTGGAATCTTTGAGAAATTCGGAATTGAGAGACAAATAAAGTCATCTTTTGGACGAACGGTTTCTATGAAAAAGGGTGCCTACCTGGTTATAGATCATACCGAAGCCATGCACGTTATTGATGTGAATAGTGGTAATCGTTCTGATAAAAATGGATCTCAAGAAGAAAATGCATTAAAAGTTAATCTTTTAGCTGCAGAAGAAATTGCAAGACAATTGCGATTACGTGATATGGGAGGTATTATCGTGGTAGATTTTATAGATCTAAATGACCACGAGAATCGAAAAAAATTACATGAAGGCCTTAAGGAATTCATGAAAGAAGATAGGGCAAAACATAAAATCTTACCACCAAGTCGATTTGGTCTTATAGAAATTACAAGACAACGTGTAAGACCCGAAATTAATATTAAAACGGCTGAAGCTTGTCCAACATGTAGTGGAACAGGGAAGATTCAAGCAAGTATATTAATTGAGGATGAAATAATAGAAAAGTTAGTAGGTCTGTGGGAAGATCAAAGTAAGAATGAAATTACTTTAGTTACACACCCCTTTATGGCAGCCTATTTTACAAAAGGTGGACTTTTCTCAGAACGTTGGAAATTAATGTTTAAGCACAAAAAAAGATTGAAAATCAAATCTAATTCAGCTTATCATTTTTTACAATATTCATTTTTTGATAATCACGAGAATGAATTAGATGCATAATTTGCATCAGTAGTTTTAATAAAAAAGGTTGTTTGAAATTTCAAACAACCTTTTTTGTTTTTATGAAGTATTGGCTTAGAAGGGGTATCCAATACCTATTCCTAGTTTTACTTCTCTTAATTTTAAATGATTTAAACGCCAACGGTGTGCTATAGGTGATGAAATGAACTCTTGAACACCAGGCGTATTTTCTACATAATTTGGGTTTTTGAATCCTATAGAAGGATCATACATAGCATGAGATAAGTCTATTCTAAATAATAAGAAGTCCATATCATACCTAAATCCAAAACCAATACTTGAAGCAATTTCTTTAGAAAATGTATCAAATTTAAACTGAGCTCCAGGTTTTAATATATTACCCTCTGAATCTTTATTCTGTTTTAATTCCCAGATATTACCAGCATCAACAAATAAGGCAGCTTTAAATGCTTTAGAAATTGTAAATCTATATTCTAAAGAAGCACCTAATTTTAAATCTGCTGTGTAAAAGTCTGTTTGACTTGTTCCTGGGTAAGATCCTGGACCAATACTATATGAGTTAAATCCTCTAATATCATTACTTCCTCCAACAAAATATTGTTTTTGGAATGGCATGGCCGTTGAATTCCCATACGGTATTCCTATTCCAAACAAAAATCGTCCAGCAATCTGATGATTATTGTCAAAAACGAAATAATGTCTAAAGTCAAAATCTATTTTTGCAAACTGGGTGTATATATTTTTATAAAGGATATTAAATCCTTCTTCATTTTTAGATATCAGATTTGTAGTTTCAGCGATAGCATTTAGTATGTTTCCACTAAATTCTATTTTACCTCTTATTACATTATGATCTTTAATCTTTTTTGGATCTTGATCTGAATACTCAAAAGCGTAGTTTGTAGAAGTAATTAAAAAGTTAGAATACAATTGCTGGATATTAGTACCTGATTGACCTGATAAATCAGAGTTCTCATCTATGTAAACAGAACTAATTTCTGTAAGATTAAGCAAATGTTTAGTTCTATCTTCCTCCCATTGATAACCGGACTTGAAATTTATTATGGTTCTTCCAAGACTTGGACGATCTAGTCTATTGTATCCAAACGTGAAAACTGTATTTACACGTTTAGATGGATCTAATAACAGATCAAGATTTACTGGTGATAGTATTTTAGGAAAAGATAGGCTAATATCACCTCCATAAGTAAAAGAGTTAAATAGAGGACTTTTGTCTTCTTCTGCACCTTGGTGTTCTGCAATTCCATTAATTTTTATTCGTAAGGCTTCGGCCCCCTTAAATAAGTTTCTATCTTCATATATAAAGTTACCTGATAAACCATAATTTCCTGTTGTATGAATACCTTCTATACTATAAGTATTGGCAATTTTTTTACGCTTATACATTTCAATACGACAGTCCAAAGTGTGATTTGTATTTTCGTCAAGTGTAATACGTATACGTTCGAATACATTTAGGTTATTTAATTTAGAGAATGTATTGTCAACTACAGACCTTTTATAACTATCTCCTTTAGAAAATAATAAACAAGATTCAATTGTTTTATTATTAATAGGAAAATTGTTTCTAGGAGTGATTAAAGTAATATTATTAAATGTAATAGTATCAATTGGTAATTGGTTAACCAAATCATCATTACTCAATAATGTTATAGTAATATCATTGAAATGGTATGGAAGAAGTCTATTGTTGGATATTGTATCAAGAAAGTATTCCAAGCCAATTGTATTTTCCTTATTAATAGTATCAGCGTAAAATCCTAAATCTGCTTTATTAATGGAATAGTATCCATTTTCTATAAGTGTATTGTAGTTATGGTTGCGTTCTTTTTCAAGTGTCCAATAATCATAGTTGTCTCCTATCTTAGGACTTTTATCATTAA
This sequence comes from Flavobacteriales bacterium, assembly GCA_965243605.1. Lineage (GTDB taxonomy): Bacteria > Bacteroidota > Bacteroidia > Flavobacteriales > CAJXXR01 > JBMYYR01. The sequence continues at coordinate 118,775 of CBDEVQ010000099.1, forward strand.
TGTTATCTAAAATTATTTTTTTGATTGTTAGATTATTGATTTGATCATATGATATTGAATCAATTTGATATGGCTTATCCGTGGTGATGTAATAATTAACTTTTGTTTTTTTTCGTTTTGTTTTATACTCGGAGTAAACGGTGTTGTTAAAATATGATTTGTTATTAAAGTATAAGTGAAGTTGTTTCTCACTTTGTTTTAACTTTCTTAGGGAAAATAAAATCTCAGAATGTTTTAATCCAAAATATGATGATTTGGTTTGTTGTTTAAGGTAAGTGTATAAGATTTCATTATTTGTTTTTTTTCCATTAACATAAATCTTATTCTCAATCAAGAATGATTGTCCATCCTCTAGATTTTTGGTAACCCCACATGAGATTAAATTAAAAAGTAATATAATAAGGATAAAGCCCTTAATAAATAGTGTCGATTTTAGCTGCATTATATATTTTTGTTGAAAATATGCAAAATATGTTAAGCAAAAATAAGCAAAAGTATCTTCTTTCATTGCAAAGAAAGAAGATAAGACAAAAGGAAGGTGTGTTTATTGCAGAGGGGCGTAAGACCATAGAAGCAATTATTTCTTCAAAATTAGAGGTTGTAGAGATATTTTGTTTAGACTTAAATGCAGATTATTTAAAAAAATATGAGGGTTCAAAAGTCGTAATCGATTCTGATGAACTTAAATCTATTACTTCATATACGAATCCAGATGATGGAATTGCTATTGTTAGAATTCCGAGAAATAATTATAATCCAGAGAATTTACTTCAAGGCGTTTCAATCTTCTTAGATCAAGTTAATGACCCTGGAAATATGGGAACCATAATAAGATTAGCTGATTGGTTTGGTATTGATTATATTTTATATAATAAAGGAACTGTAGATCCTTATTTAAGTAAATGTGTACAATCTTCAATGGGGGCTATTGCTAATGTATGTTGTATAGAAGTTGAGAATTCGGTTCTTGAAGAATTGAACTCCATCCACAAGCTACCAGTGATTGGAACTAAGATGGATGGAGAAAATATATATTCTCAAGATTTGCCTAATAAGGCCATAATAATTATGGGTAATGAAGCAAATGGTATTTCGGATGAAGTTTTAAAAATGTCTTCTGAGTTTATCTCAATACCAAAAGGAGAAAACAGTATTTCTGAATCATTAAATGTTGCGATGTCATGTGGAATAATACTATCTCATTTTAAGAAATAAGGTGTACTATTCTTTAATAAACTTTAATGTTTCCTGTGTATGATTATTTGTTAACCTAAGGAAATAGTATCCATTTTGCAATGCATTAATATTGATATCCGATAAGAATTTACTTTGTTGAATAATAGCTCCATGACTACTAATAATGGAGTAATTCGACCACTGGATTTCTGAGTCTATATGTAAATTGTTTTTTGCTGGATTTGGATATATTGACGTATGTTGTTTTGTGTATTCAGGTGTAGAAACCCATAATTCATTAATTCCGTGAAAATATTCAACGCCTCCTCTAATATTACCTGTTAACATATCTAAATAGCCATCATAATTAAAATCATATAATACAGGGCTTATATGTCGAACTTGCTCAAGGTTATTTACATTACTATCTGCAATTAGAAAAGCACCCGTAAGATTTCCATCAATATTTTCAATTCGGTTTAATCCTGATGCAGAAGAACCTGCATAAATTACAGTATTTCCATCTTCTTCAATTATATCAAAATCTAGAAAACCTTGTGCTGTAGAAGTTTTAATCTCTATTTCCCCTAAAAATGATGAGATATGTGAGAATACAGGTGAAGTTGAACTTCCTGTATTTCTATAGTATGTTATTCTACCTTTTCGGTTCCCAGCTAATAGATCTATTAAACCATCGTTATCTATATCATATAATACAGGTGTTGCATTGTATCCAACATCAAGTCCATTTAAAAGGGTAGTGTTAATTGTGAAATTCCACGGGTTAGAGGTATTCGAATTATTCTTAAAGTAAGAGAAAGTACCATCATTTTTACCAACAATCATATCTTCTAATCCATCTCCATCAAGATCGGCAAAACTAGGGCATAAGTTAACACCTAAATTAAAAGCATTAATACCAGCAAAATTTTCAGTTATAAGAGAAAATTTAGGTTGTAATTGGCTTCCAATGTTTTTATAAAGACTTATTGTAGAAGTTAATCCAGACGCACTAAGAGTTTGTCCACCGCTTACAATAATATCCATGTTGTTATCTTGATTATAATCAAATAATCTAACTTTTGAATATCGACCTTGATCGATCATTTGATCTTGGATTGCATTTGTTTTAATGAATTCAAAATTTGGAAGAGCATTGCTTCCTATGTTTTTATAATACCAAACACTCTCTTTGGTATTAGAAGCATTACCTGTAGCAGGAGACACTAACATATCTTTTTTTCCATCCTTATTAAAATCTATAAAAAATACAGCCGGAAAAAACGTAATGTCAATCGGGTGAGTAGTTGGAAAGTTCTGATTCATATTTGACATATGATCTGTTCCGTCTATAGGTGTGTTTGTTAGCTGAATAACATTGTTATAGCTAACATCACCGATAAATATTTCCATATCGTTATCATTATCTAAATCATAGGCAGCTAATGTTGCTCCAGCATGTAAAGGAGAAGCCATTCTAGTATGTTGCATTTGTGTAATGCAAGTTGGATCATTTAATAAAATGCTGTTTGTTAGGTCATTTTCACTAAAATTACCCCAACATTTATCAGTTACTTTAAAGCTATATTCTCCAGGTGTTGTACTTACATTTTCATTAAACTCGAGTCTTTTACCGTCAACTTCAAAAGTAACGATATCAATATCACCATCAAAATCCATATCTTGAATAATTGGAATATCAACATTGCTTGCATATAATGGGATAGGAGCAGAACCACGTTTCGATATTAGTGTTTCTACAAACTCAAAAGAAGGATTATTAAGAGTAGATGTGTTTTTATAGTAATACATACTACCACTAGATGACGTTATAAGATCATCTTTACCATCTGAATTAAGATCTCTAAATAATCCCCAATGTATTGATTTTGGAAAAATTGTATTATAACTTGGAATATAATCGTAACCGTATTCTCCGTAGTGAACATTCGGATTATGAACAAATGGAATATACAATTTAGCATCACTATCATAAGCAACTAAGTCCGTAACGCCGTCTAAATTAATATCCATTTCGCTAAATTGAGGAGTGTTTAAACCTCCAACCCAAGGCATTGTGAGTAGAATACCGTTAGAGATAACAGGGACACTGTTACCCTGAATGAAAAATTGTTGTGCCTGAAGTGTTGAAAAAGAAAAAGAAAATAATAAAAATATAAATCGCATAATTTAGATATTGGTTTCGATTAATAACAAAAATAACAAAAAAATATTAGGAGTGTATATGAATTCTCTTGAGTATCTCGTATTAAATTATATATTTGCACGTTCAGATTCTTGTTATAAATTTTCAAACAATGCAAAACAAAGGTTTAATAAGAGGGTTTGCTTTAATCCTAGCATTAATCTGTTTATACCAACTTTCGTTTACTTTTTTAGCGAATAAGGTAGAAGCAGATGCTAAACAAGCAGCAGAAAACGGAGACGTTTCTTCAGAAGTCTATTACTTAGATTCAGTCGCTAATACACCAATTTATTCATTTATTCCAGCACTTACCTATAAGGTTTGTAGAGAAAACGAGATCAATCTTGGATTAGATCTTCAAGGTGGAATGAGTGTTGTTCTTGAAGTATCAGTAGCAGATATCTTAACTAGCTTAGTTGGAGATAAACATGATCCGTTATTTAAAGCGACTATCGCTAGAGCTCATGAAATGGAGAAAGATGCTCAAGAAGATTTTATTACTCTTTTTGGTAAAGCATTTGTAATTGAAAACCAGAAAAATGGTGGAAATGCTAAGCTTCATGACGCGACATATTTCGGTACGCAAGAGTTAAGTCAGAAATTTACAACACTTACAGCTTCTGATGAAGAGGTAATGAAAATTGTAAAAAATGAAGCTGATGGAGCAATTGATAGAGCATTTACTATTTTAAGAGCTCGTATTGATAAGTTTGGAGTTGCACAACCAAATGTTCAGAAATTACAACAATCTGGTCGTATTTTAATTGAATTACCAGGAGTAAAAGATGCCGAACGTATTAAGAAGTTGTTAAAGACGACGGCTCAATTGCAATTTTGGGAAACAAGAGAATCTGCTGAATTATTACCTTTTCTTGTAGCGGCTAATACAAGACTTCAGGAAACTGAAGAGAACCCTAAAGCAACAAATGAAACAATTAATTCTAATTTAGTAAAGAATGATTCTGTTGTAGCAAATGATGAATCTAATGATATTACATCAATTTTAGATGATAATACTGATGCTACGGATTCAACAGTTGCTAATAGTACAAGTACAGATTCAACAGCATTAACAAATGCTTTTAATCCGTTATTTGAAATTTTTGCACCTAGTGTTTCACAAGATGGACAACCATTTCAAGGACCGTTATTAGGTTTTGCTTCTATTAAAGATACAGCAAAGATAAATGATTACTTATCTAGAAAAGATATTCGTAAACTACTACCTGCTGAATTAAGATATACTAAATTCTTATGGTCTGTTAAACCAAGAATTGAAGGTTCAGGAATGTTAGACCTTATTGCGATAAAGTCAAATAGAAAAGATGCACCTTCACTTAATGGAGATGTTATTGTTGATGCCTCTGCTAATTTTGGTGCTACTGGAAGTGTAGAAGTTTCGATGTCGATGAACAATTTAGGAGCTAAGAAGTGGAAAAAGCTTACGGCTAATAATATTGGAAAATCTGTTGCAATTGTTTTAGATAACTATGTATATTCTTACCCAACAGTAAATCAAGAAATACCAAATGGTAGTTCTCAGATTTCTGGTAATTTCGATATTCAAGAGGGAAAAGATTTAGCAAATATTCTTAAGGCTGGTAAATTACCTGCACGTACTCACATTATCCAAGCGGATGAGGTAGGAGCTTCATTAGGACAAAGAGCTATTGATAACGGATTGGCTTCATTTATTGCAGCATTAATATTCGTACTTCTTTATATGACATTCTACTATTCTAATGCAGGTTTAGGTGCTAACATTGCTTTATTAGCAAACATGTTCTTTGTATTTGGAGTATTAGCAGGATTTAAAACGGTATTAACATTACCTGGTATTGCTGGTATTGTATTAACTATTGGTATGGCGGTTGATGCCAACGTATTAATCTTCGAACGTATTAAGGAAGAATTAAATGGTGGTAAGAATATTAAGAATGCTGTTGCTGATGGTTATAAATTTGCATATGCTGCAATTGTAGATGCCAACGTAACAACATTATTAACAGGTGTTATATTATATATATTTGGTACAGGTCCAATTAGAGGATTTGCCGTAACATTAATTATTGGTATTCTAACATCTTTATTCTGTGCAATATTCCTTACACGTGTTATTTTAGAGGCACGTATATCTAAAGGTAAAGGTGTTAATTTTTATACAGGTATCACTAAAAACTTATTCCAAAATAATAGTGTAGCTTTCTTAGCCAAAAAGAAGATAGCTTATGCTATATCGGCTATTATCATAATTGCAGGAATTGGTTCTATGTTAACAAGAGGGTTTGACCAAGGAGTTGACTTTACTGGTGGTCGTTCTTATGTTGTTAGTTTCTCTGATGATGTTAAAACAGACGATGTACGTCAAGTATTAGGAAAAGTATTTATTGTTGATGGAGAAGAACAAAAACCAATTGTAAAAACATTTGGTAATGGAAATCAAGTTAAATTGACAACAAAATTCATGATAGATGAAGCCGATGCTGATTCTTTAGTTGAAGCGACTTTAGTATCTGGATTAGTTCAAATTGATAAAGACTATAAAATAGAGAGTTCAACACTTGTAGGACCAACTATTGCGGATGATATTTTGAAAGCAGCATTATGGGCTGTATTAGGATCATTATTTGTGATTTTCTTATACATCATTATAAGATTCGGTAAATGGCAATATTCATTAGGAGCGGTTTCTGCTGTATTCCATGATGTATTAGTTGTATTATCTCTTTATTCTTTACTATATGGAATGTTACCATTCTCATTAGAAATTGATCAAGCATTTATTGCGGCAATTCTTACGGTAATCGGATATTCGTTGAATGATACCGTGGTTGTATTTGATAGAATTCGAGAACGAATAGGTACATCTGGTAAATTCTCAGATAAAGACTTAATCAATGGTGCATTAAACAGTACATTAAGTCGTACGATGAATACATCATTAACTACATTGATTGTATTATTAGTAATCTTCTTTATGGGAGGTGAGGTGATACAAGGATTTATGTTTGCATTATTAGTAGGAGTAGTTGTAGGAACTTATTCTTCACTTTTCATTGCAACTCCTGTAATGTTGGATACTATTAAAGATACAGATAATAAGGCATAGAGCTCTTGAGCACATTGTCTAATTAATATTAAAAAAAGAGGGGTCATTTGATCCCTCTTTTTTATTAGTAATATAGTTTTATACACAATATTAATAGGGCCTGATCAAAAACGAATGTTAAATATAAGTAGTTGTAAATTAATTTTTTTTTAAATAATCTGTTGATAATTATTTAAACCCTTCTTAATTCACTTGTATCCTTCTTTTTTTTTTATATCTTTAGCCCTCAAAGTATATATTTCTATGGTAAAGCCATATATTTTATGAAAAAAATAGCTTTTTTAATTTCTGTTTGTTTCAGTTGGTTGGCAAATGCGCAGCAGGATATTCAAATTACCCAAAACATGTTTAATAAGTTTGCGGTGAATCCGGCTTATGCAGGAGCAACTTCAAATTTAAATGCTAGTGTGCTACACAGGTCTCAATGGGTAGGATTTGAAGGTGCTCCAACATCTCAAATTTTCAATCTGGAGGTTCCTGTATATGCTTTAGCGGGTGGTATAGGTCTTAATATTGTAAATGATGCAATAGGTGAAGGATTTAGATATCGACAAGTTGGTGCCACATATGCCTTTCGTGGTAAACTAGGAGACGAAACATTTTTAGGTTTAGGTTTTAATGCCGGTTTTTTTAATATTGATTTTAATTATGATACGTGGTTAGCATCTAATGGAGGAAATGGATCTGATGATCCTCATATTCCAGATGAAAGTGCTTCAGCAATAGTTCCAGATTTTGGAGTTGGAGCTTATCTACAGTATAAGAATTTCAATTTTGGGGTTTCTTCAACACATATTGTTGAATTTGAAGCTGAGCTTGATGGAGGTAAAGATGCCGTTTACGGTTCTAATCGTCACTACTATTTTATAGGAGAAGCTAATTTTGAAATGAATAGACTGTGGTCAATCGCACCATCTATTTTTATTAAAACTGATGAAGTAAAGCCACAGTTTGATTTCGCATCAAACTTTATATATAAAGATATGTTTACCATAGGGGCAGCATACCGTACATTTGACGCGGTAGCCGTTATGGCCTCATATAAGCACGATAATAAAATTTTAGTAGGTTACTCCTATGATATTACGATTTCAGAGCTGAAATCATATCAATCGGGGTCTCACGAAGTTTTTGTACGTTATTCTTTACCAATAAAAGTTCCTTCTAAGGCACGAACGAGGTATAGAAATAACAGATTTTTGTAGGATTTTTTAAGTAAAAGTGTAATTTTGGGAGAGAAAAATTTCAACACACCCATTAGACGACTATAAATACTCATTAATATGAAGCGAATAATTGCTCTAGGATTATTAGGAACAGCGTTATTTAGTTGTACGACACCTAGTACAGAATTAGAAGGAGTTTCTTCAGGAATACCTTATCACCCAACTCATCCATTTGGAATGGTTAAAGTTGAGGGAGGAGCGTACACCATGGGAGCTAACGATCAAAATGTGCCATTTGCACAAACTACGCCTGTACGTACGGTGACAATGCATTCTTTTTGGATGGATCAAACAGAGATTACTAATAATGAGTATCGTCAGTTTGTTCATTGGGTTAGAGATTCTATTGCCAGAACATATCTAGCTGAGAACGGTGTAGAAAATTATGAAATGATTGAAGAAGATGCCGAAGGTAACTTTTTAGAAACGCCTGTTTTGGATTGGTCTACGCCAATTGATTGGGCTTCTGAAGATGAAATCTTACAAGAAGCATTAGATCCTTTATTTCTACCAGAAGACGAAAGAGTTTTTGGAAAGAAACAATTAGATCCAAGATCTTGGAATTATGAGTATTCTTTTATTGATACTAAGATCTTAGGTCAAAAGAGGAATGATTATGATCCAAAAACTGAAAGCTATAGAGAAGGATTCTCACGTCAGAATTTAGTAAATACTGAGTCTGTATATGTTTATCCAGATACAAATGTATGGTTGAAAGACTTTGCATATGCTTATACATTTAATGAGCCAATTTTCAATAATTATTTTTGGCACCCATCTTATGGAGAATATCCTGTAGTTGGTATTACTTGGGAACAAGCTAATGCATTCTGTGATTGGAGAACTCGTTTAAGAACGAATGCGCTTTCAAATAACCAAAATGCATTTGAAACCGTTTTCCGTTTACCAACAGAAGCTGAATGGGAATATGCAGCAAGAGGAGGTAAACAACAAACAATTTATCCTTGGGGAGGAATTTATCCAACGACGGCAAAAGGATGTTTCTTAGCTAACTTTAAGCCTAGAAGAGGTGAGTATGGTGCAGATGGACATGTGTTCACAGCTCCAGCGATTTCTTTTAACTCAAACGATATTGATTTATACAACATGAGTGGTAACGTTGCTGAATGGACTTCAACTCCATTTGAACAAACGCAATATTCATTTTGGCATGATTTAAACCCTGACTATAGATATTCTGCTCAGGATTCTGATAATCCTAAAATGAAACGTAAAGTTACTAAAGGTGGATCTTGGAAAGATATAGGTGCATTTATTCAAATAGCTGCTCGTGATTATGCTCAACAAGATGAAGCTAGTTCATTTATCGGTTTCAGATGTGTTAAAACATTTGAGCATGTTAAAGAATTCGAAAATTAAAATTAACCCTTAAAAATCTCACACAAATATGTCTTTTTTAGATTCAAAGAAAGGAAAAAACTTCATGGCGAAGCTTTATGGTATTGGAGCAGCCGTTGTAATTTTAGGTGCATTATTTAAAATTCTTCACTTGCCAGGAGCCGATATAATGCTTATCATAGGTTTAGGAACTGAAGCTGGTATTTTCTTTTTCTCAGCATTCGAAAAACCACCAAAGGAATATGATTGGTCACTAGTTTACCCTGAATTAGCAGGAATGGAAGCCGATGACGATGAATTAGGATTATCTGGATCACCAGTTCGTGACTTAGATAATATGATGGAGAATGCTAAAATAGATTCTGATTTAATCTCTTCTTTAGGAGATGGATTAAGAAAAGTTAGTGTTGCTGCAAATGGATTAGGAGAGGCTGTTAGTATTGCTGAAAGTACAAACAAGTATAGTAATGAAGTAAATAGTGCAGCTAAGAATTTAGCATCAATCAATGCTTTATATGCTACTCAAATAGAAAGTAATTCCGTTCATACAGAAGCTACTAAACAAATGGCTAATAATATGAAGTCTGCAATGCAAACTTCGCAAGACATGCAAAACGAATTAAGTAACTTGACTAAAAATTTAAGTTCATTAAATTCTGTTTATGGTAACATGTTATCTGCTATGAACGTTAACAATAAATAAGGAGCACAGATATGGCTAGTGGAAAACAATCTCCAAGGCAGAAGATGATCAATATGATGTATCTCGTATTGACAGCACTTTTAGCCTTAAACATATCTAAAGACATCCTTAATGCGTTTGCCGTTGTTGAGAAAGGATATGAACGTACAGTAAATGTACTTGATCAAAAGAATCAAGATAAGTTTGAAGATTTTGAGAAAATAGCAGAAACTGTTATTGCTGCAAAACAACCATTGGAAAATGCTAAATCTGTAAAGACTGAAGCAGATAAACTGGTTGGTGTAATTGAAAAACTTCGTCACGATATCATTGAAATGAATGGTAGTGAGATGAATGATGAATTAGGTATGGAATTACCTAATAAAATGGATGATAAAGAAGGTGTTGCTAATTTATTATTGAAAAAGCCTGACAGAGCTGGAAAATTAAAAATTGCAATAAATAATTACCGTGATTTCTTAGTGAAAACTGACATCGTTAAAAGTAATCCAGCATTAAAAGATGATATTACTTCATTATTTAATACGGATGATATTAAACGTAAAGGATCTACTAAGATTGATTGGGAACACCATACTTTTGAGCATTATCCTCTTATTGCTATCCTGACATTTTTACGTCAGATAGAATCGGATGTTGTGAAAATAGAATCGGATGTTGTTGATAGATTATATTCTTCAGTTGGACAGTCTGACTTTAGTTTTGATAATTTAAAGGCGATGATCGTTCCTGAAAGTTCATCAATAATGGTTGGTGAAAAGTTTAAAGCAGATATTTTTGTAACTGCTTTTGACTCTAGACAAAAACCTACTATTCGTTACCAAAAAACGTATACAGGAGAAGAAACTGATTTTACTGGTGCTTCTTTACTTGATTCAATAAGTGAAGGTATGGGTAAACTTGAGTTTACTGCTAGTTCTCCAGGAGAACATACGCTTGGAGCTGAACTAGAAATCGTTAAAAGTAATGGTAAAAAAGCAACTTGGAATACAGGTATAAAATATACTGTTAATGCTCCAACATCTGTAGTGTCACCTACAAAGATGAATGTATTTTACTTTGGTGTAGATAACCCTATTGCAGTTTCTGTACCAGGTGTTGATTCTAGAGGTGTGAAAATCTCAGTTTCAGGAGCAAATTCTAAACCTAAAGGTAAAGGTGAATATATTATCGATGTTAGAAAAGGTGCCAAAACAGTTAAAATTGGTGTTAATGCCAATGGAAGAAATATTGGTAAACCACATGAATTTAGAGTTAAGCGTGTACCAAATCCTGTAGCTACTATTGCAGGTAAGGTTCAAGGTCAAATTTCTAAAAGTTTAATGTTGAGAACACCTGGAATTAGAGCGTCTTTAAAAGATTTCCCTTTTGACTTAAAGTTTAAAGTTATTTCTTTTGTAGTTAGAATTAATGACGGTGATTATGTATCTCCAATAGGTGTAAAGGGTGACCGTTTTACAGCTGAGATTAAAGATAAAATACGAAAAGCAAAACCAGGTACAGAAATTAGTTTTACTAGTATAAAAGCTAAAGGACCAACTCGTGTGGGAATTAAGTCTTGTTCTCCAGTAGTATTAGCTGTACAATAAAATTATTGAATTATGAAGAGAATAGTTTCTTTATTGTCATTATGTGCAATTGCTTGTACAATTACAGCAAATGCACAAGATACGCAAGATAAAAGAGTATATAATCCTGTAATTGGATCACAGAACCAACATGGTACATACGTATTAAGAAATGATGATTTTGATAATCGTGTTCTTCCATTTGTTGCAGTAAGTGAAGATGATATACATTGGAAAAAAGAGTATAAATCAGTTATCAATCTTAAAGTAAGAAAGAATCAGGTATTATATTACCCAACCTATCCTACTTTATACAGAAAGAGTTTTGCTGATGTTGTAATTGGAGCTGCAAAAGAAGGTTCTATTAAAGCATACAGTGATGAATACTTTACTGATGAATTGTCTATTGATAAGTTAAAGAATAAACTTTTCCGTATTGAAAAGACTCTTGGTGAAAACTGGGAAACTGGTGAAGATGAAGAAATCATCGATACTACTCAAGTTTCATCTTCTGATATTATTGAAATATTAGTAAGAGAAGAGAAATTCTTTGACAAAAAACGTTCAGTTCTTGAGCAAAGAATTATTGGATTAGCTCCAGTTGCTTTAGTTCAAAACAAAGAAACTTTAGAATGGGAAAAGCAAATTATGTTTTGGTTCTACTATCCAGATGCAAGACAAATTTTGGCAAATTCTAAAATATATAACGAATACAATTCTTTCCAGAACATGAGTATGGATGAATTATTCTTAAATCGTTTATATACGTCTACTTTCATTAAGGAGTCGAATATGCAAGATCGTTCTATAAGTGATTATAACTCTACTAAGAGAGATCGTTTATTAGAGGCGGAACGTATTAAAGAAGAATTACGAAATTACGAACATGATCTTTGGAACTACTAAGATTTGTTATTATAATACAAAAGCTGACTTAATAAGTCAGCTTTTTTTTGGTATATAAATTATGAAGTACGATTATATTATTGTTGGGCAAGGATTAAGTGGATCCTTATTGTCTTATGAATTAATTAAGCGTGGGAAAAGAGTTTGTGTTATTCATGATAATACGCTTGTAAGATCATCTGAAGTAGCACCTGGTATGTACAATCCGTTAGTGTTGAAACGGTATACCCTGGCTTGGAAGGCTCCTGAATTAATTCGTAATTTAGAAAACTATTATAAGGAAATTGAACAGGAAATAGATAGTGAATTTATGTATCCTATGAACCTTTATAGATTGTTTAGTAATAACAAGGAAGCAATTCTTTGGGATGAAAAAGCTGATCAATTGGCCTTGGAACCGTTCATGAATCCAAATATATTTACCCAAGATAATTTAGCCATTAGTAAAAACTTTGGCCTAGGGCAAGTTTACAAAACAGGGCGAGTTGTCCTTGTTAAATTTATTCAAGCCATAAGACAATATATTCAAAAGAATAATACCTATTTAAACGAAGAATTTGCATACGATAAGCTGAAATTGAATCAGGATGATGTTCATTATGATCAAATAACTTCTAAACATATTATTTTTGCTGAAGGTTATAATTTGAAGTTTAATCCGTGGTTTAATCAACTTCCTTTAAAAGGAACAAAAGGTGAATTAATAACGATTAAATGTCCTGATTTGAAATTGGAATATCCAATTAAATCGAGTGTTTTGGTTATGCCTTTAGGAAACGATCTTTATAGAGTAGGTGCAAGTTTTAATTGGGACGATAAAGATTGTTTGCCTAGTGAAATTGGAAAAAAATGGTTGATATCAAAATTGGAACAAATTATTAGCTGTACTTTTGAAATTGTAGAGCATGATGCAGGTATTCGACCTACAGTTATTGATCGTAGACCTTTATTAGGAACACATGAAAAACATAAGAATATGCATGTTTTTAATGGTATGGGAACACGTGGTGTTATGTTAGCCCCAACTGGAGTGAAAATGTTGATTGATTCTATTGAAAATTCAATTCCATTGGATGAAGAATGGAATATAAAACGATTTAAAGAAAATGCTTGATATACATAATTTATCTGTTTATTTCACAGGAAGATATTTATTTAAAGAAATAAGTTTCCAAGTTAATAAAGGTGATAGAATAGGTCTAATAGGAAAGAATGGTGCTGGTAAATCAACATTATTGAAACTTATTGTTGGCGATGAATCTTACGAATCCGGTAATATAACCTATGCAAAATCTGTTGATGTTGCTATGTTAAGACAGGACTTGGATTTTAATAACGATTCAACCTTATGGAAAGAAGCAGAAAAGGCATTTGAGAAGATAGCTTTAATAGAAGATAATTTAACCCATTTAAGTCTTGAGTTAAGTAATCGAGAAGATTATGAATCTAAAGAATATTCAAAGCTTCTAGAGAAGATTAATATTGCAAATGAACAATTAATCATTTTAGGAGCATCACAAAAGGACGCTTCTATAGCTCGTGTATTAGAAGGTTTAGGATTTAAGTCATCGGATTGGGAGAAACAAACATCAGATTTTAGTGGTGGATGGCGAATGCGAATTGAATTAGCTAAACTTTTACTTAAGAAGCCAGATGTGCTATTATTAGATGAACCAACCAATCATCTAGATATTGAATCTATTGTTTGGTTAGAGAAATTTCTGAAATCATATGCTGGTGCGGTAGTCCTTGTATCTCACGATAAGGCTTTTCTTAATGCTGTATGTAATCGTAGTATTGAAATTCAATCTGGTAAAATCTATGATTTTAAAGGAAACTATGATAAATATTTAAGCCAGAGAGAGCTTATGTTAGAACAGCAATTGGCTGAATTTACTAACCAAGCGAAAGAGAAGAAAAGACTAAACGACTTAATCGAAAAGTTTAGATATAAGTCTTCAAAGGCGGCATTTGCTCAAAGTTTGATCAAGAAACTTGAAAAAATGGACGATATAGATATTGATTCTATATCCAACAAAGCGATGAGTTTTAAATTTCCCCAAGCTGTACATTCAGGAAAAGTTGTTCTTAAAATTCAAGAACTAGAAAAGTCTTTTGGAGAAAAGAAAGTTCTAAATCAAGTTAACTTAGAATTAGAAAGAGGGGATAAGATTGCTTTTGTAGGTCAAAATGGTCAAGGTAAATCTACACTTGTTAAGTGTATTATGAATGACTGGAAAGATTATACAGGACAATTGAAGATTGGGCATAATGTTGAAATTGCTTATTTTGCCCAAGATCAGGCTAAAAAACTGGATACGACTAAAACTGTATTAGATACTGTACTAGATGAAGCTGATGCAGATACAAGGCCAAAAGTAAGAGGATTACTTGGAGCATTTTTATTTGAAGGTGAAGATGTTGATAAAAAGGTTTCAGTCCTTTCTGGAGGTGAAAGAGGACGTCTGGCTTTATGTCTATTATTGTTAAGGCCACATAACCTCTTAATTCTTGATGAACCTACAAATCATTTAGATATTCAGTCTAAAGAAATATTAAAGCAAGCTATTCTTGATTATGGAGGAACCGTAATTATTATTTCTCACGATAGAGAATTTCTTCAAGGGTTAACGGAAAAGGTATTAGAATTTAGAGACCATAAAGTAAAGGAGCTAATAGGTGATGTTAATTATTATTTGGAACAAAGAGAATTCGAAAATTTAAGAGACGCGGAACTCGCTAAATCTGAAAAGACGAATAATGTAAAGGAAAATAAAGCTTCACAATCGGATTGGCAATCAAATAAAGAGCTAAAAAAGTTAAAGAACAAGGTTGGTAAATTAGAACGTGAAATATCTGATTTGGAACAGAAAATTAGTGATTGCGATGCTATTTTGGCGCAAGTAGAATTTTATGAAAGATCTAATGAAGATCAATCTATGTTTATGGAAAAGTATAATTCCTATAAACGTACATTAGATAAAGTTGTTGAAGATTGGGAAGTTACATTAGAACTTCTTGAAGAGTAATATTAATAAGGTAATCAATTAGATTACCTTATTTTTTTACATTAATCAATATAAAATCATAATTTTAAAGACTTTAAACAATTCTATGTATAAAAGAATAATACTCATACTCTTTATTTTCTTCTGCCAATTATCTTTTGGACAATGGAATAAATCAGGAAATCCATTTTATGGGAATAAATCAAATCGATCATCAGGAATTCAAATAGGAGGTTTCTTAAGATTCGTAAATTATCAACAATACACAAAATGGAATGAAGATCGATATTCTGATTATGCCATTCACAATAAATTATTTGTTTATCAACAATTTGATAGGAATAATTCCATTTATGGAAGTATACAAAATCGATTAATATTTGGAGAAGCCTACAATTTAAATGCATCGGGCTATGCCAACTCATTATTACAGAACAATGATTTGGTTAACTTATCTTTTATCGTTAAAGAAGAAAATAACTATTTAATACATTCAGAAATTGACCTTCTATATTATAAATGGGAATCAAAATCTACTAGAGTTAAAATAGGTCGTCAAAGGTATTACTGGAATCAATCGTTTATATGGAATCCAAATAACTATTTAAATACATATTCAGTATTAGGGTATGATGTTGTTAACAGATCAGGAATAGAATCGATAAGCATACGAACTAAACTTGGTGGTTCAAGATCAAAATGGGATATGGATCTTGTTTATGCTCCTCATAAAACGATGGATGAATCGATAGTAACTTCAAGGTTACACTATAAGAACAAAAGAACAGAGTTCCAACTTTTAGGAGGTAGTATTCTAAATGATTATTCTGGAGGTTTAGGATTCTCAACATATATTAATGAAACTGGAATATCTGGAGAAGTCACTTATTTTAAAGCCAAATCTAATGATGGATTTGATGCTCTATTAATTGACGTGTCTACATATTACCAATTCCCATCTAAATTATTTTTATTGGGAGAGATATTGTATCATTCTAATCCCCAAGAATTTTTTACTCCAACCGATATATTTACTAACAGAAGCGTAAAGCATCTTATTACCAATAAATTTCAAATTGCTGGAATTATGCAGTACCCAATAAGTAAGCGCACTACCTTAGGGGCTTCTGTGTTATATTATTTGGATGATGAATATACGTCGGCCAATGCATTTATTAACTCCAAACTAACGAAGCGTATTGAGTTTTATTTGAGTTATAATATATTTGGACAAGCTGAGACAGTAATAGAAGGTCAATCTAGGAAGTATGCCTTGGCCCAATTAGCAATATCATTTTAAAGAATCTATTTTGCTATTTGTATTAAATAGTAGTTCGATCATAAAAAATGAATATTTTTGTCGGAAATATTGAGAGGAAAATTATGTGGATAGATACACACACACACTTATATAGTTCAAAATTTGATGAAGATCGTTCAGAAGCGATTACTAGGGCCAAAGAAGAAGGCATAGAACAAATATATCTACCATCTATAGATAAAGGGCATTACGAATCTATGGTTGAAATGGAAGATAAGGATCCAACATTTGTAAAATTAATGATTGGAATACACCCTTGTTCTGTTAAAGAAGAAAATAGTGATGAATTACAATTTGTAAAAGAATGTTTGGGAAATAGACCCTTTACGGCTATTGGAGAAATTGGAATAGACTTATATTGGGATAAATCATTTCAAAAACAACAAGAAGAATTATTCTGTCAACAATGTGATCTAGCCTTAGAGTATAATTTACCAATTGTTATTCACGTTCGAGATGCGTTTCCAGAGATTTTTGTTCAATTAGAAAAATATAGAAACACGGGATTAACAGGAATATTTCATTGTTTTTCTGGAGGAAAGAAGGAGCTGGATTATATTTTAGATTTAGGGTTTAAAGTTGGATTAGGTGGAGTACTAACCTTTAAAAATGGAGGACTTGATAAAGTATTTTCAGAATATGATGTGTCTATATTAAATCATATCGTTTTAGAAACCGATGCTCCTTATTTAGCACCTCATCCGAATCGTGGAAAAAGAAACGAGACGTCATTTTTACCTATTATAGGACAAAAGTTAGCTGATATCTTTCAATTATCCATTGAAGAAATCGCTGATATTACAACAAAGAATGCTAAGGAAATATTCATAGCTTATGAACTCTAGCCAAGATAAAATACTTTTAATATATACTGGTGGTACTATTGGGATGAGAAAACATCCTGATTCTGGAGAACTTGTACCTATTGATTTTAATTCAATCCAAGATAATTTCCCAGGTCTACAGAATACCAATATTTTGTTTGATATGGTGTCTATGATAGAAGTGAAGGATTCTTCAGACATATCTCCAGAAGATTGGATAGAGATGGCAAGAACTGTCGAAGACAATTACAGCAAGTATGAAGGGTTTGTTTTCTTGCATGGTTCAGATACAATGGCTTTTTCTGCTTCTGCATTAAGTTTTATTTTTGAGAATCTATCGAAACCTGTTGTTTTCACAGGGTCTCAATTACCAATGGGAGTTCCTAGAACAGATGCATTAGAGAACTTATTAACTGCAATGGAAATTGCATCTTCGTATGTAAATGGAAGGCCAATTGTTCCAGAAGTATCTGTTTATTTCGAATATAAATTATACCGAGGAAATCGTGTTACTAAAGTTGATGCACAAAGATTTAATGCTTATGCATCATATAACTATCCTGTTTTGGCAGAAGCTGGAGTTGATATTCAGTTTCAAAATACTAATATAAGGGCATATAATTTTAATGAGAAGTTAGAATTAAACACTCAAATAGAGAAAGCCGTTGTTGGTATTAAAATTTTCCCAGGTATTCAAGGAGAATATTATAAGTCATTAATTTTAGATCCATCTATTAAAGGAATTGTATTAGAAAGCTTTGGTGCAGGAAATATTGGAAATAAAGTTGAATTATTACAACCGTTAAAAGAAGCTATAAAACGTGGTGTTATAATTATTAATGTAAGTCAATGTTTAGGCGGATCTGTCTCTCATGGAAAATACCAAGCAAGTAGTGTATTAGAAAAAATAGGTGTTATTGAAGGGGGAGAGATGACTTTTGAAAGTGCAATAACAAAATTAATGATTGTTCTTGGAACGGAATTTTCAGTAGATCAGAAAGTTGCTAAGTTGAAGGAGAACTTGAGAGGTGAAAAATAGAATCTTCATATTAAATTTACTTTCATGTAGTAGATATTTTGTATTTTGCACACGTTTTTCAATCATTTATCTCTCCATTGATAATAAATTGGTCGCTTAAAAAACACGTTATTTAAATGTTTTTTTATAGATTCGCCTTTACGATAATCAATAAAGAGCAATGTTTTGTGAAATTTTACGTTTGATATAAAGCAAACATCAATTAGTAAAACGTCTTAAAAAACCATTCAAACTAAAAAAAATGAAAAAACTATCATTTCTTGCTGTAGCTATGATGTCTACAGTTCCTACTTTTGCTGCTGAGGAGACTTTCCACCAAGTATTAAAGCAAAAGTTCATTGAAGGAGGTCCTATCTTTATGGGAGTTGTACTTCTATGTCTTATCTTAGGTTTAGCACTTGTTATCGAGCGTGTAATCTATTTAAATTTATCTTCAACTAACACTTCTAAATTACTTAAGAATGTTGAAGGAGCTTTAGCTTCTGGTGGTGTTGATGCTGCTAAAGAAGTTTGTAGAAATACTAGAGGACCAGTTGCTTCAATTTTTTACCAAGGTTTAGAGCGTTCAAATGAAGGTTTGGAAATGGTTGAAAAATCAATTGTGTCTTATGGTTCAGTTCAAATGGGACGTTTAGAGAAAAACATCTCATGGATTTCATTATTCATCGCATTAGCTCCAATGTTAGGGTTTATGGGTACAGTAATCGGTATGATTGATGCCTTTGATGCTATTCAAGCGGCTGGAGATATCCAACCATCACTTGTAGCAGGAGGTATTAAAGTAGCCTTACTTACAACCGTATTTGGTCTTATTGCTGCCATTATTCTTCAAATTGCTTACAATTACATCCTTTCTAAAGTTGATTCTTTAGTAAATGGAATGGAAGATGCTTCTGTATCTTTAATTGATTTATTAGCAAATCACGGAGCAAAAAAATAGTCTAGATGAATAAGAAAATTGGAATTATTTTAGGAATAATAGTTCTTGTTCTTATGGCTTTCGGATTTATGTATTTCTTTCAGTTATTAGCAAATTCTGAAGATATATTGACTGACGAGTCGTTACAAGATGCTATTGTAGGACCAGCTATTCAGTACACGAAGATATTGTTATATGCAATTCTTGTACTTGTTGGAGCCTTTACATTAAAGAACTTAGCCACTAATCCAAAACAATTGGTTAGTGCTGCTATTGGAATTGTAGGAGTTTTAATCATTTACTTCATCGCCAAAGGACAATCGTCTGATGTTGTATTAGATTCTTACATGGAATACGAAGTAACAAGAGATGTTTCTGGAAATGTTGGTACTGGATTATTTGCATTCTATTGGATGGCTGGTATTGCATTTGCTGGAGCAATTGTAGGTGAAATTGTTAATTCAATTAAATAAGAACTATGGCCAGAAAAAGTAAAGAAGTCCCTGAAATTAATGCAGGATCAATGGCGGATATCGCTTTCTTATTACTTATCTTCTTTCTGGTAACTACAACGATGGATCAGGACTCTGGAATTTCGCGTAAATTACCTGCGAAACAAGATGAGGAACCAATTGATCCACCACCTGTACACGATAGAAATATTTTTATTGTATTATTAAATCAGAATAATCAATTATTGGTTGAAGAAAAACCAATGGATATGGATGATTTAAAGGATGCAACTATTGAGTTTATTACAAACAATGGGAAAAATAGTACACTATCAGATGAACCAGGAAAAGCTATAGTTTCTCTACGTAATCATAGATTAACATCTTATGATACCTATGTTGCTGTTCAAGATCAATTAACTGCTGCGTATAATCAAATACGTAATAGTATTTCTAATCAGAGATTTGGGAAACCATTCGAAGATTTAAATAGAGATCAAGCAAAAGAGATAAGAAAAGATTATCCGATGAATATTTCGGAAGCTGAACCGATTAAAAATTAACCATTATGAGTAGATTTAAAAAGAAAGGATCTGGGAAAATGGCGCCAATTTCAACGGCATCATTACCTGATATTGTATTCATGCTTTTATTCTTCTTTATGGTATCTACGGTAATGCGTGAAAATTCATTATTGGTAAAGAACCAATTACCTAAAGCGACAGAGATTAAAAAAATTAAGCGTAAATCATTAGTTGATTACATTTATGTAGGACAACCAAGTGATGCTAAATTTGGATCTCAACCTAAAATTCAATTAAATGATGCTTTTGCAAGTGTTGAAGATATTGAAGCTTGGGTTTATAACAACAGAGATACTC
>CBDEVQ010000100.1:0-70000 GCA_965243605.1 Flavobacteriales bacterium
TTAGTAACAGGATGGTTCTCTTTTCCTATAGCAGGTTTATAATGTCCATTTATATTTTCAATATGTCCTTCATCATTGTCAATATTATACCATAATTCACCTTCAGACGTTTGGTTACCTATATCATTTAAGAAATCACAAAATGTTGTATTGGTAACTTCGTATTTACTAATATAGAAATTATCTAAGGTTACATTATGAGCAGGTTTAACATTGTTTTCGCAAGTATTTATAGAACCTGGACACCCCATAGAGAACGTTCCGCTTGGTACAAATACCATTTCTAGTTCTTTGTCTACCGAAATTAAACTCCCCGTTGTAAAAGACCAAATAGGCGTACTTCCTAATATAGTTGCATTGTTTCTTGCTTCTACACGCCAATAATAGGTTGTACTAGGTAATGTAAGAATATTTTCTGGGTGTATTTCACCTGACGGTACCGTCTGAAACAAAGTAGGATTAGAGTCCGTACTAAAGTAAAAATTATATTGAATAGGGTAAGATGTATTTTGGTCTGCCCAACGGGCTAAATCCCATTCTATTAGCGTATCGTTATTGTTCATTACACCTGTTGCATTATTGGCTGGTGAAATAAGTCGAGGTAAATAAAAATTAGCTTTTTCAAAATCCCATTCATCAGAACTAATTAAAGATTTACTTACGCTATTTTCTCTTAACATTTCTACACGCCATTTAAATATGGAGCTTGAACTTGTAAATACATCCGATTTAAAATGATATTCACTTTTAGATATATTTTTTTTAATGTGAGTTCGTTTATCCCCACTTTTAAGAAATTCAGTAATAATTAAATTATACTTAATAGGGCCAACAAGATCGCCTCTTTCAAACGACCAATCAAAGAAAGTATATTCACTTTGATGCAGAAATTCATTAGGCTTAGGAGAGTAAAGAATAACTTCATTATCTAAAGGCTGTGGAAGTATGAATTCTTCTTCTCGTTTACAAGAGTTTAATAAAGTAATAAGACTTGTAAAGGCAATAATTAAACTACTTACTTTCATTTTCATCTTCTTTTATAGTATTCTTGATCTTTTTATTTTTCTTCTCTTTCTTCTCTTTCTTCTCTTTCTTCTCTTTCTTCTCTTTCTTCTCTTTCTTCTCTTTCTTCTCTTTCTTCTCTTTCTTCTCTTTCTTCTCTTTCTTCTCTTTCTTCTCTTTCTTTACTTCTTTTAGCTCCTCATCTTTAATAGAAATTTCCTTATTGTTGTCTTCGGAGTTATTTTCGTTCTCTAAATCTTCAATAGTTTCCTCTTCATCTTCTAAAAGCTCTTTTCTAAATAAAGGTCTTGTTATTTTAAATCCAATATGTCCGAATTGAGTCGTCCAATCTTTATATATTTTTTGTCCTTCAAATTCGTAATCTGTATTAAAGGGATTATATAACATATGCTGATAAAGAATCTTAATGCTATAAAGTTTCTCTTTTCGTGTTCTGTTTTTATTCGAGTAGTAATCGTAACCAAACCCTAATCTAATATGTCCTCCTCCAGAAGTCATATTATCTTTATTTTTATCAACGGATACGGGGTATGTGAAATAATCTACAAAAGGGCCATAATTTCCTCCTGATTTATTGTAGCTAAAATTAAAGTCGTAAGTAAATCCAACAAATGCCGTAAACCAAGATTTAGCATCAATAAACTGCCCTAACTTATATTTAATATCAACTGTGGGGGAGATGCTTAAAAAGCGATGTTTAATTCGCATATTGTCTTCAACCTCGTTATACTCATCAACAATCATAAATTGAGAAAAGGTACTTTTACGTAGAGGTAGCATAAATTCATACCCAATTCGAGTTGTATCATTATTAAGCATAATTGTTGGTCCTATACTAAAGTTATTGAGCTCTAAACGATTCACGGGGAATACTGTAAAAGGTTTTGTGATGGGAACATTACAACCTTCACATCCTTCAATTTTGCTTAAAACAGAAATGTTTTGCCATTCTATTTCTATAGGATGAATTGAAATATTGTATTGAGCAAAAGATTGTATATGTAAAAACATAAAAAGCAGAAAATAAAGTGCTTTTTTCATAATATAGATATTATATGTGTTTAATAGCTGGCGAAATTAAACTAAAAACCAGTTGTATACAAGTGTCATTTGTTATATTAAATTCTCTTTTTAAGGTGTATTACTTCAGATTTTTACCACTCAGTTGTTTTTTTCAACAACTCAGTCACCCTTTTTTTGTAAAGGCTTCATTGCGAGTGATATTTGTATCATAATCTTTAAAACAAATAATGTTATGAAAACAATAATAACCGTTTTACTCGTATGTATTTCATTTGTATCATTGGCGCAGAAGTCAAAGAAAACAATTCAAGTAAATATAGAAATTGAAGATGTTAAGTCTGACCAAGGCTACTGGATGTTGGCCATTTACAATGAAGATTCCGAATTTTTAACGATGGAGCCCTATAATGCGAAACGTCAAAAAGTAGGAGAAAACAATAATGTTGTAACCTTAAATTTACCTAAAGGAAATTATGCAGTTGCTGTATTTCAGGACACAAATGACAATAAAAATTTGGATAGAAATGAGCAGGGAATACCGACAGAGCCTTATAGCTTTTCAGGAGAGAATGTATTTCCATTAAGAGGTATGCCAACCTTTGAGCAGTGTAAGATAAAAGTTAGTAAAAAGTCTACAGCTTTTAGGTTGTCTTTACAAAAACATTAATCAATCTAAACCCTAGAATTCCAAGAGTATTTCTAGGGTTGTTTACAGTTTAATTTTATAACTTACCATTCCATATTATGGTATAAGTCAACTAAAATATGAAAACATTTAAATTATATAGTCTTTCTATTCTTACTGTTGTAATAGGTGTTACCTTATTAAATTTTATTTTATTCTCTGGTAATGTAACATTCCATGCTGTTAAGATGATGTTGTTTTGGACAACCATGTACACCTTAGTATTAGGGTTTGGAAATGCGTACTTAGCTGTTGTACTGGATAAATTTTACGATTGGTATTCTCAGACAAAATTACGTATTTGGGCAGGTGTTATATTTACAATCATATATTCTTTTTTGGGGTCAATTTTAGTTTTGCTTGTTTTACTTGTGATTCCTGGTGATATAGAGTTTGCAGATTTATTTAGTAGCTCTTTAATGAAAAGGCACATCTTCACAACGCTATTAAGTATTGTAATCTCTTTATT
This sequence comes from Flavobacteriales bacterium, assembly GCA_965243605.1. Lineage (GTDB taxonomy): Bacteria > Bacteroidota > Bacteroidia > Flavobacteriales > CAJXXR01 > JBMYYR01. The sequence continues at coordinate 3,201 of CBDEVQ010000100.1, forward strand.
TTTTCATTTAAGAGGGTTTTTAATTGAATGGAAAGCACAAGTGAAGCAAAATGAGGAAATTAAACGAAAACAACTCGAATCGGAATTGGCCAGTTTGCAAAAGCAAATGGATGCCCATTTTTTATTTAATAGTTTGAGTGTTTTACGAGAGGTAATCCTTGAAGATCAAACATTGGCTGTACGGTTTGTAGAGGACTTCTCTAGTGTATATCGTTATATAGTTCAAAAAAGTCCCGAAAAAATAGTGCCTTTAAAGGATGAGCTTACGTTTATAAGACAATATATATTTTTGCATGAAACCCGATTTGAAAATGCCATTTTTGTAAATTATGATTTAGATCAATGTGATCAGGCTAAGCATGTCTTGCCTTTATCTATTCAAATTGCTGTAGAAAATGCGATTACCCATAATGTATTTAGCGATAAAGAACCATTAAGGATTGATATAACATGCAATGGGGCCTCTGTTTTTGTTAAAAACAACCTTAGGCCTAAAGCTAAGTCTAAAGGGACAGGAATGGCTTTAAAAAACCTCACATCTCGTTTAAATCTTATTACCGACAGTGATATTAAGATAGAACGCACCTTAGAGTATTATCAAATAGAAATTCCACTTGTGTAATGAATATAACTGTTGTAATTGTAGAAGATGAAAAAAGGTCGGCGAGGTTTTTAAAAAAGCAACTCGAAGAATATGGTATGGAGTGTTTGGCTGTATTACATTCTGTAGAAGATGCCTTATTATGGTTTGGGGCTCATGAACACCCAGAGTTAATATTCTCTGATGTAGAGCTTGGAGATGGATTAAGTTTTGATATTTATGATCAAATAGAGGTTAATAGTAAAATTATTTTCACTACAGCTTATGACCAATATTCAATCCGTGCATTTAAACACAATAGTGTCGATTATTTATTAAAACCTATTCGTGTAGAAGATTTAGAATTTGCAATACAACAGTTTAAACATTCTATAAAATCATATTCTAATGCATTTTCACCTCAGGATTATTATGCTGTAAAAACTTACAAAAATATATTCCTTCAAAAATCGGGTAACCATTTAAGAACAATTAAAGTTAAAGATGTGGCTTATGTATACTCCGAGAATAAAATGTTATATTTTAGAATGTATAATGATAAAAAGCAAGCTTCAGATTTCACTTTAGAATATATGAGGCAAAGTTTGAATCCTGAACGCTATTTTCAAATCAATAGACAAATGATTGTACACTTTGATGCCATAGAAGATATTTTAATTTTGGGTAATAGTCGATTAAAGTTAGAATTAAAGCCCAAGTTTAAAGAAGAGGTTTTTGTGAGTAGAGATCGGGTTAAAGATTTTAAACTTTGGTTGGATAGTTATGAATAAAACAAAAGAGGCGATATCTGTAGATACCGCCTCTTTTGTTTTTATGTATTTATAAGATTATATAATCTTATACTCTTCCATGAACTTCGTTGTATAATTTCCGCTTCTGTAAGCTTCATGATCCATAAGTGCTAAGTGGAAAGGAATCGTTGTTTTTACACCTTCGATTACAAATTCTTCTAATGCACGTTTCATTTTTTCTATGGCTTCATCACGTGTTTGAGCAACCGTAATAAGTTTAGCAATCATAGAATCATAGTATGGAGGAATTACATACCCAGCATATACATGAGTATCTATACGAACACCGTGCCCACCTGGAGAATGGAAATTAGTAATCTTCCCTGGAGAAGGTCTAAAATCATTCGCTGGATCTTCGGCATTAATTCGACATTCTATAGCGTGTAATTCTGGTTCATAGTTATTACCTGAAATAGGAATTCCAGCTGCAACTTTAATTTGCTCAGCAATTAAGTCATAATTAACAACTTCTTCAGTAACTGGGTGCTCTACTTGAATACGAGTATTCATTTCCATGAAGTAGAAGTTACGGTCTTTATCAACTAAGAATTCTACCGTACCAGCTCCTTCATACTTAACAGCTTCAGCAGCTTTTTGAGCTGCTAATCCCATTCTGTTTCTTAACTCAGGAGTCATAAACGGAGAAGGCGCTTCTTCTGTCAGTTTTTGATGACGACGTTGGATAGAACAATCTCTTTCTGATAAGTGACAAGCTTTACCAAAAGCATCTCCTACAATTTGAATTTCAATATGTCTTGGCTCAAGAATTAACTTTTCCATATACATATCGTTATTCCCAAATGCAGCAGCAGATTCCTGACGAGCAGAATCCCAATCGTTTCTTAAATCATTTTTAGAGAAAACAGCACGCATACCTTTACCACCACCACCGGCAGTAGCTTTTAACATAACAGGGTACCCCATTTCATCTGCTAATTTCTCAGCATCTTCATAAGTGTCAAGAATACCATCAGAACCTGGAATTGTTGGAACTCCAGCTTTCTTCATTGTTTCTTTTGCTTTTGCTTTATCACCCATACCATCAATCATTTCTGGAGAAGCTCCAATAAATTTGATGTTATTTTCAGCACAAATTCTTGAGAATGTAGCATTCTCAGCTAAGAATCCATAACCTGGGTGAATAGCATCTGCATTCGTTATTTCGGCTGCAGCAATTATATTAGGAATCTTTAAGTATGAATCTGCACTTTGAGCAGGTCCAATACATACAGCTTCATCAGCAAAGCGTACATGAAGACTATCACGATCTGCTGTAGAGTGTACAGCTACCGTTTTAATCCCCATTTCTTTACATGTTCTTATAACACGTAGAGCAATTTCTCCACGGTTTGCAATTAATATCTTTTTGAACATCGTTTTAGCAAATTGAAAATTTAGATTTTACGCTTTCGCGTCGAAAAAATAATTCTAAATCCTTATGATGGATCTACTAAAAATAATGGTTGATCATATTCTACTGGCGACATATCATCCACTAATACTTTAACAATTTTACCAGAAATTTCTGATTCAATTTCGTTAAATAATTTCATTGCCTCAATAATACATACAACATCTCCAGTACTTACTGTATCACCTACAGATTTAAATGCATCTTTATCTGGTGATGGTTTGCGGTAGAATGTCCCAATAATTGGAGACTTTATTGTAATATACTTAGACTCTTCATCAGCTTCTGGTGCAGGTGCAGCAGGTGCAACTGGTGCTGGTGCTGCAGCTACAGGAGCAGCAGCAGGAATAGCTACAGGTTGAGATACTGGAACTTGTTGAAGAATAGTTTCAACGGTTTTTCCTTTTTTCCCTTCTGTTTTTATCGTTAACTTGATATCTCCTGTTTCTAATGAAACTTCTGTTGCTCCAGATTTAGAAACGAACTTTATTAGTTCTTGTATTTCTTTTACGTTCATTGCGATGTCTTTTTTAGTCGTTTTTTTAGTTTTTTGGATCGTAAGCCCACTTTAAATAAATAGATCCCCATGTGAACCCACCACCAAAGGCTGCTAATACAATATTATCACCTTTTTTAAGTTTATCTTGCCATTCCCATAAACAAAGTGGAATCGTACCAGAAGTTGTATTACCATAACGTTGTATGTTAATCATAACTTTATCTGTTCCAACTCCCATTCTACGGGCTGTAGCATCAATAATTCTTAAATTGGCTTGATGTGGCACAAGCCAGGCAACGTCATCAGACGTTAAGTTGTTTCTTTCCATAATTTGGGCAGAAACATCAGCCATATTTTTAACAGCAAATTTAAATACTGTTTGACCTTCTTGTGTAATGAAGTGTTCTTTATTCGTTACAGTTTCAATGCTTGCAGGTTTTACAGATCCTCCAGCTTTTTGGTATAAATATTTTCTTCCAGACCCATCTGTTTTTAAGATATGATCTTGAATTCCATTTTCATCCTCTGATGGTTCTAATAAAACAGCTCCAGCACCGTCGCCAAAGATAATACAAGTTGCTCTATCTTCGTAATCTACAATAGAACTCATTTTATCTGCACCAACGATAACTACTTTTTTGTATTGTCCAGATTCAATATACTTAGATCCCGTAACTAGGGAAAATAAGAATCCAGAACATGCAGCTCCAATATCGAAACTAAATGCATTTGTAGCTCCAATTTTATCACAGATTACATTAGCAGTGGCCGGAAACACCATATCTGGTGTTACAGTTCCACAAATAAGTAGATCAATTTCCGAAGGGTCGATACCTCTTTTTTCGCACAAGTCTAAAACAGCTTTAGAACCCATATCAGAAGTTCCTAAACCTTCACCTTTTAATAGGCGACGTTCTATAATACCTGTACGTGTACGAATCCATTCATCGTTCGTATCAACCATCGTTGATAACTCATCGTTGGTTAGGATGTAATCTGGTACATAACCTCCAACAGATGTTATTGCGGCTTTAATATTCGTCATATCTGAAAAGCGTCTTTTATTTTGTCTACTAAATTAGCCTGAGTAACATCATAAGATAACTTAATCATGTTCTTAATCGCTTTATCATTAGAAATTCCATGTCCAATGATAACATTAGAATTCATTCCTAAAATAGCTGTTCCTCCGTAATTTTCGTAGTTAAATTTGTCTAAGTAATCGTGTTCTAAATTCAACTTCTTTGTAAGAGAGTACATTCCTTCTAATTGTTTTAGAACAATATTTCCAGTAAATCCATCTGTTACAATCACATCTGCTTTTGTAAATAAGATATCTCTGCTTTCAATATTTCCTATAAAATCGTATGAATCATTATCTCTAAGAAGTTGATATGCACTTTGAGTTAGCATATTACCCTTACCTTCTTCTTCTCCAATATTTAATAAAGCAACTTTTGGCTTTTTTACATTGTAAATATGTTTAGAATATAATGCACCTAAGGTACCAAACTGTTGTAAAACGTCTGGTTTACAGTCTGCGTTAATTCCAACATCCAATAAAATTGCTTTTCTTCCGTCGTATAACGGAATTGTAGAAGATATACAAGGTCGAATTATTCCAGGAACAGCTTTTACAGTATAAAAACCACCAACAAGCATAGCACCGGAGTTACCTGCACTAGCAAAGGAATCTAATTCTTGTTTTTTGAGAAGTTTAAAGCCTTGAGCAAGGCTAGAATTGGGTTTGCTACTAAAGGCTCTAGTAGGGTGTTCACACATGTCTATTACATCAGGACAATGTATGACAGTGAATGGCACTTCAGTTACGTTTAACGTATTGAGTACGGATTGTATCTTTGTTTGATCGCCTAACAGCACAATTTGGGCTGTGTCGGGTAGTTCGTTGTGTGCCAACAACGCCCCTTTGACTACTGCTTCTGGAGCATAGTCACCACCCATGGCATCTATTCCAATCCTAATTTTTGACATAAATAAAAAGTAGATTTAAACCTATTGAAGGTCTAAATCTACAAAATATTTTAGCAATTAAAAGTATTGAGCTTATGAAAGCTGCTAAAAAGTCTAAAAAAGACCTAAGCTTCTTCCATTACTACTTGACCTTTGTAGTACATTTTACCTTCAGACCAATATGCTCTGTGGTAAAGATGAGTTTCACCTGTTGTTGGACATGTAGCTACTGTAGGAACTTCCGCTTTGTAGTGTGTTCTTCTTTTATCACGTCTCGTTTTCGAAATTTTTCGTTTAGGATGTGCCATGATTATTTATTTCTTAGTTAGTAAATCCTTAAGTTGTGACCATCTTTCGTCAATCTGGTCGTCGTTATCATCGTCAGATGCAAGCATCTGTTGTACGCGTTCTAATTTCTCCGGAGAACATGTTGGTTCTCCATCCTCATCCTCTGGATGAATTCTTTGAATGGGCAAATGTACAATTATCCATTCATAGAATAAGTCTTTTAATTCAATTTTATGATCATTTGGTGCTAAAATTAAAATATCATCGGTTTCCATCATCTTTTCGGTTCCCGATTTTATTATTAAATTTTCTTCAAATTCAATATCAGAAGGAAATAAGTCACCACAACGGTCACAATTAAACTCTAATGAAGCTTTCATAGTTGTATGAAGTTCCATTGAATTTTCCTTCTTTTCTAGCTTACAAACAGCTTGCGCTGATTTTAATTGTAAATGATCATAAGGTGTTTCGTTAAAAATATCCAAACTAATCTCAAAAGCATAGTCATGAAACCCTAGCTTTAGGCCAGTAAATTCAATGTCGTATGTTTTTGTTTTCATCCTCAATAATATTTTCAAGTGTGCAAAGGTAATCAAATCTTTCAATTATCTACCTAACAAGTACAGTTTTAATTCAATTAAACGAATATAGTCTGAAATTTCATCCATTAAAACCTGTGTTGTTTACTTTGTGGATGATATCTTACAAAGATATATAAATTTCAGTTTTAGTATAGCTTGTTTGATTTTTCCTCTGAGAATAAAATATCTTTAGACGTATGTGTTTTTAACTATTTAAGAATAAATTAATATGTTCTGCATTATTATAATGTGTTGATAGTTTTGAGATAAGTAAAATGAATAAGAATAGTGGAATGTCATTGTTACAATAAGAAAAAGGAAGGTTAAGTAGTTTAAGTTTTGAAAGGATATTTTAATCTGGATTTATACGGGGTATTGTATTAAAAGATAATGTATCCTAAAATATTTTGAATTAACCCTATATTTGCAAGCACAAGTTAAATGTTTTATGACTGAAAAGAATAAAAATAATTCTCATATGCGGGCATATGCACGATTTTCTGGTATTGCGGTCCAAATGGTGGTAACCATTTATTTAGGGAGTCTTTTAGGAGATTGGCTTGATGGTAAATATGGTAACCCCGAAGATAGATGGTATTACAAAGGAGTTACGCTTTTTGCCGTTGCAGTCGCAATTTATTCTGTTATTAAACAAGTCACTAATTTTACAAATCAATCGAATGATAAATAAGATTTTAAAACCTTTAGCTGTATTAGCTATTGTGAGTGTTGTATTGTTTTTTATCCATCAATTTGTATTTGGATCAGAAGCTCAAGAAAACATTTATAGTCTGATTAGATTATATAGTTTTCACTTCTTTATTACAGCGAATGTGTTTGTAGTTTGTACTTTAATTGCAAAACATTTAAAAGAACAAATTGGATTGGTTTTTTTAGCTATGGTCTTTGTTAAGATGATATTAATTTATTTCGGATTTAAATCTGTATTTGAGCTAGAAGGACAAAAGGAAATATTGATTGGTTTTGTAGCACCATATGTTATATACCTTGGGATAGAGGTATATTTGGTTCTTCAAGTTTTGAAGGAAATAGATTTCACTAATCCTGAGGGAACTAAAATAAAAGATGAAACAAATTAGATAAACAGTTTGTAGTTTTAATTTATTGTCTAAATTTGCACAAAAATTTGTAACCCCAACTATTTGGCTACATTATGGTAAGAAAAGTATCTTTTAAGACCTTAATTTTAAGTTTATTGTTCGCTTTACCAATGCTTTCGTTTGCATCTGGGAGCAGCAATGGTAAAGGTTTATTAGCAGAACGTGGGTCTGAGGAAAGAACAAGTGCAGTAAACGAATTTATTCGTCACCACTTGAAAGATTCTCACGACTTTCATTTGTTTTCTAATGCTGAAACAGGGGCACACTATGGTTTCCCTCTTCCAGTAATTTTATGGACAAACAATGGATTAGTAACATTCATGTCTTCTGAATTTCATCATGACGATGAAGGAAAGGTGCTTGTTGCCAAAAATGGTGTAAACTTTACAAAGATTCATGGAAAGATCTATCAATTAGATGCAGGACAAAATACTGTTGTTTTTGATGCGGATCACCATGCAGATAATGCATCTAAAAATTACATTAGATTTATCAATTACTAAAAATGTATTTACAATTTTATTAGTTGGGATTTTAATGTTATTGATGTTCTCTAAATTAGCTAAAGGATATAAAAACGGTCCAATTCCAACTGGATTTGGACGTGTACTAGAACCATTAGTACTTTATGTACGTGATGAGATTGCTCGTCCGAACATTGGAGAGAAAAAGTATAAGAAATTTATGGGGTTATTTATTAACCGTATTTTTCTTTATCTGGATCTTAAACTTATTGGGAATGACTCCACTTGGAGTTAACGTAACTGGAAATATTGCTATTACAATGTGTTTAGCTTTATTTACATTTATCATTACTCAAATAAACGGTAATAAAGATTACTGGGGACATATTTTCTGGATGCCTGGTGTACCAGCTCTAATGAAGATTATTCTTGCACCAATTGAGGTATTAGGTATGTTTACAAAGCCTTTCGCCTTAATGTTGCGTTTGTTTGCAAACATTACAGCAGGTCACGTTGTTGTAATGACTCTAATGGGACTTATATTTACATATAAGTCAATTGTTGGAGGATTGTCAATTTCAATTCCTTTAACGTTATTTATATCGTTAATTGAATTATTGGTTGCTTTCTTACAGGCATATATCTTTACAATGTTATCTTCATTGTTTATTGGTATGGCTGTTGAAGAAACACGATATCATTAATTAGTATTTTTTTTGTTTAATTCATAAATAGTAAGTTATGTACAACTTAATTGGAGCAGGATTAATCGTATCGGAGGTGGATTAGGATTAGGTAAGATTGGTGGATCAGCTATGGAAGCTATCGCAAGACAGCCAGAAGCAGCAGGTAAAATCCAAACTGCAATGATTATTATTGGAGCACTTTTAGAAGGTTTAGCATTCGGTGCTTTAATCTTAGGAAAATAGTCCAGTATTTAAACAAACAAGATTTGCAAGGGTTGCTTGCAAATCTTGTTCCTTTAATTAGACAAAACCAAAACAAAAGTATAAACAACTTATATAGATGGACCAGTTAATTAACGATTTTTCATTAGGATTGTTCGTATGGCAAGCAATAATCTTGTTAGTGCTTATCATATTAATGGTAAAGTTTGCTTGGAAACCAATTATGGCTTCTTTAGAAAGCAGAGAAGAAGGTATTAAAAATGCTTTAGAATCTGCCGAAAAGGCAAAAGAGGAAATGGCTAACATTTCAGCTAACAATGAGAAAATTTTAAAAGAAGCAAAAGCGGAACGTGATGCAGTTTTAAAAGAAGCTCGTGAAATGAAAGCTGAAATTGTTTCTAAAGCTCAGGAATCTGCAACTGCAGAAGCTGACCGTATTATGGAACAAGCTAAAGAAGCTATTGTTGCTGAACGTACAGCTGCTGTTGCTGAAATGAAAACACAAATGGCTAAAGTATCGATTGATATTGCTGAAAAGGTATTGAAATCTGAATTAGCTGATAAGACTAAACAAGCAACGCTTGTAAATAGTCTTTTAAATGATGTTAACTTGAACTAATAATTAAGGAAAGATGCAAGATCAAAGAATTGCCTTAAGATATGCCGACTCTGTTCTTGAGTTAGCAGAAGATCAAAATAAGTCTGAAGCTATTTTAGCAGATATGGAACTTATTTCTTCGGCTATGGTAGAGAACAATGAGTTGTTGGTAGTCTTAAAAAATCCACTTATTAAATCAGCTAAAAAGAACGATATCTTAAATGCTGTATTTAACGGAAAGCTATCTGACTTGACCTTATCTTTAATTAAATTATTGTGCGACAAAGACCGTGTAAGCGTGTTACCATATGTTGCGGAGCAATTTGTTAAGTTATACAAAGAAACAAAGAAGATAGTTGGTGCTACTGTAACCACTGCTGTTGAAATGGATGAAGCGTTTAGAACGAAAGTTTCTAACCTTATTAAAGCCAATTTCGATGGTTCTGTAGAACTTACTGAAAAAGTAGATGCTGATATTATTGGAGGATTTATTCTTCAAATTGGAGATCAACGTTTAAACAATAGCGTTGCTCACAAATTATCAACATTAAGAAGAGAATTTGATTCAAACCTTTATATAAAAGAGTAAAGATGTCTAAGTTAAATCCGGCAGAAGTTTCTGCCATCTTAAAAGAGCAATTGGCTGGAGTAAAAGGTCAAGCTGAACTAGAAGAAGTAGGGACTGTATTAAACGTTGGTGATGGTATCGCTCGTTTATATGGTTTATCAAATGTAGAGTATGGTGAGCTTATTGAATTTGATTCAGGATTACAAGCTATTGCCTTAAACTTAGAAGAAGACAACGTTGGTTGTGTACTTTTAGGAGACTCTAAAGGGGTAAAAGAAGGAGACGTTGCAAAACGTACTCGTCGTATTGCTTCTATTAATGTTGGTGAAGGTTTATTAGGTCGTGTTGTAGATACACTTGGTAACCCAATTGATGGAAAAGGACCTATTGAAGGGGAATTATTTGAGATGCCTATTGAGCGTACTGCTCCTGGGGTTATCTACCGTCAGCCAGTAACAGAGCCATTACAAACAGGAATTAAGTCTATTGACGCGATGATTCCTATTGGACGTGGACAACGTGAGTTAATTATTGGAGATAGACAGACTGGAAAATCAACAGTTGCTATTGATACAATCATTAACCAAAAAGAATTCTACGATAGAGGAGAAACAGTATTCTGTATTTATGTAGCGGTTGGACAAAAAGGTTCTACAGTTGCAAATATTGTACAAACATTGGAAGATGCTGGAGCAATGGCTTATACAGTTGTTGTTGCTGCAAATGCTTCTGATCCTGCACCAATGCAATTCTACGCTCCATTCGGAGGTACTGCAATTGGAGAATATTTCCGTGATACAGGTCGTCCAGCATTAATTTGTTTTGATGATTTATCTAAACAAGCCGTTGCTTACCGTGAGGTATCTTTATTATTAAGACGTCCACCGGGTCGTGAGGCTTATCCTGGAGATGTATTCTTCTTACACTCAAGATTATTAGAACGTGCTGCAAAGCTTAATGACTCTGATGAAATCGCTGCTCAAATGAACGATTTACCAGAATCATTAAAAGGTAAAGTAAAAGGAGGAGGATCTTTAACAGCCCTTCCAATTATTGAAACTCAAGCTGGTGACGTTTCTGCATATATTCCTACAAACGTAATTTCGATTACGGATGGTCAGATTTTCTTAGAATCAGATTTATTTAACGCTGGTGTACGTCCTGCAATTAACGTTGGTATCTCGGTATCACGTGTTGGAGGTTCTGCTCAGATTAAATCTATGAAAAAGGTATCTGGTACTTTAAAGTTAGATCAAGCACAGTTCCGTGAATTAGAAGCTTTCGCGAAATTTGGTTCTGACTTAGATGAAGCAACTTTAAACATTATTGGTAAAGGTCAACGTAACGTTGAGATCCTTAAACAAGGATTAAACCAACCTTACCCAGTAGAAGATCAAATTGCAATTATCTATTTAGGTACTAAGAATCTTTTAGCTAAGGTTCCTGTTAATAAAGTAAAAGAATTTGAAGGTGAATTTTTATCTTACATGAAGAGCAAGCATGCAGATGCATTAGCAACGCTTAAAAAAGGTAAATTAACTCCTGAAGTTACAGATACTTTAACAGCAGTAGCAAAAGACTTAACGTCTAAATACGACGCATAATTATAATGGGGTAGCAATACCCCAGTTCTATTTTTTTAATAGCAAAATCTAAAGGTTTACCTTTAAGCTTTATTTATTATGGCAAACTTAAAAGAATTACGTACCAGAATAGGATCTGTATCTTCAACAATGCAGATTACAAGTGCAATGAAAATGGTATCGGCAGCAAAGTTAAAACGTGCTCAAGATGCAATTACTCAAATGCGACCTTATGCAGGTAAATTAAAAGAGTTACTTGAAAACTTAAGTGCTTCTCTTGAAAATTCAGCTGATGGGAAATATTCTGAAGAGCGTGAAATTAAAAAAGTGCTTTTAGTAAACATTGCCTCTAACCGTGGGTTATGTGGTGGTTTTAATTCGAATGTATCGAAAAAAGTAAACGCTATTAAAAAGGAATCTTATCCAAATGCAGATGTTTCTCTTTTAACTATCGGTAAAAAGATGACTGAATTTGGTGATCGTTCAGAGTATACTGTATATGATTCTAACATAGCTATTTTTGATGATTTATCGTTTGATAATTCAGCTCAAATTTCTGAAAAAATCATGAAAGCATTTGTTGATGGTGAATTTGATCGTGTAGATTTAGTTTACAATCAATTTGTAAATGCAGCAACTCAAGATACAGTACAAGAGCAATTCTTACCTGTAGCCCCTATCGAAAATGAAGGAGCAACAACTAGAGAATATGCATTTGAACCAAGTAAAGAAGAGATTATCACAGACTTAATTCCTAAATCGTTAAAGATTCAAGTGTTTAAGGCTTTATTAGATTCTCACGCTTCTGAACATGGTGCTCGTATGACAGCGATGCATAAAGCAACTGATAATGCAGGTGAGTTAAAGGCGGATTTAACGCTTCAATACAACCGTCAACGTCAGGCAGCTATTACAAACGAAATCTTAGAGATTGTAGGTGGAGCAGAAGCTTTAGCTTAATCTTTATAACCTTATATTTAAAACGGGTATCCAGAAATGGATACCCGTTTTTTTGTGCTAATTCTTAATTGGAATAATGTCTAAATAATAGAATTAGATCTATTACTCATATACCACAAATTTACTTTTAAGATTTAACCCATCGATATGTAATATATATATTCCGGATTCTGTTTTGTTGATGTCTAACAGAATTCGGTTAATTCCTATTTTGCCTGTATTGGTAAACGTTTGAATAACATGTCCAGAAGTATTTAGAATACTTATTTGATGTTTTTTCGTATTTGGACTGTTGTATACTAAATTAAGGACTGAACTCCCTAAGATAGGGTTTGGATATAATGAAAGATTATCACCATTAAGAATTTCTAAATTAAGATGATTAATTTCCTTACAATTATTAGCGTTTGTAGTTGTATAAATTATGTTTGAATCTGTAGTTGTATACGTGTTACCATCTATCCATTCATATGAATTAAATGTTGTTATCTGTTCGGTAGTATAGGTGTTACATGTTTCATATGAACCAATATCCCTAGTGTTATATATTGGACTGTTTTGTGCATTTGAGTTTACCAATGGATCTCCATTGTTATGTGCAATTGATGGGAAATTGAAACTTACGGTAGGTGTATTTCCCCCATGATTTTCGAATGTATTAAAGTTAATATCTGATTTTGTTGCATTAAGTTGATCTGTAGATGTACTTCCTAATTGTATAGCGTCAGAAAAAATATTGTTCCCAGATTGTTTAAGCGTTGCTGCGTCGTATATAATATTGTTCCCGTTGGAATTTTTGTGCATTAATATACTTGATGAAGCTGGACTCGAAATAATTGAATTATGGATGCGAATAGTATCTTTACCATGTGTTCGGTAGCCAAAATTGTAAATTTTGGTATCGCAATATATCTCACTATTTTGAAGACTATCCAATCCTTTTATTGTTGAATTGATTATATCCAAATATAATAGACCATCTACAGAGCCTGTGGCTTTTTTTAGTTTCACGATAATCAATGGAGAAGACGATAAGCTTATTGAGCTACCTTCAGGGGCGTAATTATTATAAAATGTAGATGTATTAATAACACAATTGGTCAATGTTTTTACAAGCAATGAATGGTATATATTGGAAATATCTGCACTAGCAAATGATGTTAGACAAATACCTCCTCCTTTAATTCCAGCTTTATTATTAGCAATAGTGCTATGGTCTAAGTATACGATGGATTTGGTTAAATATTTATCGTCGGAATTTGTTGAAGAAAATGATTTATTGGAATAGGTATTTATACTCCCACCGTTAATAATTGCAGTGTTATGATGTAAATATGAATTTTTTATTGTGATTTGTACGGCAGTATTCGTACTAGAATAGTTAGTATTTAAACTTGAAATAGCACCTCCATAGTCTGCTGTGCAATTTGAAATTATACAATTGTCTAATTCTACTGAAGATTTATCTAAGAGTAATATAGCGCCACCATTATTATTTGAAAACCCATTTGTTAAAATTAAATCGTTTAGTGTTAGTTTGGCTATTCCAGTTATTGAAAATATTCGGTTGGTATTGTTTCCGGAAATTATTATGGAATTATTTTCGTTGTTAACTCCTTTGATGATTAAGGTATGTGGAATGTCTATTTCGGAATTTAAAACTATAGTGGAATGACCTTGGTTTGTTAAAGTTAAACTAAATTCTATAATATCATTGGTCTGAGAATTGTTAATGACGTATCTTAATGATCCTATACCGTTATCCAGAATGTTTTCTACGGTATGTGTATCAGCAAATGTAGAATATGCCAAAAAGAATAGACTAATTAGTTTTAAAATTTTCATTTTTAGTGATTTAAATTAAGGTGAAGCTAATTATAACCTTAACGATTTATTTATATAAATTATTGTAAAGTGTTTTGTTAAAAAATAGGTATTCAGAAATGGACTCTTACTTTTTTAAATAAATGTGTAATCACCAATGTAATTTATTAAATATATCTTGTTGTATATCTTCTTTCAATATAGCGCTATATATTCCTTGGATATTGGGATGGATAAAGCCGTTGATGGATATATTGTCCAAACTTACTGTTCTTAAATGTATAAGCGTTTTGGTTGTAAAACTCTTTTAAGCGTTTATCGTAGTCTGAATTACGTTTTCTCCATAATAAATTAAACATATCCCAAGTTGGGTAGAGTTTTAACTCTGCTGTAGATAAATATTTAAAGCATAAATCATCTGTTTTATAAGGGTAATACATATCCATTATATTTAATAATGGCTCTATTGGAGATTCTCTTTTTAGCTGTATATAATCATAGCAAACCCACCAAATACGATACCTTAACTTAGGGTCTTTGATATTTCTAAGTATATTTTTAAACCCTTGATCAATCTCAATATTATCTCTACTTATAATTTGTTTTAATCGTTTAATAATATAGTCTTGTTTCTCTTTAGGAAATTTTAAAGTTAGTTTCTGAAAGTATATTTCGAACACGCCAGGATATAAATCTTTTTCCAATTGATGTCTTAAAAAAGGAATAGAATCTTTAGTTGTATTTTTAAATAGGTAGTCTGTTAGAATATCTACACTTTTACCATATAGATATATATTTGGATTCTGTCTTGTTGTAACAGATTTTATTACGGTAAATGTCTCTTGAGGATATAAGGAGTTCAAATGATTAATAAGTTGTTGGTCATATGATGATAAATATGGAAGTATGGCTAACTTAACAGGATTGGTCCATTCTTCGTTTATGTGTTCAATGAGTGAGTATATAGCCAAAGCATGTATGTTTTTTACTTCAAGAGTATATTTAGATGTAAATATGTCAGTGAAATATTTAATACGTATAGAAGGTTCATAACTCATATAAGCTTTATAAATACCTCTAATAATACTTGGGTTTTGTGGCAGCCTATCCCATGTCATAGGATCTATGTATGGTGCAGACATCGTTGTTTTCCACCATTGAAGTGGCTTAATAAATTCTTGTTTTGGATATTTTGCAATTCCTTCAAGTATACGGATTGGGTGTTTGTAAAGTAAGTAACGGATATACGTCCAATCTTCAGGGTTGTTATAAGATAATAAAAGGTCAAATGCATGTGGATTATTTTCATATTTCACCATGTCTTGGAGTCGTTGTCTAAGCTTTTCAGTTTTAGGTAATGTTTTTAGATATTCATTAGCACGTGATATTAAAGGTCCTTTAGAATATATAAATAAGCTATCTATATATGTTTTGATTTTTGGAGATCGTTTATATTCTTTTTGTATAGAACTAAACATAACATCTCCAATCACTTCTTCATATCCAAGGCAGCCATTCATTGTCATTATTTTAGCGGTATCATTTAAGTGTGTTATAGCAATTGGTATTAAGCTATTAACAGGAACATCATGTTTCTCTAATGCATAAAAGGCATAGTATCTAATAATAGGTTGAGGATGATTACATAATTCAGTCCATTCCTGAATTGTAGCCGTTTTAAAAATACGTTCAAATAAAGTATATGTTTCGGTTTTTCGACCAGAATAGCCTATAGCACTATCATGAAATTCTGTATGTGTCTTTAGGGTATTAATCTGCTTGAGAACCTTCGAAGATATTATTTGTTGTTTGAAATTATAGCTTTGAGCCAAAGTGTAAGTTGTTATCAGCAAAAGGAGTCCTGAAAGTATGTGTTTCATAATATTATTCATTATTCGAATCTTTTAAATCAAATTTAAGCATAAAAAAACCTACAAAATTAAATCTTGTAGGCTATATGTTCTTATCTTAAGCCAACTATAAAGCTAAAATACGTATTAATACGTAATACTTATTATTGTACTTAATACACCAAAAACAATAAAAAGTCTATTAATGGAGAATATGTTACTCTCTTTACCCTTATTTGAATAATATAAGGTTATTGTAATTAAAAACATGACCAATGAAAAAGCGTAGGCATAATGAGAATATCTCACATCTTGAGTATCGAATAAATTTAAAACCAAAGTAGTTCCAGCTATCCAATAAAACCAATTTTTTAGTAGACCTAAAAATATATATGTCTTATTCTTAAGTGTATTAAATATATCTAAAATCCCATAAAGATAGATTATAAAAAAGACAAGAATACTTACATAAAATGATACATTATATAATGCTTTATTATTTAAATCAGAATAAAAACAAATAACAGTTAGCAAACACATTACATAAAATAATACGTGCTGCTTATTTTTAAATAAAACCATAATTAATTTAAGAATATAACTTCATATGCACATTCCATTGCAATCCAAACAAAACTTTCAGGTATACCTACAACAAAAGCAATTTCTGGAAGAGGATTTCCATCATCAGAAAATATTTGAGCTAATTTATGATGAATACAATGTTCAGCTACATCATCCAATTCATAACCTTAAATAATATTAAACTTATTTTAATTAGTATAATGCTATGTACATGAAATAATTAATAATAATTAAATATAATGTTTAGCATGTAAAAAAACAAGTTTTGTAATGTATTCATAGGAGTCATTTATTTCTTGATTTTAATAAATGGATAAATTCACTATAGTAATTGGTTAACAATATCTTTCTGTTATTTCCCTAGAAAGAACGACTTCTGTTTTACTTGTATTGATTTTTAAATTAAAGCTCATTTATAATATTTCTAAGTCTAGTGTAAACAAAGCACTTTCATGAAATTCTGGATGTGTCTTTAGGGCATTAATGAGCTTGAGAACCTTTGGAGATGTTACTTGTTGATATCTATGATCCAAAGTACAAGTTGTAATGTGTAAAAGGAGTACTGAAAGTATGGGTTTCATAATATTATAATTATTATTAAATTAGAAATACAAGGTGAAATATTTCATGTTTAAAATAGATATTTACCATTCTAATTTTTTAATCATTAAACAAGTCGTATTTTTGGAATATTAAATTTGTATACCATGTTGTACTCCATGACAGGCTTTGGAAAAAGCGAAGGAACTTTTCAGGATAAGAAAATCCAAATTCAAATAAAAACATTGAATAGTAAACAAACTGATGTTTACACAAAAATACCTCAAGCCTATAAAAGCTTTGATGTAAAAATGAGAGCGCAAGTTGCGAAGTTATTACATCGTGGAAAAATAGAATTATCTATTCAAACTGAAAGTTTATCTGGAGATACAAATACAATCATTAACCATACGGCTTTAAATAACTATTTAAAGCAATTGGAAGGATATGATACTCCAGATGCACTTAGTATTGCTATGAAGCTTCCAGAAGTTCTTATTTCGAACAAAATTGAAGTTGGAGAAGAGGAGTGGGAATGCTTATCTGAAATGATAGATATAGCTTCTGCAGAACTGGAAGAATATAGAAAGATTGAAGGTGAACGAACGGAAGTTGAATTAAAAGGATACATCAATAATATTGTAAAACTTCTTGAAGAAGTTGAACCTTTTGAAAAGCCCCGTACGGATAAGATTAAAGAACGTATGCAATCGCATCTTGAAGAACGTTTGCTGAAGGAAAATATTGATATAGATAGATTTGAGCAAGAAATGATCTTCTATATTGAAAAACTGGATATTACTGAAGAGAAAGTTAGACTGTCTAGTAATTGCAAGTATTTCTTTGAAGTTATGGAATCTGAATCTCCAACAAAAGGAAAAAAACTTGGATTTGTTTGTCAGGAAATAGGACGTGAAATAAACACTTTAGGTTCTAAGGCGAACAATTCGGATATGCAAAGATTGGTTATCCGAATGAAAGATGAATTAGAGAAAGTAAAAGAGCAAGTACTAAATATCCTATAATGGAAACGGGTAAATTAATTATATTTTCAGCGCCATCTGGAGCTGGAAAATCTACAATTGTTAATCACTTATTAAAGTGCTACCCATCTATGGAGTTTTCAATCTCTGCTTGTAGTAGAGCACCTAGAGGAGAAGAGGTTCATGGGAAGGAGTATTATTTCTTAGGTGTTAATGGGTTTAAAGATCACATTAAACAGGATGCCTTTGTAGAATGGGAAGAAGTCTATGAAAACAATTTTTATGGTACTTTAAAATCTGAACTTGATAGAATTTGGAGTAAAGGTGGTGTCGCCGTTTTTGATATTGATGTGGTTGGTGGAGTAAACCTTAAATCACAGTTTGGTGAACAAGCGTTATCAATATTTGTTAAACCACCTTCTGTGGAAGAATTAGAGAGACGTTTGAGAAATCGTCAGACAGAAACAGAAGAAAAGTTGCAAATGCGCCTTGAAAAAGCCGAGGAAGAATTGACTTATGCAACGAAATTTGATGCTGTTGTGGAAAATGATATCTTAGAACGTGCATTAAGAAAATCAGAATATATTATTGAAGAATTTTTATCGAACTAAATTATGAAAATTGGATTATACTTTGGATCATTTAATCCTATCCATATGGGGCATTTAATTATTGCACACCATATGGTTGAATTTTCAGATTTAGATAAAATTTGGTTTGTGGTTAGTCCGCATAACCCATTTAAAAAGAAAGAAACCTTATTGGCAGATCATCATCGATTAGAGCTTGTACAATTAGCCTTGAAAGATTTTGACAAGCTTGAGGCTAGTAATATTGAATTTGGGCTTAAAAAACCGTCTTATACTATTGATACACTTGCTTATATTAGCGAGAAACATTCAAATCATGAATTTTCATTAATAATGGGAGGAGATAATTTAACCTCATTTCATAAATGGAAAAATTATGAGACTATTTTAGAGCATCATCATATTTATGTTTATCCGAGAACGACAGGGAAACCATGTGAATTGGATACGCACCCGAGTATTACAATAGTTAAGAGTGCACCAATGATGCAAATTTCGAGTAGTTTTATTCGAAAATCAATCGCTGATAATAAGGATATACGATCTATGTTGCCAAAAACAACATGGAATTTTATTGACGAAATGAATTTTTATCGTCCTAAACCAAAGATTAATTAAAAAATACAACATATGTCATTGTCAAAAGATCAAATTGCAGCTCGAATTGCAAAAGAATTAAAAGATGGATATTACGTTAATTTAGGAATTGGAATACCAACGTTAGTCGCGAATCATATTCCTGAAGGAATTAATGTTGTATTACAGTCTGAAAACGGATTATTAGGAATGGGACCTTTCCCTTCTCGTAAAGACGTTGATGCTGATATGATTAATGCAGGTAAACAAACAATCACTACACTTGATGGATCTTCAATTTTTAGTTCTGCTGAAAGTTTTGCAATGATCCGCGGTCAACATGTAGATTTAACTGTTTTGGGAGCTATGGAAGTCGCTGAGAACGGAGATATTGCAAACTGGAAGATACCAGGTAAAATGGTAAAAGGAATGGGAGGAGCGATGGATTTAGTGGCTTCTGCTCAAAATATTATTGTGGCCATGATGCATGCCAATAAAAAAGGACAATCTAAACTCTTAAAGGCATGTTCTCTACCCTTAACAGGAATAAATTGTGTTACTAAAGTTGTTACCAATTTAGCTGTTTTAGAAATTAAAGAAGGCGCATTTCATTTAATAGAACGTGCACCAGGTGTAACCGTAGAAGAAATTGAAACATTAACTGAAGGTAAACTGGTTGTTTCAGGTGATATTCCTGAAATGGATGTTTAATATTAACAATAACATAAGAAGATGAGTTCAAAGAAAATAAATGCAGATACTGCACCAGAACCAGTTGGTTTATATCCACACGCAAGAAAAGTAGGAAACTTATTGTTTTTATCAGGAGTTGGTCCTAGAGAAAAAGGAACAAAGAAGATACCTGGAGTAGAATTGGATGATAATGGAAACATTTTATCTTACGATATAGAAAAACAATGTCACTCTGTTTTTAAAAATGTTAGGACTATTGTTGAGGCTTCTGGAAGTTCATGGGATAAGGTTGTTGATGTTACCGTATTTTTAACGAATATGAAAGACGATTTTAAAACGTATAATAAGATTTATGCGGAGTATTTTGCAGATAACCAACCTTGTAGAACTACAGTAGAGATTAAGAGCTTACCAACACCTATAGGGATTGAGTTAAAGTGTATTGCAACAATAGATGATTAATATTGGCTAGGCCATTTTAGACATAAAAAAAGCCATTTACAAATATTTGTAAATGGCTTTTTTTATGTCTAAATCTATAATAAACTATAGAGTACCTCTGTTTTCTTGTTCTCTTTCGATAGCTTCAAATAATGCTTTAAAGTTACCTACACCAAAACTTTGAGCTCCTTTACGTTGAATAATTTCAAAGAACATTGTTGGTCTGTCTACAACTGGTTTTGTAAACAATTGTAATAAGTATCCTTCTTCGTCACGGTCAATTAATATACCATGTTGTTTAAGAACTTCTACATCTTCATCAATATCACCTACACGCTCTAATAAATCGTCGTAATATGTTTCTGGTACATATAAGAATTCAACTCCTCGATCTCTCATTGCAGAAACTGTAGTTACAATATCATCAGTTGCTACTGCGATATGCTGAACACCTGCACCATTGTAAAATTCAATGTATTCTTCAATTTGAGATTTCTTTTTACCTTCTGCTGGTTCGTTAATTGGGAATTTAATTCTACCATTTCCATTAGACATTACCTTACTCATTAAGGCTGTGAAATCTGTAGAGATATCATCATCTGTAAATGATACAATTTGAGCAAATCCCATTACTTTACCATAGAACTCACACCATGTCTTCATCTCATTCCAGTCTACATTACCAACCATGTGGTCAATAAATTTTAATCCAACTGGTTCTGGGTTATAGTGAGATTCCCATTTTTTATAACCTGGTAAAAATATACCATTGTAATTCTTACGTTCAACAAAAATATGTACAGTATCTCCGTAAGTATGAATTCCTGATCTTACAACTTCACCATGCTCATCTTTTTCAACGGTAGGTTCCATGAAAGATTTTGCACCACGTTTTGTTGTTTCTTCCCAAGCACTTTTAGCATCTTCAACCCATAAAGCCATTACCTTTACACCATCACCATGTTTATTAATGTGGTCATAAATTGGCCCATTTTCAACCATTGGTGTTGTTAATACTAGGCGGATTTTATCTTGCTTTAATACATATGATGTACGGTCTGTTAATCCCGTTTCTAATCCTGCATATGCTTCTGACTGAAAACCAAAAGCTGTTTTGTAAAAATGAGCACTTTGTTTTGCATTACCAACGTATAATTCTACGTAATCTGTACCCATTAAAGGTAGAAAATCTTCTGCCTCTTCAAATATCTTTTTTAGAGAATACTCTGTATTCGCTAAGTTTTTTAGGTTCTTAATTTCTGCTGCCATGATTGTTGTTTGTTTTAGTGGTTCAACCACGATTTATAATAATCCTTAATCTGCAAGTCTAAAGCTTGCTTGGTTGCTTTTAACGGTTTGAAAGTATCAACCATAACGGCTAATTCTTCAGTTTCTTTTTTACCAATACTACGCTCATAAGCACCAGGGTGTGGTCCATGAGGTAATCCAGCTGGATGAATTGTAATTTGACCTTTTTCAATGTTATTACGACTCATAAAATCACCATCTACATAGTACAATACTTCATCAGAATCAATGTTACTGTGGTTGTATGGAGCAGGTATAGCATCTGGATGATAGTCATATAATCTAGGAACAAAAGAACAGATTACAAATGCATCGGTTTCAAATGTTTGATGGATTGGAGGTGGTAAGTGTACACGTCCAGTAATAGGCTCAAAATCGTGAATAGAGAATGCATATGGGAAATTATACCCGTCCCATCCTACAATATCAAAAGGGTGATGAGCATAAATATACTCATATAAGAACCCTTCTTTCTTAATTTTAATTGTGAATTGTCCTTCTTCGTCGTGTGTTTCTAATTCAGAAGGCGACCTAAAGTCACGCTCACAAAATGGTGAATGTTCTAACAACTGCCCAAACCAGTTGCGGTATCTCTTAGGTGTGTAAATAGGACGTTTACTTTCTACAATAAATAAACGATTATCTTCTGTATCAAAATCAATTTGATAAATAATACCTCTAGGTACAACTAAATAATCTCCATATTTAAATGGAATATTCCCAAGTTGTGTTCGTAGAGTACCAGTACCTTCGTGAATAAATATCACTTCATCAGCATCAGCATTCTTATAAAAATAATCTCTTAGAGATTGCTTTGGTGAAGCTAATTCTATTGTACAATCAACATTCGTTAGTACAGGAACTCGACTCTTTAAGTAATCGTTTTCCGGAGCTACTTTATAACCTTGATAGCTTTTCATTATCATATCTCCATCATCGGCAATTTCAGGTCGAACATCTGTTCTACCCTTATATTCTTGCACAATAGTTGGGGGGTTAATATGATACATTAGGGTCGACATTCCATCAAAACCAATTGTACCAAAAAGCTGTTCATGATATAAATTTCCATCCTTGTCTCTAAATTGACAATGGCGTTTATTAGGTATATTACCAAGTTTGCTGTAAAAAGGCATTATATTGAGATTTAATACGTTCTAAATTTGCCATAAATTTAGTGAATTAAAACGAGATTAAACATGACATATGTTGGGTTATCTATTTTATATAAAGGAATTGTTATGAATTGTATTGTAAAAAGAATAAGGGTTAAAGATATAATTTTAAGCTTATTTAATAAGCTTAACCCATCCGTTGTATGATTGTCTTCCAGAAATTTTAGATTGTAATTCTAAATTCCAAACATAAACTCCAGCAGATACTTTTTTACCTCTTTTATTAATACCATTCCAACCTGCTTCATTGTCATTAGAGAAATAGACTTGTTCTCCCCAACGGTTGTGTATTTTAAATTCAAAATATTCGGCATTATCAACTTGTCGACCTACTGGTTTAAATATATCATTTATTCCATCTCCATTCGGGGTGAAAGCATTCGGGATATTAAAATCTTCGTAGTTGGTAAGTTTAATTTGTTTTGTTATTGTTGCATCACAATTCCCTTGCCAACCTTTCAGAGTTAAATCAATATATTGAACTTCATCTGTTGTTCCTAAATAGAATTCTATTTGTTCTTTATTAGACACAGGATTACCTTCCAGATACCATTGTAGTGAGTCAAATCCGATGTTTGATGTATAAGCTTCTGCGGGGAAATCAAATGGGTACCATATAGAATCCGTTAATAACACCATATCTATTGTAAGTAGGTTAACCGTAACAACAGAGGGATTAGTGGTGGAATAAGAACATCCATTGTCTAATGTTATATCTAGAGTTACAATATATTGCCCAGTATCAGAATATATATGAGAGGGGTTTTGTAAGGTACTTTGTTCACCATCTCCAAAATCCCATAAATAACTTTCTATTTGTAAAGGAATGTGTTCTGGAATAGTGTTCAAAGGAGTGAAATTCACTTCATTTTTGTCACAGACTATGGAGTCAAAATCAAAGCTTGGTTCAAGATCAAAAATCTCTATATGTAAAGGTTTGTAAATGGTAGATTCACAACTATCAACTGTAAATATAGTTAAACTAATATCGTATTGTCCAGCTGAAGAATAACTATGCGTTGGATTTTGTAAAGTGCTTTGCTGACCATCTCCAAAGTCCCAAAGCCAATCAGATATTGTACTTTGATGGAAAGTTGAAAGATTACTTTGATCTGTAAATTGCAAGACCCCATTAACGCAATGAATCGTATCAGAAATAAACTCGGGATTAATATCAAAGACTTCAAATGAAATAGAGTCTTCGCTCAAGTGAACACATTCAGATTCTCCAACAACCTTCAAAGTATGAATACCAACAGAATCTAAAAGTGTCTCAAAGAAGATGTCATTTGAGACATATTGGTCATTATAATACCAAGAATAATCGGATAAATTTCCGAGTGTAACTGTTTCAAATAAATGTGTAGAACCGATACAGAATTTCATATTAGGCCATACATTATCAATCTTGATATTACCTGTTTCTAATTCTGGGTCTATTTTAAAGACTTTACAATCAAAATGGCTTGCTATGTTTTGTGAATATGCATTTGCATGACATTGAAAGTTGTTTGCATTAACACAGACCGCATGGTATATGCTACCGTTATCTCCAAATTGAGATGTTCCACCATCTACATGTCCTCCTGTATAATATGTTCCAAAAGTTAAATTTTGCCCTCCAGAAGAAAGTGCACCTACATACATACCTCCAGTTGGTAAAATATTATCTGGAGTTGTTTGGAAAGAGCTATTTCCGTAACAAGAAAATAGAATACGGTTACAATTATCAACTTTGAAAGCTCCTAATTCTACTGACCCAGTATTACCAAGTTTATTCGTGGAAATGAGTGTTGTTAAATTCGAATCGAATTGAGCAATATATACGACTCCATCTCCAAAATTATATCCACTTCCAATTTGTGGAATCTGAAGACTTCTATCGACTCCATAAACATAGGGATTCTCATCATTGTCTAGTGAAACAAAGTATGAACCAACTCCTTTGAATACGGTAGAAGTTGTACTTGTTGAAATATATGATGATGCAATAATTGAATTTAAATTGGGTGATAATTTTGTAATAAACCCTGAAGATTCATTTATACCAGTTAATGAATTTTCTTGGTATGCACCGGTTGTAGTTTGAAAGTCTTGACTTAAGGTAGAACCACATATATATACATTATTGTTCTGATCTGTTGTAAGGCCGTATCCACGTTCTGTATCTGACCCTCCTATAACTGCATTTGCAATTAATGTAGAGAGAGTTGTATCCATTTTAAAAACAATAGCATCTGGATTTGTACTACTAATGCTACTGGTACTTGAATAGTTTAGTCCTGCAATATTATCTGAAGAAATGGTTCCTACACAAATAACTTCACCATTAGAGACATTTACTGTTCCTTTAAAATTATCATGTGCACTTAGATTTATTATTGATGAATTGGTAGCAATTTGTCCATCTTGATTAGAACCTCCTAAATACGAAGAACCTAAAAGGGAACCACCATCTTCGGAGAATATGCTTATGGTAATATCATTTAATCCTCCATGATTTTGTTGAAATGCTGTTGCTGTAGTTGGAAAATCATCTGAGCCTGAAGCACCAAGAACAACTAATTTTTTACTTTCTGTACAGGCCAAACTTACTGGATAATCAATTCCATTATTCCCACCTAGATAAGTCGAGAATATTAAGTTAGAACCATCAGGGTTTAATTTATTGATGGCCGAACATGTAATAGAAGGAAAGGTTTGTTGATAAGAACCTATATCTGTTGGGTAACCTGTTGCAAAACAAATTGCACCGGTGTAAATATTTCCATCAATATCGTAACCTGCTGTGTGTCCAAAATTACTACCTGTAGAACCAGAAGCTGTTGCTCCTACAAGTATAGGATCAATAACGATGGTTTCATCTACTTGTTTAACATCTAAATTAAAAGATATGGTATTGTTGGATAGTTTGTATGCGCAAGAAAGTTCTTTATCTGTTCGTTTAATATAGGTTATTGGAAGTTGCTCTTTAAGTAAACTAAAAGATCCATTAATGATAAGTTGATTGTTTTCAAGTGTTAAACATTCTGGTCCAATATATTTCATTTGTACATCTTCTACTTTTGCACCTTTATTTAAAATGAAATCATATTTAAATTGATGATCTTCGGTGGTATATAAGATAAGATCAATATTTGGCCAAATGTTTTTATAATGGATGGATTTATAAGAATATACTTGAGCTCTATGTTGAGAGAATTCATTTCCTAAATAGTAATTGTAATAGAATGAGGAAGAATCAATTTTGATCTTGTTGGAAAAATTGGCTCCAATAAATTCAACTTTATAAGCAAAATAATCCATAACAAAACCAGAATAATCATTGCTTAAATGTCTTGTGTCATGAAAGTGCTTATATTTCTCAGAATCAGCTAATACAATAGTCCAAGTACCATTTTTTTCAATGAACATGGTTTGATCAGATTTTTCTAATTTAAAATCAATAATTTCATTCCATTGTCCTATGTTTTCGGTAAACGGAAAAAGAGCTTGTTGCGCATAAGAGCAATATGAAAATAGGAAAAATAGAAGATAGAAAAATTTCATAGAAGTTACATTAAAACCCTCAAGATAAGCATAATTATGGTTTTAATTAAGTTAGTTTCTATTTTTTTTATAGTACCATTAAATTACAGCCTCTGGTATCTGAATAATCTATTCGGCCTAAAACTTCGAAAGAATGATCATTATAGAATTGTCCAAGATCTTGAGTTTGTATAAAAGAACAGGAGTATAAATTACTGAAATCTATTATTTTTAAATTTCCATGGGCTTTGTTGGAAAAGCTTAATGGATCTTCAATGTCTCCACCAATAACCTTCATCCATGGTGGACATTTGAAAATACCATTGCCTTCAGAATATCCTTGCGATAGTAATTCTGTCATTCCATACTCTGAATGGATTTCAGATAAGTTTGTTGCGGATTTAAGTATTGAATGTAATTCTTCTCTCGTAATTTCCTTCCTTTTTCCTTTCATTCCACCCGTTTCCATTATTATTGTATGGTTAAGGTTCATCTGATATTTCTCAAAAAAGTCTAAAAGAGCGAAACTAACGCCAATAAGAATTGTTTTCTTTCCTTTTTGTTCTAACTCCAAAATTGTTTGGTAAAGTGTATCATGGTCGTATAAGAAAAAACCAGATTCACTATTTGGGTTTTTTTCAATAAAATATTCCATCATATATACTAAAGAGGATCCCTCTCTTTCTAAGTAGTTAGGTAATAAAGCTAAAAATACAAAGTCATCGGGATTTCCGTAAAAGTGCTTAAAGCTTTCTATACATGATAGATTGTATATTTCTTTATTTGCCACATGATGTGCACTAAATCCAGAATTTCCAGTTCCACTACTTGTAAAGGTTATATCTGATTGATTTGTACAATTTAAAACGTGAGATTTAAAAAATTGAATAGGAATAAAAGGTATTTCTTCTATACATTTCGGTTTAGGGCGCCCTAAATGCTTAATAAATTCTTTATATACAGGATTGTGATTAGATTGATATTCAAAAATTTCTAATGCTAATGATGTAAACATAGTTTCTGAATGCACATTGAATATCTTACGTTCTAAATCTGGTCTCATGGAAATAATTTGTTTCGCAAAAGTAATATTTAGTTCTTATTAATAATAATTAAAAAAAAATAGATTCTCTATCGTAATATTACAATTAATAAAATTAGTTTTACGGCATAAATAAAAAGATAAGTCATGACACTTAATTCAAAGTCGATATTTTTTGGAGAATTTATTGGAACCTTAATACTAGTATTTTTTGGGTGTTCTTCTGTTGCTATTGCAACTATATTTGGGGGTTTTTCTTCATTATTTGAAGTGGCATTATTCTGGGTTTTTGCTGTGTTTTTAGGGATAATTTGTTCTCAACAATATTCATTTTCTCATTTAAATCCAGCAGTTTCATGGGGGTTTTATCTCAAAGGTGAAATATCCTTTGTTTTAATGGTTAAGAAAATTGTAGCCCAATGTTTAGGCGCTTTCGGTGCTGCTGGTTTGGTGTATTTGTTTTTTAACGATGCAATGGTTCTTTTTGAAGCAACAACCGATGCTTCAATTTTGCATTTAAAAACAGCCTCTTGTTTTGGTGAGTATTATCCAAATCCTGGGTTTATTGATAAGGTAAATCCTTCATTTGGTAAAGCCATGTTTATGGAAGGTATGGGTGTATTTATTTTGTTTTATGGTATTGTAGAAGTCGTAGAACGTGACTTCAATAAAGCCTCATCAGCTTTAATAATTTCTTTAATTGTAGGGATGTTAATTGTATTAGTCGCGCCTTATACTCAAGCGGGTTTTAATCCAGCCAGAGATTTAATGCCTCGTTTATTCTCATATTTTACAAGATGGGAGGATGTAGCGTTTAGTCAAGGTATCTCCAACGTAATTCTTATCTATGTTGTAGCACCTTTTTTAGGGAGTTCATTAGCTGTTTTCACACGAAAATTCATTCCTAATAGAAGCTAATTCATGTATTAAGTTTGGGTTTTGCTCTATGGCATTTCCCCACAACGATAATGTCTGCACCATTTTTAAATGCTTGCCTTGCTTTAGATGCGTTATTAATACCCCCTCCAACTAATAAAGGTTTATTTATTTGAGAAGAAATAAGTTTTATTGCTTGGGTAGGAATTTCTTTAGCAGCTCCACTTCCTGCATCAATAAATAAGCAAGAAAAACCTAACATATCAGCAGCTAATGCTGTAGCTAAGGCGATATCTGTTTTTTGTGTTGGAATAGGAAAGCTTTGGCTCATATAAGCTACAGATGTAGCAATTGAATCCGAAATAAGCATATATGCCGTTGAAATCGTTTTTATTTTAGCTTGTTTAAGTAAAGGAGCACTTACAACCTGTTGTCCAATTAAATATTCCGGATTTCTTCCAGAAACTAAACTCATAAATAAACACGCATCGGCTTTAGAACTAATTTGATATGTACTCCCTGGATATAAAATACAAGGGATGTCACATTTTGACTTAATTAGATCAATCGTTTCATCTAAGGCTGAAGAACTCATTAAACTTCCTCCAATAAAGAAGAAATCAATATTATTTTTTATGCCACCATCTATAATTGGTATAAGCGCATCTAAGGCTAGTTTACCTGGGTCAATAAGAATAGATATTTGTTTTATATGCTTTTTAAAGATAGTTTCCATTAAGATAAAATTGCTAAACAAAAGTAGAATTTTTCTAACCGTTTAAAGTACAGATTAAAGTTTTCTTTTGTTTCAATGATTGTACATGATGCATTTTTATCAAATAGTTGCTCTGTTTTGTAAGTTTTAAATGAATATGAATTTGTATAACATGCCTTGTAACATGCTTCTTTAACAGTCCAAATTTTATTTAAATAAATGTGCTTATCATCCAAACTTAATTCTTCTAAGTATTTAGACTCGTCAGGGTGTAATATTTTGTGTGCAATTTTTTTAATTCGAGTACTTTCTTTTTCTAAGTCAATGCCAATTCTGTGTGTTTTACTATAAGCAATAGCAATTAAATTATTCGAATGAGAAATACTTATAGAAGTTGAATCGCAGAAAAAAGGCGCGGAATTATTATATCGTATTGTTTCAGAATGATCAAAAACAAAGTGGTGAATAATTCTTGTAGCAATAAATTCATTTTGTTTTTTTTGAGAAGTCAATTTACTTAACGCTTCAGAATACCGTTCTGCGATAACATATTTTTCTGCTGAAAGTTTTAATATGTTTTCAGTTTCAAATATATAGATATCTGAATTAGAAATTTTCCAATGTCTTTTTAATGATAGATTTTTGTACATTTGCAAAAAATAAGTTTATGAAAGCAGAAGTTACTATGCAAAGATACAAAGTAAAAGATATTACTCTAGCAGAGTGGGGAAGAAGAGAAATTGAATTAGCTGAAGCAGAGATGCCAGGTCTAATGTCTCTACGTACCGAATATAAAGATGAGCAACCTTTAAAAGGTGCACGTATTGCAGGTTGTTTACACATGACAATTCAAACAGCTGTATTAATAGAGACTCTTGTTGCCTTAGGAGCTGATGTAACTTGGTCTTCTTGTAATATTTTCTCAACTCAAGATCATGCAGCAGCAGCAATTGCAGCAGCAGGTATTCCTGTTTATGCCTGGAAAGGTATGAATGAAGAGGAATTTGATTGGTGTATTGAGCAAACATTGTTTTTTGGAGAAGGTGATAATAAGCAACCTCTAAATATGATTCTTGATGATGGTGGTGATTTAACAAATATGGTTTTAGATCGTTATCCAGAATTAGTTGAAGGAATTAATGGATTATCAGAAGAAACAACAACAGGTGTTCACCGTTTATATGAAAGAATGGCAAACGGTACTTTACCAATGCCTGCAATCAATATTAACGATAGTGTTACTAAGTCTAAATTTGATAACAAGTACGGATGTAGAGAATCTGCAGTAGATGCAATTAGACGTGCTACAGATATTATGTTAGCTGGTAAACGTGTAGTTGTTTGTGGATATGGTGATGTTGGTAAAGGTACAGCTGCTTCATTTAAAGGTGCTGGATCTATAGTTACAGTAACTGAAATTGACCCAATTTGTGCTTTACAAGCTGCAATGGATGGATTTGAAGTGAAAAAGCTTGTTAATGTTGTAAGTAAGGCAGATATTGTTATTACAACAACAGGTAACTTTAACATTGTTGAAGGAAAGCACTTTGAAGCTATGAAAGATAAAACGATTGTGTGTAATATCGGACATTTTGATAATGAGATTGATATGGCATGGTTAAATGGAAATCATGGAGCATCTAAAGTAGAAATTAAGCCACAAGTCGATAAATATACTATTGATGGTAAAGATATTTTAGTTTTAGCTGAAGGTCGTTTAGTTAATCTTGGATGTGCAACTGGTCACCCAAGTTTTGTAATGAGTAATTCATTTACAAACCAGACTTTAGCTCAAATTGAACTTTGGACTAATCTTGAAAAGTATGATAATAAAGTTTACATGTTACCAAAACATTTAGATGAGAAAGTTGCAAGACTTCACTTAGCTAAAATTGGTGTTGAACTAGAAGAATTGTCTACAAAACAAGCTGATTATATTGGAGTACAAGTAGAAGGACCATACAAACCTGAATACTACCGTTATTAATTGGTAATAACATATAGTTAATTAAAAGGCCCATTTCTTACTGTAAGAAATGGGCCTTTTAATTAACTATGTATATAATATATATACCTAATTCCATATTTGGAGTAAGTCTCCATTATAACTTGTATTATAATATCTCAGATTATATTCACTTGGACCTTCTGTTACCTCACCAGATGTAATTAAAAATTTACTGCCACAGCATTTATCTTCAACAATAAATCCATTACCATTTTCAACTTCAACTTGTTCACAAGGGTCTGTTGGTTTATAAGGACAAGCTCTATCATATGCAACAAACCCGGATTGGCTTGTTCTATATACTAATATCCCGTTAACACCACCACCTAAATACATCCAGCCACCAATGGCTCCTAAATCAAAATAAGCTCCTGTACCAGGGTAAATATTAATATTTACACTTTTATTCGGAAAACCTGGGTTTTGATTTTCTTTTGTACACCCAAATAGTAACAAAGAAACTAAAGGGATAATATAGCGCAGTTTTAACTTCATGAATAATAGTATTATGTTCGTGAATAACGGTTGAAAATTAAGTTTGTTACAGTATTTCGGTAAAATTAAGTTAAAATTAAGTTAAAAATTACTTTGAATACGGAATTGATTTACATAAATTTACCCGATTGATAGTAGATATTTTTAATTTTAAAACGAGTCTATGCTGAGAAAACTACTCTTATTGATAGTATTTGTAGGGTTGACGTGCAATACAATTGCCCAGTCACTGCGTGGTACTGTAACGGAAGCAGGAACTGGAGAGACCATTCCTATGGCAAACGTTGTAGTGAAGAGTGGTCAAACTATAGTCCAAGGTGGGGCTACAGATTTTGACGGTAAATATGTTATTAGTCCTTTATCTCCTGGGACTTATAATGTAGAGATATCCTTTGTAGGATATGCAACACAAAATTTTTCAGGAGTAACAATTTCACCTTCTAAATCAACACAACTTGATGTTAAGTTAGCTGAAGGTGGAGAAATGATGGAAGAAGCCGTACTTGAGTACAAAGCGCCTATTATTGATCCTGATCATAAAGGTGATATTGTTTCAAAAGCTGATATTGCTGCGAAACCAATTCGAGGGGTTGGAGCCTTAGCTGCCAATACTGGTGGTGTAGCACAAGTCGATCAAGGAGCTTCGCTTTCTGTTCGTGGTGGTCGTTCTGAACAAACGGTTTACTTCGTAGATGGTGTAAAAGTATTAGGTACGCCTAATATCTCAAACAGTGCAATGGACCAAATTCAGGTAATCACCGGTGGTGTACCTGCAGAATATGGGGATGTTACTTCTGGGGTTATCTCAATTGTAACAAGAGGACCTGGTTCTGAAATTTTTGGAGGTCTTGAATTTCAAACTTCAAATTACCTAGATGCATACGATTATAACCTTGGTGAATTTTATTTCTCTACGCCATTATTATGGAAAGATGATAAAAAACAACAAGCATTATTAGGAGTATTCCTTTCTGGTAACGTAACTTATGTTAAAGATCAATCGTATTCACGTTTTGGTTATAAGTTAAAAGATAATGTTATTAAAGAATTAGAAGAAAGTCCTTTAATCTTGTCTCGTAACTCAGATGGTATTAGTAGTATTTATGCATTAAATTATGCTACTGCTGATGACTTTGAAAGTTTAGATTACTCTTTAAATAATAGTAGCCGAACGTATTCTTTACAAAGTAAGTTTAACTTACAGACAAGTGAAACATCTAGTCTTAAATTTGGAGGTACATATTCGTATACAAATAGAGAAGGAGGATTTACACCTACACTTAGACTGTTAAATACAGCTGGTGGTACACATGTTAAATCTTCTAATATGAGAGTTTATGCTGACTACACACAATTCTTTAAAAATGCTGAAGAAGGTGAGAAGTCAACAATAGAAAATGCATCATATAATATTCATGCAGATTACTCTATTCAAACACAATTTGCAGGTGATAGAAAGCACCAAGAAGATTACTGGAGATATGGATATGTAGGGATGTTTACTCCTGAATATTCTAAATCTGGATTACGTTCATTTACCCAAGGTGATCGTATTTCATTCTACAATAACGTAACTGGAGAACAAGAAGAGCAAATTATTGCATTTAATTCTTCTACAGGAAATGTTAATTATGCATTTGATAATAATTTTGATGTAGAGCATTATGGATTTAATGCCACAACAATTAATGAAGGTCGTGCCAATTATACGTCGCAGTACTATGACTATGCAACGTATGAAGAAGAAACGGATTTAAATCAAATGACTAGTGCTGGTGCCTTAATTAATGGTAGTAATACAAACAATATTTACTCATTATGGACTTCACCAGGACAACAAGTTGCAGGTGCAAGTAAATTTGAAAGAAATCAATTTAGATTAACTGGTTCTGCAGGTGGTAAATTAGGTAATCACGAAATTAAAGCAGGTTTTGAATACGAACAAAGAACTCGTCGTTTTTGGGCAATCAATACAAACCAATTATGGCTTCAAGGTCGTTTATTAGAAAACCGTCATTTAATTCAGGCTTCAGAATTTAATTATGAATATAACGGAGCTGTAAATGCAGATAACCAACTTGTATTAACTGCAATTCCAGTTGTTGATGAAGCATCTATTACAGGTTATGCTGCTAATATTCGTGAATTAACAGGAACAGCTTTAACAGCTCCTGTATCAACTGATGCAACATTTATTAATGATTTATCGGTTAACTTATTCTCGGAAGAAGAATTAGCAACTAATGGAATTGTTTCTGGATACTACGGTTACGATGTTTATGGAAATGAAATTACAGGATCTCAACCAGATGTAAATGACTTCTTAACAGATTCATTGTCAAATGGAGTATTAAAGAGAGAAATTGGAGCTTTCCAACCAATTTATATGGCTGGATATATTCAAGATAAATTTTTCGTAAAAGATTTAGTATTTAACGTTGGTGTTCGTGTAGATAGATATGATGCAAACCAACAAGTATTAAAAGATAAGTATTCTATTTATGATATTAAAACAGCTGGAGAAGTTGATTTAAGTGTTCTTACAAATACACAATATACAATTCCAACTAACATTGGAGATGGATATGCAGTTTATGTAAATGATGCTGAAAATCCTACTGCAATTACTGGATATAGAAATGAAGATACTTGGTACAATGCAGAAGGGGTTATTATTACAGATCCTACATTAATTGCTAATGGTTCAGGTAGAGCAACTCCATATTTAGATGATAATGCTAAGAATGGTTTAGATAAAAACAATGGATTCAATGATAATGGATTTACGGATTATACACCAGAGATTACTGTAATGCCTCGTGTATCTTTTAACTTCCCTATTACTGAAGAAGCTTTATTCTTTGCACACTATGATGTATTAACTCAACGTCCAACTCCAGGTCAAAGTAGATTAGATCCAAATTACTACTTACAAATGGCAATTGGTAACAGAGCTGGAACAGGATCTAACCCTGATCTAAGACCACAGAGAAATACGGATTACGAATTAGGATTTAAGCAAGCTTTATCAGAAAATTCTGCATTAGAAATTTCATTATTCTATCGTGAAATGAGAGATATGATACAGTTACAACAAGTAACACAAGCATATCCTTCTAATTATACGCAATACTCTAACCGTGATTTTGGTACGGTTAAAGGATTAACGTTAAAATACAACATGAGAAAAGTTAAAAACTTCTCATTCGATGTAAACTATACTCTACAGTTTGCAGATGGTACTGGATCTAACTCAGCATCTGCTCAAAACTTAATCAACTTCGGTCAACCAGATTTAAGAACAACATTACCTTTAAGCTTTGACCAACGTCACCAGCTTACAGCAAATGCATTATATTCTTATGGTAGAGGAAGTCGATATGATGGACCAAAATCTTTAGCTAAAATCTTAGAAGGTACTTCTATTGCATTATCTGCAGTAGCTGCTTCAGGTCGTCCATATACTAAACATTCAGAGGTAACTTCACAAGTTACTACGGGTCTTAATGCTTCTGCTCCTATTGAAGGATCTATTAACGGAGCTCGTTTACCATTTAACTTTAGATTTGATTTAAAGTTAACTAAAAGCTTTGATGTTAAATTAACAAAGAAGAAAACGAACCCAATGAGTGTATACGTACAAGTAAATAACTTATTAGACACTGAGAACATTCTTAGAGTTTATGGATTTACTGGAAACTCAGATGATGATGGTTATTTAAGTTCAGCTGTTGGTCAAACAGTAGCGCAGAACCAAATTAACCAAGATGCTTATGAGCTATTGTACGGTTATAAGGTAGATAACCCTGCAAATCTATCTAGACCTAGAACAATTCGTTTAGGATTGACATTAGGATTTTAATCAACTTATTATTTGAGATGAACATGATTAAATTAAAAAATAATAAAGCGTTGTTGTTAGCACTTGCCACTGTAAGTGCTACAGCAATAGCTAAAGAAAACGTAAACATAGTTCTGAAGTCCTCAAACGCTTCTACTGTGTTAGCTAATAACTGTACACCAGCAACTGAATTGGAGGTTTTAAACGTAAATAACGTTAGAACTACAATGAGAGGAAGTGGTGATTTCTGGTGGGATGGACAATTCGCCCGCTATGAAATACCTGTAAATAGTGGTAAACATTCTGTATATGCTGGTTCTGTTTGGATTGGTGGATTAACAGATAATAATAACTTAAAGGTTGCGGCGATGACATATCGTCAAACAGGTGTAGATTTTTGGCCTGGACCTTTAGATGGAGAAAAAGAAATCTTTAATGACATTACAAACCAATTCGAGCCTAATCCAAATTATGGATTAACAAGTATTGATGTTTGTTCTGAATATAATGATCATTTTAAAGTTTCTTTATCAGAAGTTTCTGAGTTTTATTCTAATTGTATCAACGGAAATCTTTTAGATATCCCTTCAATTATGAATTGGCCAGGTAATGGAGTTGACGGAGAATTAAAAACGATGTTAGCACCTTATGTTGATTTAAACAATAACGGACGTTATGAACCAGATCAATGTGAATATCCTGCTTACGATCTTCAAAGTGGTGACGATTGTTTAGGTAGAGATATCTTATTTGGAGATGAAACTATTTTCTGGGTATATAATGACCGTGGAAATATTCATACAGAGTCTGGTTCTGAAGCTATTGGTTTAGAATTACAAACTCAAGCATTTGGTTTCTCAACAAACGATGAGATCAATGATATGACTTTCTACAACTTTAAAATACTTAACCGTTCAGTTGAAAACTTAAATGAAACATTCTTTGGAACATGGGTTGATTCTGATGTAGGTTGGTATAATGATGACTTCGTAGGTTGTGATGTTGCTAGAGGTTTAGGATATACTTATAATGGAGATGCCGAAGATGAAGGTGC
The DNA here is from genome assembly GCA_965243605.1 of Flavobacteriales bacterium. GTDB lineage: Bacteria > Bacteroidota > Bacteroidia > Flavobacteriales > CAJXXR01 > JBMYYR01. Next base: position 39,669 of record CBDEVQ010000100.1, read on the forward strand.
TTCTGGATATGGTGTAAACCCACCTGCATTAGGAATGGATTTCTTTAGAGGACCAATTGCAGATGCTAATGATGGAGTTGATAACGATAAAGATGGTTGTGTAGATTGTACGAATATTACGGATGCTGATGGAAACGTGACGCAAGTAGATGATGAAGTTCTACCTGAACAAATTATCATGTCTAAGTTCGTATACTATAACAATGATGCAAATGCTATTAGTGGTAACCCACAAGTAACATCTGATTTTTACAACTATTTATCTGGAAGATGGAGAAATGGAAACCCTATTACATATGGTGGAAATGGACAAGATGCATCTAATCCTGCATGTGATTATATGTTCCCAGATGATACTGATCCTGATTTCACAGAAAGCTGGACAGAGGAAAGTGCTGGAAATACACCGGCGGATAGACGTTTCTTAATTACGGCTGGTCCTTTTACATTAGAACCTGGAGCTGTAAATACGATTACAACTGGATTAGTATGGGCAAGAGCTAGTTCTGGTGGACCGTTCGCTTCTGTAAAGAAAATGCGTGCTGCCGATGATAAAGCTCAAGCTTTATTCGATAACTGTTTCCAAGTATTAAACGGACCAGATGCACCAGATTTAGCTATTGAATCTTATGATAGAGAATTAATTATTTCTCTTACAAATGCTACAAGTTCAAACAACTTTGAAGACAAGTATGAAGAAGTAGATCCTACATTAATTTCTACTGCTGATTATACTGTAGAAGATAACAAGTATCACTTTGAGGGATACCAATTATTCCAATTAGCAGATCCAACTGTAACGTCTTCGGATTTATATGATGAAGATAAAGCAAGATTAATTCGTTATTCTGATTTAGTAAATTATAGAAAAGATCAGAATGGAGATGTTGATTTAAATAATCCTATCGGAAAATTAATTAACTATGAATTTGATGCAGATTTAGATGCATTTGTTCCTAGAGACAAAACTATTAAAGCTGATAATACTGGATTACGTCATTCATTCTCTATTAAAGCAGATGCATTTGCAACTGGAGATACAAGATTAGTTAATACTAAGACGTATTACTTTATGGCTATTGCATATGGATATAATGAATTTATGCCTTATCAGCCAGATGTAGAATTTGGTGGTAATATTTTCCTACCTAATTCATTTGGTCAAAAAGCACCATATAAAGCAGGTCGTAAAAATATTAAAGTTTATGAAGCAAGACCACATCCAAGAACTGGAGATTTAAGTGGTGCTTATGGGTCTTCACCAGAAGTTACAAGAATTCAAGGTAGTGGATCTAATGGTAGAGAATTAGAATTTACAACAGATTCTGAAAGTGAAATTATTACTAACTTCTGTGCAAAAGAAGTAACGTATAAAGAAGATAAAGGACCATTAAATATTTATGTTATTGATCCTGCAACATTAGTTGACGCTGATTATTCATTCATGATTTTATCTGAAGGTACAGATTCTGTAATTACAGATAATTCAACTTGGATGTTAATTCAAAATCCTGGAACTGGAGAAGCGGATACTGTATACTCTGAATTAGCAGTAAGTGTAAATAACGAGCAAATTATTCCTAAATGGGGATTAGCTGTAGATGTTAATATTAATTCAGAAGAGCCTGGTACATCTCGTACGTCAAATAATGGATTTATTAGTTCTTCAATTGTTTATGAAAATCCTGCTGATCAATGGTTAACGTTCTTCCAAGATACAGATGCACCAAACTTTGGTAACTGGATTACTTCTGGAACTCAAAATGTTAAAGTAACAGGAGATGATGGAGAGTTATATTCTAACTATATTACAATTGATGCTATATTAGATTCAGTTCGAAGAGTATCTCCATGGGCAGATCCAAATTCAATTTATGAGAATGTAATTAATGGTGGTTGGGCTCCTTATGCATTAACAAATGCAAAAGATGGATTCCCAAGATATAGATCTTCGCACCTTGTTGCTGAGATTGGTGATATAGCTAATAGTAATCAAGAATACAGAACTTTTGAACAATTACCATCTGTAAAGATTGTATTTACTCCAGATGAGAGTTTATGGACTAGAGTTCCTGTAATTGAGTTAAGTGAATATGATACTAGACCATCAAGATTAAAGAGAATTAAAGCTGAATCTTCAGTAGGTAAGGATGGTAATCCTGATGGAACTGGAAAAGGTTGGTCTTGGTTCCCTGGATATGCAATTGATAAAAACTCTGGTATTCGTTTAAACATGATGTTTGGTGAGAATTCATTGGATTCAATCAATAATGGTAACGATATGATGTTCAATCCTACACACGTAGAACGTGGTCCTGATTTTAATGGTTCTTTCGATAACAACGGTAACCTGACATATACTGGAGCTAGTTTAGGTGGTAAGCATTACTTATATGTTAATAGCACAAAGTATGCTGGTAGTGATCAAACACAGCACCCGAAATTCGGATTAATTGCAGGAATTCTTGATAGAATTGAGCAAGGTAAAACGGTAACTGCTGGTGATTTAACTGAGTTATTCTACGATGTTTCTTGGGCTTCTATTCCAATGAGAGTTGAAGGGAACGATATGAATGAATCGGAAATTGCAATTGATATCAATATTTCTCAAAACTTTAAGAGTTGGAGTACTGATGGATATAGTCCAGTTTGTACAGATGAGGCTTCATTAATTAACAATACTTTACCAATTTATAACTTTAGTACAGGTAATTTAGAGGTAACAAATGTTGTTGAAGATCTTAACTTAGATGATCCAATTGATTTAGTTGGTGTAGTACCAAATCCATATTATGGAGGAAGTGCATACGAAACAAACCAAATTGATCATAGAGTTCGAATTATGAACTTACCAGAGAATTCTAAAGTATCTATTTATTCAGTTGATGGTGTATTGATTAAACAAGCTGATATCGCTGAAGGTAGAGATTATGATTGGGATTTAAAGAACTTAAACGGTATATCTATTGCTTCTGGAATTTATATTATCCATATTAAAACTCCAACGGCAGAACGTACAATTAAGTGGTTCGGATCATTACGTCCAATTGATTTAGACACATTCTAATAGACTCTTAACTAAAAGATAAAAGATGAAAATATCAAAATATATAACAAAGACTTTATCGGTAGTTAGTTTATCGTTACTTGCAAGTGTATCTACATTTGCAGGTAATGAACAACGTGCTGGTCAAGCTGGTGCTGGTGAGTTGCTTATTAACCCTTGGGCTGGTTCATCTGGTTGGGGATTGGCTTCTGCTGCTGGTATTCGTGGAATTGAAGCGTCACATTTAAATGTAGCAGGTATGGCTCGTATTACATCTCAATTTGAGGTTGGAGGGTCATTTACTTCATGGTTTAGTGACATTTCCATTACAAATGTCGGGTTAGCATTTAGATTAAATGATGAATCTGTAATGGGTATTACTTTAATGAATATGAACTTCGGTGATATTCTTAGAACGACTACAGATAACCCAGGAGGAAGTTTAGGTACATTTAGTCCTTCATACACAATAATAGGATTTCAATATTCTAAAAGTTTCACAACATCTATTTCAGGAGGTATTAACATAAAGGTTGTTAATGAATCTACTCCAGAATTAAGTGCTTCAGGAGTTGCTGTAGATGTAGGTGTTCAATATTTTACTGGTGAAAATGACGAAATTAAATTCGGTATTGCATTAAAAAATATTGGAACAAAAATGAGTTTTTCAGGAGATGGTGATGATATTCGTTTAACGAATAAATCAACAACTGGTTCTGCATTCGATCAGTCTTATGAATATAGAGCTGCAGATTTTGAATTACCGACTCAAATGATTATTAGTGGATCATATGATTTCTTATTAGATGATAAGAACCGTGTAACTCCATCATTAGCATTTGCATCGAACTCATTTACTAAAGATAATATATCTATTGGTGTTGAGTATGGGTATGAATCGATGTTAAAGGTTCACGCTGCATATGATTACCAATCTGATATTTTTAGTGATTACGATAATGGTAGAACAACTGCATTAACTGGTTTATCTGCAGGATTTGAGTTCATAGTACCTTATGGAATTGCTAAGGATAAACAAATTAGTCTTTCTTATTCTTTCCGTTCAGCTGATCCGTTAGACGCACCAAACGCTTTCGGAATCAACTTACAGTTATAAGATTAAGTTAAGATTTTGTATATTTGTAAAAGAAGACCTTAGTATAAGGTCTTCTTTTCTTGTTTTCAGAATTATTTAAAATACGAACTATGAGTAACATATCATATTATACAGAAGAAGGGCTTGAGAAATTAAAAGCCGAATTGGATCATTTAAAATTTGTGATGAGACCTGACGTCTCTAGGCAAATTGGAGAGGCTAGAGATAAGGGAGATTTATCTGAGAATGCCGAATATGATGCTGCCAAAGAAGCTCAGGGTATGTTAGAAATGAAAATTGCTCAGTTAGAGGCAACATACGCTACCGCTCGTATTATAGACGAATCTCAGTTAGATAATTCTAAAGTATTTATTTTATCTAATGTTCGTATTAGAAATGTGAAACTCAATAAGGAAATGGTATATAAATTAGTTTCTCAATCTGAAGCAGATTTGGCTTCAGGTAAAATATCTGTATCATCACCTATAGGTAAAGGTCTATTAGGTAAGTCTGTGGGAGATATTGCAGAAATAAGTGTACCTGCTGGAGTTATCCAACTTGAAATTTTAGAAATAACAAGATCTTAGAGGTATGTCATCTATATTTACTAAAATTATACAAGGAGAAATTCCCGCATACAAGATATTAGAAGATAATAATTTTCTTGCCTTTTTAGATGTCTTCCCAATAGCGGAAGGTCACTGTTTAGTAATTCCTAAAGAAGAAATAGATAACATATTTGATTTAGAGGATAATAAATTGGCTGAATTGCATGTGTTTTCTAAAAAAGTGGCAAAGGCCATGGAGAAAAGTTTTGAATGTAAAAAGATAGGGGTTTCAGTTATTGGATTAGAAGTGCCACATGCACATGTTCATTTAATCCCTATGAATTCTGTTTCTGATATGAATTTTGCAAAACCAAAACTCTCTTTTTCTAAAGAAGAAATGGAAGGAATTCAATATAAAATTATACAGAATTTATAATTTACGATTAGGATTTTGTTTGATGAAACTAGCCCAACTGGAAGCCGATTTACCGCTTGAAGTTGGGTTTTTTTGTTGCAAATAATGACAGACTGCTGCAGCTAAACCATCTGTAGCATCAAAATCTTTAGGTACAGATTTAAGGTTTAACATTTGTTTTAACATAAAACTGACTTGCTCTTTACTGGCATTACCTGATCCGGTAATTGATTGTTTAATTTTTTTTGGTGCGTATTCAGTTAAAGGAACATCTCTATATAAGGCTGCAGACATAGCAACACCTTGTGCTCGTCCAAGTTTCAACATGGATTGTACGTTTTTTCCAAAAAAAGGCGCTTCTATAGCCAAATGATCAGGATGATATTGGTCAATAATAAGAAGTGTTTTTTCGAATATTCTTTTTAATTTTAAGTAATGATCACCAAGTTTATGAAGCATAACCGTATTAAGTTCTAATACCTCAAGTTTGTTACCTGTTACTTTTAATACTCCAAACCCCATGATTGTAGTTCCTGGATCTATTCCTAATATTATTTGCTCCTTTTTCAAATGAATCGTTTTTACAAATATCTAAAATCTTTTGATAGTACTCTTCTAGATTATTCTAAAGTTATTGGTAGGGTATTACCTGTTTTAGCTATCATCATTTTTAGCTATAAGTTTAGTCAATTAGATGTTGATAGTTTAGATATCGAGATTGTACTTTCTCATTCAATATATCTTTGGCTAATCTTATTATTATGTTTTATAATTAATCACGTATTAGATGCTATTATATGGCGTTATATTCTAGTTAAAGAGGGAATAACAATAAGTATCAAAGAAGCCTTATATATGAACTGGAAAAGCTTATTATATTCAATTTCTACACCGAGTAGAATAGGAGAAATACCAGCTCGTCGAATATTATTAAAAGCTCAAAACGATATTAAAGTTTATAAAAGTGCGAGTATCCATTATGTGTTTAAGCCAATCTCATTTTTATTTACATTTGGTTTAAGTTATGTTGTTTGGAAAGATCACTTAAGTATAATTCATATTTTGCTTATTGGAAGTGTTTTCGTAATCCTCTTATATCTGTTAATACCAAGTATTAGGAAATATGTGTATTTAGTTGTTTTAAATATATTTAGGATAATAACATACTCTGTTCAACATGGAATTATTGTTATGATATTAGGTTTGTTTACAATAAAGTTTAAGCTGGTAAATGTACTTGTGCTGATCCATAGTTTAGGAGCATTATTACCACATATTTTTGGGACAGAAATCTTTATGAAATCAGCGATATTCGAATTAATTGATATTAATCTATTATCTTGGGAAAGCTTTGTACTTTCTGTAATTTTATTGTGGATTATGAACATTGTATTACCTGCTTTAATAGCATTAGGTTTAAAGAAATATGATTATAGTAGTTAGTTTATGTATTATATTTTGGGTCTATTTATTCTTAAGTCAGTCTAAAAAGGAACCATTATTTCAATCTGAAGGTTTTGGAGGTAACGTTTCTATTATTATTGCTTTTAGAAATGAAAGTAAAAATATTATACCATTAATTTCTGCATTAGAAGATCAATTAATGATTGATAAAGATAAGGTTCAAGTTGTATTAATTAATGATCATTCTCATGACAATGGAGTACAAATTATAGAAGATTGGAAAAAGACTACTCAATATAATATTAATTGTATTGATTTGTTGGATAAACAAGGTAAGAAGTCTGCACTTCGAATGGGTGTTTCTGAAGCAATGTATGAACAATTATTATTTACAGATGCAGATTGTATACCCCATAAGTATTGGATAAGTCAAATGGCTTATTTATTCAATAAGAAAAATACAGATTTACTTATTGGTTCTGTGTGGTACAAAGAATCAACGGATTTTTTTTTAAGATTACAGGCTTTAGAATTTAGTGTTTTACAATCTATTACAGCATATAGTACAGAAGCCAATTGGCCATTTATGTGTAATGGTGCTAATATTATGACGAGTAAGCAGATATATAATAAGTATTTATTGGAAGGAAATACTGAACGATATATTAGTGGTGATGATGTGTTTTATTTGGATTTCTTAATTCGTAATAAATTTAGAATAGCTTATGCGAATTCGAGTGAAGCTATGGTTGAAACCGAAGCGGAAATTGGGTTAGGAAGTTTTATTCAACAACGTTTAAGATGGAGCTCTAAAATTAAATATTATAAGAATATTAAAATGATTCTACCGAGTATTCTTTTTAGTTTATGGTCTGTTAGCTTAATTTTCATTTTATGTTTATTAATTTGGTATCCATTATGGAAGGTGTTAATATGCATGGGTATCAAATTTATTATTGATTATACGGTCGTATATACACATTATAAAAAGTTTGATAAACGATTTTTGAAATTTGATTATTTAACTTTGGCGTTAAGTTATCCTCTTTATGTAATAAGTATTGGGATTTTATCATTTTTTAAAAGATTTACTTGGAAAAATAGAGTAGCTAAAGCATGAAAAAATCATCACCTTTTAAATTATACTTTGCATTGGGAATTATCATCCCGATGATCTTTATGTCTATAACAGCTTCATGGTGGATTCCTGATCAAACTGAGCATGCTAATACTATGCATATAGCGCTCGCAACCCAAAAACCTGGAACTGTAATTAATCAGATACAAATAAAAGACGGTAGTTATAAAGAATTTGATGAGATTGAAATAAAAGATGATTTTGTTGTCTTAAATATGGATGGGAAATCCATGCGAATCCAATCGAAGGAGTTGTATTCGGATAATATTCAAGAAAATATTGTTCAGAAAAGCTTTTATTTAGGGTCAGATCGATTTGGAAGAGATTATTTAAGTCGGTTAATATTGGGTTCTAGAGTCTCTTTAATGGCAGGTTTTATATCCATCTTAATTTCATTATTGATTGGAACCTTTTTAGGATTGTTGGCCGGATATTATGGAGGAAAGGTTGATAAAGCAATTATGTGGTTAGTAAATGTAATGTGGTCTGTGCCAACCTTACTACTTGCTATTGCGATCACCTTATCTTTAGGGAAAGGAATGTGGCAAGTTTTTTTAGCCATTGGATTAACAATGTGGGTAGAAGTGGCCAGAATATTAAGAGGGAAAGTTATTGTTGAACGTGAAAAAGAATATGTTTTAGCACTTAAGACTTTAGGGATTTCAAATTTCAGAATTATAAAAAACCATATACTGCCCAATGTTTTTCATCCAATAATTATCATTTGTGCGGCCAATTTTTCAACGGCCATATTATTAGAAGCAGGTTTAAGTTTCTTAGGAATAGGTGCAGAATCACCAATACCTACATGGGGGAAAATGATAAAAGACCACTATTCATATATCGTTCTAGATAAAGCATACTTAGCACTATTACCTGGTTTAGGAATACTATTGTTGGTAATGGCATTTATGAGTTTAGGGAATTATTTAAAAGAAAAGTTAGTGTAATTTTAACTAAAGTCTGAGTAAATAATTTGTTCATTTGAAAGCAACGCAAGGTTTTTCCATTTTAATACCAGTTGAGCAGTTGTAGCAACATCTTTTTCACAATATATTGCGATTCTTTTTAGGTTATTTTCTTGCCAATACACACGACCTACTTCACTTCCATCAATATCATCTTTTGGACTTGGAATGTTAAATAGTTTAGCCAATAATTTTAATGAAGTGTAGTGCTTGTAATCTCCAAATTTCCATTGATCAAGCGTATCTATATGTTTTATTTCCCATGGCTTTTTCCCTGCTAAATCCAGTTGATATGGCAATTGAATTCCATGAATTAACATTCTTCTACAAATAAAAGGAAGGTCAAATTCTTTAATATTATGACCGCAAAATGAATAATTGGAGAAGTTTGACAATACGTCAGCGAACTCCTCTAGGAGAATTTGCTCATCATGTCCGTAAAATGATCTAAACCTAAGCTGGTTCTCTTTGTTTATTTTAGCAAGGTAGGCGATACTAATGCATACAATTTTCCCAAATTCTGCCCAAATCCCAGCACGATCATAAAATTCTTCAGGACTATAGTCGTCTTTTCGTTGATACGCCGTTTTTTGTGCAAAGTATTCTTGCATTTCTGAATCGATATCAGAAAATGAAGCTGTTTGACTTACAGTTTCGATATCTATATATAATAGATTATAAGGATTAAGATGCTTCATATTCTAATATTTCTAAAGCTTTCAATACATCAGAATCGGTAGAGTTTTGTGTTCTATATAAACCTGAATTAGACCAGTTTCTACTACCGATACTTATTTTTAATTGTTCTATTAAGAATTTTTTCTCTCGTTTACTAAACTTAAAGTCACTAGAAATTATTTCTTTATCCTTAGATAAGTCAATAACTTTCCTCCAAAGGAAATCATCTATTGTAAATGAATTTACAAAAGTTGTAATACCCATTTTGTCTAAAAAGGCTCTATTACCATCAACATATTCAAAAGCTACTGTACGTAGAATGCGGTTTGAAAATATCAAATTTAATTGATAACGATACAAATTGGTGTCTGTAGGAACGTAGACATCTGGATAAATTCCACCACCACCATAAACTGTTCTTCCGCTTTTAGTTTTAAATATTAAACTATCAGGAATAATAAGATTAGAATCTAAAGATTGATCCTCATCTTGTTTTTGTCGGTCTAATATTTCGGTGTAATAGGCTTTATCTCCATTGGCATATGACCTTTGAATTGAACGACCAGATGGTGTATAGTATCTTGCCGTTGTTATTCTTGATGCAGTTCCATCACTATATTTATACTCTTCTTGTACCAATCCTTTTCCAAAAGAACGTCTTCCAACAATAGTTCCTTTATCGTTATCTTGTATTGCACCAGCAACAATTTCACTTGCGGAAGCAGATCCTTCGTCAACTAATATAACTAATGGCTTATCTGCAAATCGACCATAACGTTCTGCAAAATATTTTTTAATAGGTCTATTTCGTCCTTTTGTATAAACAATGAGTTCACTTTTATTCAAAAAGTACTGAGAAAGTGCAACAGCAGCACTAAGGTATCCTCCTGGATTTCCACGTAAATCAACAATTAATTTCTCTGTACCCATTTGTCTTAATCTATTTAGGTGCTCAGAGATTTCATCTATGGTTGTTGCAGAAAATCTATTAATTTTAATATAACCTACATCATCTGTTATCATATATGAGATATCAACACTAGTAATTGGTATCTTACCTCTAAATACATCATAAGAAAGAGAATCGTTTCCACGTTGAACGTGAACTGTAATCTTAGAACCACTAGGTCCACGAAGGTTATCAATAATTTGTTTATTCGTAATGTTACGACCAGATACCTTAAACGTATCTACCCAAGTAATTCGATCACCTTTTAGTATTCCAGCCGTTGCAGAAGGCCCACCTATAATAGGGTTAATGACAACAAGACTATCTCTAAATAATTGAAATTCTATTCCTACACCTTCAAAATTTCCTTGCATGTTTTCAGTGACAGATTTCATGTCTTCGGCCGGGAAATAATTTGAATGTGGATCTAGTTTATCCAATATCTCACCCATACTTAACTCTACAATACTATCAACATTGATTTGATCTACGTAGTCGTTTTCAATAGCCTTAACCAACTTATGTAATTTGCTACCATTAGCAGCAAAGGTATTTGTAGTGTCAGAATTTTGAACCTTGGAGCCTAAAAAGAATCCAATGACTACAGCAAATGCTATATAGATAGGTAAAGAGTTTTTAGTATGCATATATTTTATTCTTCCAAATGTAATTGATCAACAATAATTCCCGCACGTTTTAATAAATCTATCCCAGATGTATCGCGATATCCATTTAAATACACCACTCTTTTTACACCGGCTTGTAAAACAAGTTTGCTACATTCTTTACAAGGAGATAAAGTAACATATAAGGTGGAACCTTCTGAGCTTTGAGTAGATTTAGCAACTTTTGTTAAAGCATTTGCTTCGGCATGCAAAACATACCATTTTGTATAATGATCTTCATCTTCACAAACATTTTCAAACCCTGAAGGTGTTCCATTATACCCATCAGAAATTAGCATTTTATCTTTAACCATAAGTGCACCAACTTGTTTTCGCTTACAGTATGAGAGTTTAGCCCATTCTAATGCCATTCGCATATATGCTTTATCGTAAATTAATTGCTTTTCAGTAGACATAATATGTATAGAATATAATAGTAGTTATTGAATCCCTACAATAATTGGAACATGTAGGAAGGGTTAAAGTTATGCAAGTTGTTTTATAATTGATCGATACCTTGTTTAATATTTAAATAGATATCGTTAATGTTAGCATCCATCATATAAGCAGGAACACATGTAATGCCTAAATCAAGATCAGAAACAATTTCTGTTTTAGAAGCATTTTTACAAGTTGCACCTAAACTTTCCATTTGCTCATGAATACTTTTAATATCATAAGGAGAAGATTCATTAATACTTCCTACCGATAAAATAGCATTATAGTTTGAGTTTTCAAGAGCTTTAGCAACAACAGTAGGTCCCATACACATGGCCACTAACTTTTTCTTACTGTCTAGAGTATTTATTATGGCTTGCTTAACAACATCCTCTATATCTCCATCTTTACCACTAAAGGCCCATTGAGTTAAATTTTTAGCGGCACCAAATCCACCAATTATAATTAGTCCATCAAAATCTGAAGGATTATATGTTGAAAGGTCAGAAATTTCTCCTCTAGAAATTCTAGAAGATTCAATCATACAGTTTCTAGATTGATTAATTTCTTCTCCTGTCATGTGATTAATAACATGATGTTGCTCTTTGTTTGGAGCAAAACATGAATATTGGTGTCCGGCCTGATTTAAGCATAAGAAAGTTAAGACACTTTCTTGAATTTCAGATCCATCATAAACTCCACATCCTGATAAAATGATAGCAACTTTCATTATTCAAATCCTAATTGTGTTCTTACTCTACTTAAAACTTTGTCACCAATTGAATTTGCTTTTTTAGCACCTTTTGCTAAAACAGCATCAATTAATACTTTATCATCCATAAGCATTTTAAACTTCGCTCTAGGTTCTTCAAATACATCAATAATTATTTCGTATAAAGCTTGTTTTGCATGACCATAACCATAATTACCACCAGTATAATTATTACGCATGTTTAAAATTTGCTCGTCTGTAGCAAGAAGTTTATATATAGAAAAAACATTACAAGTATCCGGATCCTTAGGGTCTTCCATAGGCGTAGCATCCGTAACAATTTTCATAATTTGCTTACGTAAAGGCTTATCTTCTTGAAAAATATTTATAAAATTTCCATATGATTTACTCATTTTACGACCATCAATACCAGGTACGGTCATTACAGATTCATCTATTTTCGATTCTGGAATAACAAATGTATCTCCATAATGATGATTAAAAGAACCAGCAATGTCTCTAGTCATTTCTAAATGTTGCTTTTGGTCTTTACCAACAGGAACAACTTCGGCATCATATAATAATATATCTGCAGCCATTAAAACGGGGTACGTGAAAAGTCCAGTATTAACATCTGATAAATTACTAGCTTTATCTTTAAAAGAATGTGCATTAGCTAACATAGGATATGGAGCTACACAATTTAAATACCAAGTTAATTCAGTCACTTGAGCTACATCTGATTGACGGTATAAAATGTTTTTATCCGTATCAAATCCAAATGCCAACCAAACAGCAGCTGTAGCATATGTATTTTCTCTGACTAAATCAGAATTTTTTGTACTAGTTAGTGAATGTAAATTAGCAATAAAGAATAAACATTCGTTACTAGGGTTTTCGGCTAATTTTAATGCTGGTATAATTGCACCTAAAATATTTCCTAAATGTGGTATACCGCTACTTTGAATTCCTGTTAAAACTCTAGACATTCTTTTTTATTTATCAATTTAAACAAATTTAAATTTTTCTAAGCGATTAATCTTCATTCTTTATTGAAAACATAGCTTATTATTCATATCGAATATAAGAGTTGAATATAGAGAAATTAAAGCAATAATTGTATGTTGAATAGATTTGGTTTATACGAAATGAAAGTATGTAGAGTTTTATATCTTTGAGAAACTCATAATGATTGTTGAATTAGTGAACTGTTAAGTATGCCTGAACCATTACATGTTGTTATAATAGATGATGAAAAGCCTGCCGTAGATATTTTAACAAGGTTTGTAAAAAAAATACCATTCTTAAAATTGATGTTGTCAACAACCGATGCATTTGAAGGGTTAGAATTACTTAATTCGAAACGTATTGATGTTTTATTTATTGATATTGAAATGCCAGATATAAGTGGTGTTGAATTAATAAAATCATTAGAGAATAGTCCAATAATAATATTTACAACAGCCTTTAAAGAATATGCACTTGAAGGTTATGAATTAGATGTTGTAGATTATTTGCTAAAACCCATTCGGTTCGAGCGTTTTCTAAAAGCCGTTAATAAAGCACATAATTTACATAATTTAAAACATCAGGAAACAAAAGATTTAGAAGATAGCATCTTATTAAAAGTTGAATATAAAACGATAAGGTTAAAGTTTAGTGATATTATGTATATAGAAGGATGTAAAGATTATGTGAAAGTTTATACTCCAGAACGAATGTTGTTAACACGTTTAAATTTAAAGAATATTCAAACCAAACTACCAGAAAATCAGTTTATACGGATTCATAGATCTTTTATTGTTGCTTTATCAAAGATTACTCAATTTCAAAAAAACGAATTATATATTGGTGAGAAAGTTTTGCCTATTGGTGAGTATTATAAAGAAGATGTTCTAAAAGTTCTTAATTAATTTTTAGTCTACACATTTAATGCTTTAGTCTACACATTTCTCAGGCTAAGTCTATTATATAATTTAATGTTGTAATTTGTACAACCGTCCGTCGTTATCTTTGTATTAACCCTTAATTAGAAATGATATGAAATATACGTTGTTAGCTATAGTATCTTTTTTTATACTAGCATGTAAAAAAGAAGGAAGTTCTTCAAAAACAATCGTAAACTCAGGAAACGATCCAAATTTCACAATTGTTCAGAATACAGATGCTGAACTTATTAGTTTTAATAGGAAAGTATCTGTTTTTGGAATAGATATTTATGCTGTGCCTAAAGTTGAAGATGTTAAATTATTACATGCAGCCAATGTAATGGCTCAATATTTAGATAATAATGAAGATGGCATTATTGATAATATGGCGGTATTAGATAAAATGTTAGAGAATAAAGCCTTTGTCATCATGTGGAAATCAGAATCGGACTTTCCAAATACTTTTCCAGTTGGAAGAATCGGACAAGATTTAGGTAATGATGAAACCATTCCAAGTTGGCACACCAATGGCCATACAGGAAATTTCGATGCTACACTAGAGGAAATCTGGCATATTATTACCGCATCTGGATATTCACAAGCCTATCCAAATATATTTGGTGAATATTCTGGAACAACACTTACTAATGCTATGGACGTAGCTAGGGGAGGTCATTTTGAGACTATTCCTGCTCCATACCCTACAAATGCTTGGTATAGTTATGATGACCAAACTTGCGATTATAATTGTATGGCAACAGAATATATTTATTGGGCTATGTCTTCAATATTAGGAGCGCAAGAGAATCGATTAAATGAAATTGATAACGAGTGGAAATTAAATACTAAAGATCTTGTAGAGAGTACAGATGTAGATGTCTTTCAACTATTAACAAACTCGACTTATAAACTTCCAACAGTATTACCCGATGGAACTTATAAACACTAGTAAGCAGAAGTATTAATTAAAATAATGAGGTTATGAAAAGGAAGTCATTTATTAAAACAGGGCTTATAGGATTCGGCTCTTTAATTGCTTCACCAGCTCTATTAAGTGCGTGTTCTAAAAGTGATGATGATAGTTCATCTGGTTCTTCTACTTGTAAATCTACACCTAAAGAAATTGCAGGGCCATTTCCAATTAAATCCCCTGCAGATATGGTAAAGTCTAACATCATTGGAGATCGCGAAGGTATTCCTTTAGTTATTCGGTTTATTATTCAAGACATCAATAACAACTGTGAAATTGTTGAAGGTGTTTCTGTGGATGTTTGGCAGTGCGATGCGCATGGGAATTACTCTGAATACAACAACCAACAAGAGGGCGACTTTACAACCAAACATTTCTTGAGAGGAAGACAGGTGACAGACATAAATGGGGAAGCTACATTTGTAAGTATTTACCCAGGATGGTACCCTGGTAGAGCACCTCATTTACATGTAGAAATTAAGGATGCCCAAAATAAATCGTTATTAATAACGCAGATTGCATTTCCTGAAGATATTTCTTCACAAGTTTATACCTCAGGAAAATATACAGGAGATTTTGATACATCGAATTCATCCGACGGTTCTTTTAGTAATAGTTTAAGCCGTAATATAGCAGATTCAGTTGCCGGAGATAATAACTCAGGATATACCTTGATGAAAATAATTAAAGTGTCCATTTAGTTTGTAAATAAAATAAATTTCCATGTTACAATATAACGATTTAAAATCGAGTTTATTAAAACGAATTATTGTTGGGGTACATATTGTAGCATGGTTAATATTTTTTCAAATAAGCTTTGATTTAACAGGGTTGTATTATGGATTGACAGATCTTATTTTCCATGATGATATAACGTATTTTGATGAAGCTTTTATTCTAATACCCTTTATTCTAATTCTGTTTTATTGGAATAGTCAATATTTAATTCCAAAATATATTACGTTAAAAAGTTGGTTGAAATATATCATCTATTTAGCATTAAGCTACTTTCTTTGCTCAGGCCTAAGCATATTTGTGTTTCAAATACTAATAGAATTTGGATGGGATTTTAGGTTAGATCATGAAGAATTTGAAGATATAGTTTTCACCATGTACCTAATTATTATACTCGCAAGTTTAGGAAGGGGAATTACAAAGTTAGCTTTAAGTAATGCACAACAAGCCAAGGAGGCAAGAGAGCGGTATAAAGAAGCAGAACTAAATTATCTACAAGCACAAATAAACCCCCATTTTATATTTAATTCCTTAAATATGTTGTACGCATTATCTGATGAAGAAAATGCAACACAAACAACAAATGCAATACTTAAATTCTCTGAGCTCATGAGATACCCGATGTATGAGGGTAGTAAGTCTCTAGTGCCTTTAGAAAAAGAGTTAATATTTATTGAAAACTTTATTGATTTACAACGGTTAAAATTAGGAGACGATTATCCTATTGTTTTTAATAGAAAAGGCAATTATAAAAATATAGTGGTCATACCATTATGTTTTATTCCTATTGTAGAAAATGCCTTTAAATATGGCGTTAGTCAACGATATAAATCTGAAATATCATTCAATATATATCAAGTAGAAAATAATATATATTTTGAATCTGAAAATGAATTAAATTCTTCATCTACAATTAAATCTCATAAAATAGGTATAGAGAATTTAAAGCAAAGGTTAGAATTGGTTTATAAAGGTAAAAGCCAATTAACGCTTCATCAATCCAATAATACATTTAAAGTTAAACTTGTATTACCCATTTCTTAAATTGATAATATAGTTAGGGTAATTTAATTAAAATGAATCCGAACTATGCGATGTTTATAAATGAAATCTTAAATTTGTCGTTATGACAAAAAAACGCATCGCTATTCTTGGCTCAACAGGTTCTATAGGAACACAAGCTTTAGAAGTTGTAAGAGAATGTCCAGAACATTTCGAAATTGAAGTATTAACAGCAGGTAACAACGTTGATCTGTTATTGGAACAAGCCCTAGAGTTTAAGCCTAATGTTGTTGTAATAGCTAATGAAGCGCATTACAATACTTTAAATGATAAACTTTTTGATTTAGGAATTAAAGTATACGCAGGAGATCAGGCTTTATGTGAAGTTGTTCAAATGAATACTGTAGATGTCGTTTTAACAGCAATGGTTGGAGCCGCTGGGTTAAAACCCACAATTGCGGCTATAGAAGCTAAAAAGAATATTGCTTTAGCAAATAAAGAAACTTTAGTTGTTGCCGGAGAAATAATTTCTGAACTTGCAATTAAAAACGGAGTTCAGATAAACCCTGTAGATTCTGAACACTCAGCTATTTTTCAGTGTTTAATTGGTGAAAGCCAAAATAAAATTGAAAAAATAATTCTAACAGCAAGTGGAGGTCCTTTTAGAGGAATGTCATACGATGAGTTAAAGAAAGTTACCAAAGCTCAAGCCTTAAAGCATCCAAATTGGTCTATGGGAGCAAAAATAACTATAGACTCCGCAAGTATGATGAACAAGGGGTTAGAAGTTATTGAAGCGAAATGGTTATTTAATTTAAGAAATGATCAAATAGAGGTTATCGTACATCCACAATCTATCGTTCATTCATTGGTCCAATTTGAAGACGGTTCTATAAAAGCACAGTTAGGACTTCCTGACATGAAATTGCCTATCTTATATGGAATGTCATTTCCATTTAGACCAAAAACAACCTGGCCAAGATTTAATTTCTTAGATTATCCAAATCTAACATTTGAACCTGCAGATCTTAAAACATTTAGAAATTTACAATATGCATTTGATGCTATAGAAAAAGGTGGTAATATGCCATGTATTCTTAATGCAGCCAATGAAATTGCTGTACAGGCATTTTTGGATGATAAAGTTTCTTTTGTTGGAATGTCTGATGTTATAGAACAAGCGATGAATGGAGTTTCATTTATTAAAAAGCCAACTTTAGATGAGCTAATAGAAACAGATAGACAAACGCGAATTTTCGCCCAAAATATATTGAATTAATAAAAATGGATTTAATTATTCGAGTAAGTCAATTTATTCTAAGTATTTCATTACTGGTAATATTACATGAATTAGGACATTTTATTCCAGCTAAATTATTTAAAACCAAAGTTGAAAAGTTTTATTTATTTTTTGATGCTAAATTTTCAATTTGGAAGAAGAAAATTGGTGAAACTGAATATGGAATAGGTTGGATTCCTTTTGGAGGGTATGTGAAAATTTCGGGTATGATAGATGAATCTATGGATACCGAACAATTAGAGAAAGCGCCTCAACCTTGGGAGTTTAGGAGTAAACCAGCTTGGCAACGATTAATTATTATGATTGGTGGAGTTGTTGTAAATATTATTGTAGCTATTATTATTTATATCGGTATACTAACCGTTTGGGGGAAAGACTATATTCCTATGGAATCGTTAAAAGATGGTTTATGGATAACGAAGCCAGAGTTAGCAGACCATATTAAACTTCAAACTGGAGATAAAATACTGTCAGTAGATGGTAAGCCTGTTTTAGGTTATCAGCAAGCTCTAAATAGTATAGTAATTGGTGACTCTTTAATCATAGATAGACAAGGAGAGAAGATTGCAGTGGATATCCCTATTAATTATATCGAAATATTAGAGAATGCTAAAGACGAACAAAAGGTGTTTTATGCACCAAGAATGCCTTTCATAATTAAAGGTTTTATTAATGGAACCGTTAATGAATCTTTAGGACTTGAAGCCAAAGATAGAATTATGGCTATTAATGATGAGTCTGTAGAATATTTTGATATGGTAGCAAATGTCCTTAATAAATATAAAGGGCAAACTGTAAAAGTTGATGTTGTAAGAGAAGACAAGGAAATGACATTGCAGCTAGAAGTAAATAACGAAGGTAAACTTGGAGTAATGCAATATATGGCAACATCTCCAGAGTTAGAAAAGTTAGGACTTCTTAAAATAGAGCACGACAGATATTCTTTTGGAGAAGCTATTCCAGCTGGATTTAAAATGACCTACACTAGTTTTATAGACTATATTAAACAATTTAGAAAAATTGTAAACCCTGAGACAGGTGCATATAAGAGTGTTGGTGGTATGATAAAAATGACAAAATTATTTCCTTCAGAATGGAATTGGAGATATTTTTGGCATATCACAGCTATTCTATCCATTATGTTAGCGTTCTTAAATATATTACCAATTCCAGCATTAGATGGAGGTCATGTAATGTTTGTATTGTATGAAATGGTCACAAGAAAGAAACCTTCTCAAAAGGTATTGGAGACCGCTCAAATACTTGGATTCTTTATTGTAGTAGGATTAATTCTAATTGTAAACGGAAAAGACGTTATAGAGGAAATAACCTCATTTTTAAATAAATCTTAAGGCCTTAAAAAACACTCTATATTTTTATAGAGTGTTTTTTTTTGAGTATTTCTCTTTAGATAATTAGATCTGAATTGTGGAATTCAAAAAGTAAATTATCTCATTCAACCAAAATCTATTAACTTTGCGTAGATTTTCAAAATCACACATTTTTTAATCTTAACAATAACGACACTATGAGTCAGTTCGGAATGGACGATGCTTTAAAAACTTTAGGTTTAGGAGCTCAAAATAACGGAACTTCTACAGGTATAGAATTTTCAAATAAATCAGGAGAATATATTACATCATATTCACCAGTAGATGGAAAGAAAATAGGAGAAGTTTCTATTACAACAAAAGACGAGTACGAAGCAATAATAGCTAAGGCTCAAGACGCATTTTCTTCTTGGAGAATGTTACCAGCTCCTCAACGTGGAGAAATTGTTCGTCAGTTTGGTGAGAAATTAAGAGCTAAGAAAGAAGCCTTAGGTAAATTAGTTTCTTACGAAATGGGTAAATCTTACCAAGAAGGATTAGGTGAAGTTCAGGAAATGATCGATATCTGTGATTTTGCTGTAGGTTTATCTCGTCAATTAAACGGTATTACTTTACATTCAGAACGTCCACTTCACCGTATGTATGACCAGTACCACCCACTTGGAGTTGTAGGTATTATATCTGCATTTAACTTCCCAGTAGCGGTTTGGGCTTGGAATACAGCTTTAGCATGGATTGCAGGAGATGTTTGTGTTTGGAAACCATCGGAGAAAGCTCCAATGTGTAGTGTAGCATGTCAAAACATTATGGTAGACGTGTTAAAAGAAAACAACCTTCCAGAAGGAATTTGTTCTCTTATTAACGGTGATTATAAAGTAGGAGAATGGATGACTCAAGATAAAAGAGTTCCATTAATTTCTGCAACAGGATCTACACGTATGGGAAGAATTGTTGGGCAAGAAGTTGCAAAACGTTTTGGTAAGACAATTTTAGAATTAGGTGGTAATAATGCAATTATTGTAACACCTAATGCAGATCTTGAAATGACAGTTGTTGGTGCTGTATTTGGTGCTGTTGGAACAGCTGGACAACGTTGTACATCTACACGTCGTTTAATTATTCACGATTCTATGTACGATACAGTTGTAGAAAAATTAACTTCTGCTTACGGACAATTGAAAATAGGTAACCCATTAGATGAATCTAATCATGTTGGACCTGTTATTGATAAAGATGCTGTAAATATGTATTTAGATTCTATATCTAAGGCTAAAGCTGAAGGTGGAACTGTACTTGTTGAAGGTGGAGTTCTTGAAGGTGAAGGTTATGAAAGTGGATGTTATGTGAAGCCTGCTATTATTGCAGCTAAGAACGAATTTGAAATCGTTCAGCATGAAACATTTGCACCTATCCTTTACGTTATGAAGTATTCGGACTTAGATGATGCAATTGCTATGCAAAATAATGTGCCTCAAGGTTTATCTTCGGCTATTATGACTACAAATTTAAGAGAAGCAGAATTGTTCTTGTCTCACCAAGGTTCAGATTGTGGAATTGCTAATGTAAACATTGGTACTTCTGGTGCCGAAATTGGTGGTGCATTTGGTGGTGAAAAAGAAACAGGTGGAGGTCGTGAATCAGGATCTGATGCTTGGAAAGCTTATATGCGTCGTCAAACAAATACAATAAACTATTCTACAGAGTTACCATTAGCTCAAGGAATAAAGTTTGACTTCTAATATCTACTAGATAGGTAATTATTAAATAGCCGTTACATTTAATTATGTAATGGCTATTTTTTTTAACCCTTATTAATACTTAATTTATTGTGTATTAGATTTGTTAAATTTATCATATATTAGAAACGTAAACGTGAATTAATCCAATAATACAAAATACCATGTCGAAATCAACGGCTTATCTTATTATAATTGGGGGAATACTTATAACATTTCCGATATTTTTTATTACCATTCCAGTGCTTATTGTTATGAATAATAAACTGGTCTCATTAAAAAATGCAGTTAATTATAGCTATAGTGGAATAGATGTAATGCTAAAAAAAAGGTATGATCTTATACCTAATATAGTTTCGAGTGTAAAATCATATATGAAACACGAAGATGAATTATTAGTGAAATTAACAAACCTTAGAACTCAGCTGTTAAGCACTGATGAACATTCAGAAAAAAGATTTGAACTTGAAAATACATTATCCACTCTATTGGGTAAAGTCCAAATATCAATGGAGAATTATCCAGATTTAAAAGCCAATGAAAATGTTTTGCATCTGCAGAAAGTTCTTCATGAAACAGAAGAGCAAATAAGTGCTGCTAGGCGTGCTTATAATTCATCTGTCGTTAAATATAATGAATCAATAGAGTCAATACCACTTAATGTTGTTGCAGGGGCAAAAAGTTTACAGCCATTTACTTACTTTGAGGTTCAAGCAGAAGAGAAAGTTAATCCGAGTGTAAGTCAATTGTTTGCCTAATATGGAATCTTCAATACGTCTATATTTAGACAAAGTAGTTAAAGATTTAGAGATTTTTAGACTTGAGAAAATAAAAGCTTATAACCGCTATAAAAAAACAACATTACGACTAATAAAGATAGTAAAGGTGTTAATTATATTAACAATACCTGTAGCTATATTTGTACCACCATTATGGATTGTGTTTATTGGCTTATTGCTATTCGCAAGATTTTTAAGTGGTCGTACAAATCCAAAACACACTTTTACAGATCATGTTAAGACGGTTGTATTACCCGAATTGTTTAAAACAATAAATTCAACGTTTGAATACAAACCTTATTATTCAGATAAAGATAATATACTTAAGAGTGGTATTTTAAAATCGAGCTATTTTAAAGGAAACAGTAAAATAGTTGGAGAAGATTATATAAAAGGATCAATTACCGATGTAGATATTGAATGTAGTGAATTACATTTTTACAGAATAGAGAAGAATTGGATAAAATTTATATTGCTATTCTTAACATCCTTTATCGTGTATCCAATTCTAATTATAGGATGTATAGTTATGGATCTTGAATTTGAAAGTATCGGTTGGTTAAAGCTAGCCAATGAAGAAAAATTATTTTATAGAGGGTTTTTAATGACGGCTGATTTTCATAAATCTTTTCAAGGAGAGTTAATTTTACTACCAAAGCATCAAAAGAGCATGGTTGAAAAGTTAGATCTTAATGTGAATGTTAAAGCATACAAGAAAATAACTTTAGAAAATCCAAAGATTAACGATATTTTTGAAATCTATACGAAATCTGAACAAGAAGGATTTTATATTTTATCGCCAACAATGTTGAGTGCAATAGAAGAGTTATGTTTAAGCAATGGAGATTATATTCCAACCATCACCTTTTTAGAGGGGAATATGAATATATTAATACCAAAGCCTCATGATTCTTTTGAAGTTGATCTTAATACAGAAATAAAAGATAATTCTTATTTTACTAGAAATATTAATGACATAATGGTCTTACCAAAGCTAATAGAGCATTTTAAATTAGAAGACCGATTGTGGTCTAAGTAAGATGTTTAAATGACGCTGATTATTAGTTTCATAGTAAAATAATATAAAAAGGCATTTACAACTGACATTTTTTTTGTAAAATGCAGTATATTTTAACTTATAACGTAATTTTTAACTTACAGTACACCAATGATTTCTAATACTATTGTATCTAAAATAAATAAACTAGAAGATCAAACATATTTAATTCCTGCTCAAAGAAAAGAAGAGTTAGATACTTTGGCAGAATTAGTAGTTAATGAATATGATGAGTACGGCGAAGTCGACATGATCGTCATTTGCAAAGAAAACTCACTTCGTAGTCAACTTGGTCAGCTTTGGATACAGTCTATTGCTCAAAATTATAATTTAGATTTTTTAAATGTTTATTCTGGAGGAACAGAAGTAACATCTTTTAATTCTAATATGGTAAAAGAGCTATCTAATTACGGATTTACAATAGAAAAACTAAATGATATTGAAAATCCAGGATATTTGATTTCTCAATCTGAAGATGATAAATCCACAGATGTCATGTTTTCTAAACTATATGACGATGAATTCAATCCCGAATTTGATTTTATTGCACTAATATGTTGTTCTGAAGCAGATAAAAATTGCCCTGTAATAGAAGAATGTAGCCATAGGTTGTATATGCCATATGAAAGCGTTAAAAAGTTTGAAAATACAGATCAGCAAAAAGAGAAGTATTCAAGCATAATTGAAGAAATTGGACGTGAAATGATGTATATGATAAAGAAAGTTGTTGAGCTACAAGAGCATCTTTAAGCATAGAATAATATAATTAGGTAATGGATAACATGAAAAAAGATATGATTTCCTGTAAAAACCATTGTATTAATGCTAAAAACTTTGTTAATTATTTAAAAGTTTGTAGTTTTGTACTGCAAAATTAGGAAGGAACTAAAGGTGAGGGGACGAAAAGTCCCCTCTTTTTATACCCAATATGATACAAAAGGATAAAATACAGGCAATTCTAGATGAAATTTTAGATGCCGAACCACATCTATTTTTAGTTGAATTAAACATCAATAACGGAAACGAAATTGAAGTATTAATGGATTCTGATAATGGTATTACTATTGGAGAATGTCGACAAGTTAGTCGTAAGGTTGAAAGATGGTTAGAGGAAGAGGAATTAGATGGAGCTATTTTTGTGGCTTCACCAGGTTTAGATCGACCTTTAGTATCATACCGTCAATTTAAGAAAAACTTAAATAGAACACTTGAGGTCAAGCTTAAAAGTGAACCTAAGATGATAAAGGCTCAGCTTATTGAGGTAGATGAAGAAAAAATTGTATTATCTTGGAAAGAAAGAGTTCCAAAAGAAGTAGGTAAAGGAAAAAGAACTGTTGATTTCACAAAATCAATACTATATACAGAAATTGAACTTGCGAAAGTTGTAATTTCTTTCAAATAATCGTTGTTATGGATAAAATATCACTAATCGACTCGTTTTCGACGTTTAAAGAAACAAAAAATATTGATCGAGTAACTTTAATGAGTATCCTCGAAGAAGTTTTTAAATCGATGCTTACAAAAAAGTATGGGTCTAATGATAACTTCGATATTATTGTGAATCCTACAAAAGGGGATTTAGAAATATGGAGAAATCGAATTGTAGTTGCTGATGAAGATGTAGAAGATGAGAATGCTGAAATTCCATATTCAGAAGCTGTTAAGATTGAACCAGATTTTGAAATAGGAGAAGAAGTTTCTGAAGAAGTGAAAATTGAGGCTTTTGGAAGACGTGCGATTATGGCTATGCGCCAAAATTTAATTTCACGTTTACAAGAACATGATAGCGGAAATTTATATAAACAATATCAAGGATTAATTGGAGAAATTGTTACAGGAGAAATTCACCATATTCGTAAAGGTGAAGTTATTCTTTTTGATGATGATGAAAATGAATTAATCTTACCAAAAGATAACCAAATTCGCTCAGATTATTTCCGTAAGGGAGAATCGATAAGAGCTATTGTTAGTGAAGTTAAAATTAATGGAACAAAACCTCGTATTATCTTATCAAGAGTTGCAAACGAGTTTTTGGAGAAGTTATTTGAACAAGAAATTCCAGAGATTGCAGATGGTTTAATTACAATTAAAGCTGTAAGACGTATCCCTGGAGAAAAAGCAAAAATTGCTGTTGAATCGTATGACGAACGAATTGACCCAGTTGGAGCTTGTGTAGGAATGAAAGGATCTCGAATCCATGGAATCGTAAGAGAACTTGGAAATGAGAATATTGATGTAATTAACTACACACCAAACAAAGAGTTGTTCATTACAAGAGCTTTAAATCCAGCTAAAATAACATCAATAAAATTAGATCTTGAAAACAATAGAGCTAATGTTTATTTAAAACCAGATCAAGTATCGTTAGCCATAGGTAAGAATGGAGCGAATATTAGATTGGCTGGTTTACTTACAAATTTTGAAATTGACGTCTATAGAGATGTTGAAGACGAAGATGTAGTGTTAACAGAGTTTA
Organism: Flavobacteriales bacterium; assembly: GCA_965243605.1. GTDB lineage: Bacteria > Bacteroidota > Bacteroidia > Flavobacteriales > CAJXXR01 > JBMYYR01. Next base: position 65,040 of record CBDEVQ010000100.1, read on the forward strand.
GTGATGAGATTGAAGGATGGGTAATTGATCAGTTTAAAGAAATTGGTTGTGATACTGCGAAAAGTGTCTTAGAATTATCGACTGAATATCTTGTTAATAGAACGGATTTAGAAGAAGAGACTATTATTGAAGTAAAATCGATTTTACAATCAGAATTTGAATAAATTGATAGTCATGTAAGAAACAACACAAAAAAAAGAACAAAAGGTCGAAAACATATGAGATTAAGTAAGGTTGCAAGAGAATTAAACGTTAGTATAGATCGTCTTACGGAGAAGCTAGCTGCTAAAGGTTTCGAAGTCGAAGCCCGTCCGAATACGAAAATTACTGGCGAACAGTATGATATTTTAAATCAGGCATTTAAATCGGATCATACACAGAAACTGAAATCTGAGCAAGTTTCTAAGAAAAAAGCTGAAGAAAAAGAAGCTTTGAAACAAGCTAGAAAGACTACCGAAGATAGTAAGGAGAAAGTTGCAGATAGTAATATCGTAACAGACAGCCCGAAACCTGAGGAGAAAGTAAATCATGATGCAGAATTTAACAAATTGCAAAAAGACTTCTTTGATAAGGAGAAAAAAGCAGTAGTTGAATCTGAAGAGAAAAGTAAAGATCCTCAAGTTCAAGTAGCAAAAGCTGAAGTAAAAGGAATTAAAACTGTTGGTATTATTGATTTGAAAAATGTAAATAAGCCGAAAGCAGATTCGACCACTGCAAATAAGACAGATAATTCTGAAAAGTCTCGTAATAAAAATAAAGCAGATATTAAAGCAAAATCAGAATCTCAAAATGCTGATTCTTCTAAATCAAACGTTAAGTCTGATCAGCAACCTGAAAACTCAAAAGACAAAGTTGTTAAAGCTAAAGGAGCCACTTTAAAAGGTGTTAAGTCTTTAGGTAAAATCAACATAAAGTCGACCTCAAATTCAGGGAAGTTTAATAACGCAAGTTCTAAAGATCAAGATCGAATTAAAAAAGAACTAGCAAAAAAATTAACTTCTACAGAAAAGGAAAAAGAGAAAGAGCGTGCTAAGGCGAAAGCTAAAGCAGAAGAAGCAAAACCACAAGAAGCTGTTGCTGATAAGCCAGCTGAGGTTATTAAAGCTCGAGCTAAAACGCTTTCTGGACCAACTTTTACAGGACAAAAAATTGATTTAAATCAATTTAAGAAACCTGCTAAAAAGGTTGCTTCATCTTCAAGCCCACACGGTAAAAAGAAAAGTGAAGCAGATAAAAAGAAGCGTAAGCGTATAAATAAAAATCCGAATGCTTCTGGTAACACTGGTAATGCTCAAAATAAAGGGCCGGGTGCTGGTGGAAATAACAGAAACAACAATCGTAGACCAGGTGGAGGTAATAACCAAAACCGATCTGGTGCAGGTAAAGGGCGTTTTAATAAAAATGCAAAATCAGCTCCAAAGGTTGCTAAAGCGGAACCAACGGATGCAGAAATCCAAAAGAAGATTTCTGATACGTTAAATAGATTAACGAATAAAGGTAAATCTAGATCTTCTAAATATAGAAAATCAAAACGTGAAGAACGTCGTGATTTACATGAAAAAGAACTAGAGAAACAAGCAAAAGAAAAGCAATTGATTAAAGTTACAGAATTTGTAACTTCTCAAGAGCTTGCAACCATGATGAACGTTAGTATTACTGATGTAATATCATCTTGTATGATGCTTGGATTAATGGTTACAATGAATCAACGTCTTGATAAAGATACATTAACTATTGTAGCTAATGAATTCGGATTCGAAGTTGAGTTTGTATCAGCAGATGTTCAAGAAGCTATCGATGAAGAAGAAGTTGTTGATAATCCTGAAGATTTAACAGAGCGTCCACCTATTGTTACTGTAATGGGACATGTTGATCATGGTAAGACGTCTTTATTAGATTACGTACGTAAAGCGAATGTAATTGCTGGTGAAGCTGGGGGAATAACTCAGCACATTGGATCATATAGTGTGAAATTACCTAATGGTAAACCAATAACGTTTATTGATACTCCAGGTCACGAAGCCTTTACGGCCATGCGTGCTCGTGGTGCTCAAGTAACCGATGTTGTAATTATTGTAATTTCTGCAGAGGATAGAATTATGCCTCAAACGAAAGAAGCAATTGCCCATGCTCAGGCTGCAGAAGTTCCAATTATTTTTGCAATCAACAAGGTAGATAAGCCAAATGCTAACCCTGATAAAATTAAGCAGGAATTAGCATCTGAAAACTTACTTATTGAAGAATGGGGAGGTAAATATCAATCGTATGATGTTTCTGCTAAAACTGGATTAAATGTTGAAAGTATGCTTGAAGGTGTACTTTTAGAAGCTGAACTTTTAGAATTAAAAGCAAATCCAGACCGAAAAGCAAAAGGATCTATTATTGAAGCATCTTTAGATAAAGGTAAAGGATACACTACGAACATTTTAGTTCAAACAGGTACATTAAATATTGGAGACTTTATTCTTACTGGTCAGTATTATGGTAAGATTAAGGCAATGCATAACGAAAGAGGTCAGTTAGTAAATGCTGCAGGACCTTCTACACCAGTTAGTATTTTAGGTCTTAATGGAGCTCCTCAAGCTGGAGATACTTTTAATGTAATGACAGATGAGCGTGAAGCAAAATCTATTGCATCTAGACGTATGCAGTTACAAAGAGAGCAATCTATTAGAACTCAAAAGCATCTTACTCTTGAAGAGATTGGACGTCGTTTAGCTGTTGGAGATTTCCAAGAGTTAAATATTATACTGAAAGGGGATGTTGATGGATCTATCGAAGCATTATCAGATTCGTTACAGAAATTATCAACAGAATCTATCCAAGTTAATATCCTTCATAAGGCGGTTGGACAAATTTCAGATAGTGATGTATTATTAGCAACAGCTTCTAATGCGATTATTATCGGATTCCAAGTAAGACCTTCAGGTTCTGCTCGTAAGATTGCAGAGAAAGAAGAAGTAGATGTACGTCTTTACTCAATTATCTATGATGCGATAAATGATGTTAAAGAAGCAATGGAAGGTATGTTATCTCCAGACTTTAAAGAAGAAGTTGTGGCGAACCTTACAATCCGTGAAACATTTAGAATTTCTAAAGTTGGAACAATTGCTGGTTGTTATGTAACAACTGGTAAGATTAACCGTAATAACGACATCCGTATTATTAGAGAAGGTATTGTTATCTATTCTGGTAAACTAGGATCTCTTAAGAGATTTAAAGATGATGTTAAGGAAGTAGCTAAAGGATATGAATGTGGATTAAACATTGATAAGTTTAATGATCTTAAAGTTGATGATGTTATCGAAGCCTATGAAATGGTAGAGGTAAAGCAAAAGCTTTAATACATACTTAATAAATAGAAAAAAGGGAACTTGTTAGCAAGTTCCCTTTTTTTGTTAAACCATTAATGTAGCGGTATATTAATGCGTTTAAATATAATAGTGATTAGATTCTATTAATTCCGTAGTTTTGCAAAATGATAATACATAAAAATACATTAATCTCAGAAGAGCTTTTTGAAGAAGAGTTTGTTTGTAATCTTTCAGCTTGTAAAGGTGCTTGCTGTGTTGAAGGGGATGGTGGAGCTCCATTAAAGCAAGATGAAGTTTTACAAATTGAAGATAATTGGGATATCATTAAAACATACTTACCTAAAAGATCTATAGATAAAGTTGAGTCGGACGGATTCTCGGATAGAGGAATTGACGGAGAGCTAGAGACTCCACTTATTAATGGTAAAGAATGTGTTTATGTTGAATTTTTAGAAGATGGAGCACTTAGATGTGGAATAGAACATGCGCATGCAGATGGTAAAATCAATTTTTTGAAACCAGAATCATGTCATTTATATCCTATCCGCGTACAAAAACTACCAACTTTTGAATCCTTACTATACAACCGATGGGATATTTGTTCTGATGCATGTAGTTTAGGTAAAGAGCTTAAAGTTCCTGTATATAAGTTTCTGAAAAATCCATTAATTACGAAATATGGTGAAGAATGGTATAAAGAGGTTGATGTGATTGGGAAGGAATATCGCAAAAGTAAAGGGTTAGAGAATTAAAATAAGATTATGGAAAATCATAAAAGAGTTAAGGCAAAAAAATCATTTGGACAACATTTTTTAAAGGATGAAGAAGTGTGTGTGAACATTGCGAATATCCTAACAGGGGAAGGATATGATAATGTTCTAGAGATTGGGCCTGGTATGGGGGTGTTAACTAAATATTTGATTCAACGAAAAGAAAATGTCCGCGTTATTGAAGTCGATAATGAATCTGTTGAGTATTTAATGGTGAATTTCCCAGAATTAAATGGTAAAATAATTCATGCAGATTTTTTAAGAATACCAATTGACGAAATGTTTCAAGAACAATTTGCTGTCATTGGAAACTTCCCTTACAACATATCTTCTCAAATTTTATTTAAAATAGTTGATTTTAGACATCTTATTCCAGAAGCAGGAGGGATGTTCCAAAAAGAATTGGCTCAACGCGTTGCTTCACCTCCTGGGAGTAAAGCTTATGGTGTCATTAGTGTCTTAATTCAGGCTTATTATGATATAGAGTATTGCTTTACGGTATTACCACACGTTTTTGATCCACCACCAAAAGTAGATAGTGGAGTTATTTATTTAAGACGTAAAGAAAATTATACACTTCCTTGTGATGAAAAGTTATTCAGACAAGTTGTAAAGCAAGCCTTCTCTCAAAGGAGAAAAACATTATCAAATGCACTAAAGCCATTTTTAACAAATCCTGAGTGGAAAAAAATGGATATTTTCAAACTTAGAGCAGAGCGATTATCAGTTCAAGATTTTATTGATTTAACAAATATGTTTAGTGAATAATTTTTTTTTATTGTTTAAAAATTGATTTATAGAGTTTTAAGTATTGAGTTGATTATTTGTTTTAAATAAATTTGATTTAAAGGTTGTGAATGTAGAAAAAGGGTTTACA